>JAFTYW010000003.1 GCA_017461245.1 Oscillospiraceae bacterium
GACTTCCCATCTGAACTGTTTTAGGTCGAACCTGAACGAAACAATTCTCGTGCCGGAATATTTTGCTTTTTCTTCCCAAGTATCCCAATCAGACACTTTAGCCTCATAAGGAATGGTGTATTCGATATAATCCCAAGAAATATCGGTTATCTTCCGCTTTGTATTGTACTCTACGTAATCATTTTTGCCTATCTCATCATCTATAAGCTTTAAATCGACGAGCTGCTGATATGTGTAATACTCGCTTTCATTTTTAGGAAGGTCGTCAACGTTTTTCTTGGCAGATATGCTTATAATAGTGTTTAACTTGTAAAAAGGCATAAAATAATAAGAAAGAACCAATAAAATAGCCGCAGCTATAGCAATTATTGTCACTAAAAGAGCTCTGTTTTTGCCTGACATTTTATTCATTACTTTTCTCCTTTACTCTTTTTCACAAATCCGCAAGCAAAATTAGATCTTATATGCCTGGGTATATGCCCTATTGCCGTCGAAGCCCTCTACCCTGATTCTGAAGTAGCTGTCGCTCTCGCTAAGCTTAAAGGTGATTTTGGTTATTCCCTCGCCGCCCTCTGCGCAGAACACCTGCGCGTGCCTTGTGTTTGCAAGCACCACAACCCTCTTTGCCGCAGAACACTCTATAGTAACGCTGTTTCCCTCTCTTGTAAGCGAATAAATCTCGGGACCTGTTGAGGCGTAAAAGTCGCCGTTTTGCAGGGCGGTCATAATCTTGCCGTACTCTAACTTCTCGGCGTTTATGCACACCCAGCCGCCAAAAGAGGCACATCTCTCGTCATCAAATGGGTAAAAATTGTGGTTGTCGTCAGCGGCGGTGCAGAAAACCTTTTTGCCCGCTCGCAGTAGGCAGTCGAAGGCCGCCTCGTCATCACTTAGGCCATAGTGCTTTACAACCGAGGAGTTGTGAATCTCGACCGCAAACATTCCCTCGTAGTTTATATAATCGGCGGCACTTTCAAGCGACCAGTTGGGGTGGTTGTAGGCAACTATAAAGCCCCTCTCCTTAGCGTCCGCAATTATTTTGTTTATGCCCTCGGGGGAATAGGTGCGCTCGTAGTTTTCGTCCTCAAACCTGACAAGCCCACGTGTGTTATCCTTGATATACTTGCCGCAATAAGCCTTGGAATAAAAAGGCGTGGTTGTTCTGTAAGGGTCAAGGCTGTAGAGGTTTAGGTGGGTAACCTTCATATCCTGCTTTACCATTGTCGAAAGCTCGGGGAACTCTTTTATTGCAACCTCGCACGCGGTTATGGCAAGAAAGTCCTCGTCATTTAAACGCGAGTTGTTTATGAGAATTTCGTGATCTGTAAATGCGACTATCGAATAGCCGTTATTTTTATACGCCTCTTTAATCTCATCAACCGACAAATGCCCATCGGAATAATTTGAGTGGCAATGAAGATTTGCCTTGTAAAATTTCTTTGATTTGTCTAAAAGGATCTGCATTTTTATGCCTCCAGTTGTATTATGACTTAATTTTACTACTATTTTCCGTTTTTTTCAAGTTTTTTTCAAGTTCTTTACATATCTGTATTGACTTTTGAGGCCATCAGTAATATACTTTTGTTCTGGAAGTAATTTATTTTTTAGAACACAGTTCTACAGGGGTGTGCTAGTGGAAAAGAATCTATCAACAATCAAGAGCATTATGCCGTCACTTACAAAAACCGAGCGTAAAATAGCCGAGTATATTCTGAAAGAGCCGTATACGGTTTCGAGAATGCTTATCACCGAGCTTGCAAAGGCAACGGGATGTGCAAAATCTGCCGTAATACGCTGCTGCAATTCGCTTGGCTTTTCAGGGTTTACTGAGCTTAAGCTTTTTCTTGCGGAAGAGCAGGCAAAAAACAGAGAACTCAACTTCACACCCTACATATACCCGCAGGATAACGAGGGAGATATTCTCAACAAGATATTTTCTGCAAATACAAAAACTCTGCACGACACCGCCGAAAAGATAGACAGAACAGTCCTGAAAAAAGCGATTGATACAATATCGTCTGCAGAACGGATTTATATATATGGAGTTGGAACCTCGTCATCGGTAGTAAACGACTTCTGCTATAGGCTTATGCTATCAGGCAAAAATGCCGTTTGCTTTTGCGATATAGCCTCGATGAAAATTTCCACTATGAATATAAAAGAGGGCGATGTAGCAATCTGCATCTCCCACAGTGGAAACACTCAAGCTACGGTTGATGTTCTGAGGCTTTCAAAAGAGCGCGGCGCAAAAACCGTTTCAATAACCGGAAACCAAAGCAGCCTTATCTACAAGGAAAGCGACCTTTCTCTGCTCATTTTTTCCGACGAGATAAACTACCCCATCGAAGCCATATCTGCGAGAATTGCATACTTCAGCGTTATCGATGCAATTTCCATTGCTGTTTCGGCAAGGGATATGAATGGCGCTTATTTAAGGGAAAAAACTGCGCACGAGCTTATTTCAGGCATACGATACAAGGAGAAAAAATAATGAAAAAGACCAGATCCGCTTTAATTTTTATTATCTGCTACATTGCCTATGTCAGCATATACGTTGCAAGGCTTAATCTTTCGATGGCATCCCCTTCCCTTACCGAAACGGGAGTTATAAACACCGCCCAAATCGGAATACTCGGCAGTATGTTTTCGGTAATCTACGCCTGCGGCAGACTTTTAAACGGCTTTTTGGGCGACAGCCGCTCCCCCGTTTTTATGATATGTACAGGCCTTATTCTTTGCGGTAGCGCAAACCTGCTTATTGGATTTTTGCCGCCGTTTGTTGCAATGGTTCTTCTCTGGGCGGCCAATGCCTACGCACAGTCGATGCTTTGGAGCTCAATCCTCTGTGTTATTACAAAAATCTACGACCCGCAGGTTGCCAAAAAGCGCACCTCGCTAATGGTTACCTCGGTGGCTAGCGGTAATATTCTCGGCATAGTTTTAAACACCCTTATCATCTCTGCCTTCGGCGTTCGCTTTGCCTTTATAATCCCAGGCTCGTTCGCTCTTGTTATGAGTCTGCCCGTTTATCTTTTGACACGCTCTATTAGCGAAAAGGACGCAAGCTACGGCCACCACGCACCATTTACCGACCTGCTTTCTGACAGCGAGGTTCGCAAAACCGTTCTGCCCGCCGTTTTGCACGGCGTAATCAAGGACAACGTCAGCCTTTGGATGACGGTCTACTTTGTTGACACCTTTAAGATTGACCTAAATCAGTCGTCGTATTTTGTTCTGTTTATCCCCGTTGTTGGCTTTGCGGGAAGAATGCTGTATCCTTTTTTCTTCAAGCTCTGCAAAGAAAAACAGGAAAGGGTTTCGCTCATCTTCTTTGCGGTGTGCGCCGCCTGCTGCCTGCCCCTATTTATAGGCAAGCCGCACCCCATTGTTTCTGCGGTTTGCTTGGGGCTTATCTACGCCGCAGTTTCGGTTATCAACACATCTATTCTTTCAATATTCCCGCTCGATTATGCAAAAAGCGGCAACGTTGCCTCGGTTAGCGGAATTATGGATTTCTCGACCTATCTTGGTGCGGGCATCGGCTCGATAACCTTTGGCTTTGTTATTGACAATTTCGGCTACAGCCCGATGTACGTTATCTGGGCGGCCATTTCGGTAGTTTCCTTTGTGTTTATGCTCTTAACCCGCAAAAAGCAAAAGGCCTAAAAACATTTTAATTATAATTCGTAGGGCACGACCTGCGTGTCGTGCCGCAAAGCAATAAATAAAAACGGAACGACACATAGGTCGTTACCTACATAATTAAACACAAAAAAAATAAAAGCTTGGCTCTAATGAGCCAAGCTTTTTTTGTTTTGTTTAGAAAATTCCCTGTGCGAGCATAGCCTCTGCAACCTTTTCAAAACCTGCAATGTTTGCGCCTGCAACAAGGTCGTAGCCAAATCCGTACTTCTCACTCGCCTCAACCGAAACGGTGTAGATGTGCTTCATAATGCCCTTGAGCTTTTCGTCAACCTCTTCTGCGCTCCAAGAATATCTCATGGAGTTCTGGCTCATTTCAAGAGCCGAAACTGCAACGCCGCCTGCGTTAACAGCCTTTGAGGGAGCAACAACGCAGTTTTTCTGTAAAAGTGCGAGTGCGTCGTTGGTGGTGGGCATATTGGAAACCTCAATGTAATACTTAATGCCGTTTGCGACGATCTTCTCAGCGGTCTCTAAGTTTACCTCGTTCTGAGTTGCGCAGGGCATAAGAATGTCAGCCTTAACACCCCAGGGCTTTTCGCCGGGGAAATACTGAACGCCGAACTTCTTGGCATAATCCTCAACCTTGCCACTGCCGTAGGAGCGCATCTGAAGCATATAAGCAATCTTCTCCTCGGTGCATACGCCGTCGGGATCGTAAACGTAGCCGTCGGGGCCCGAAAGGGTTACAACCTTTGCACCAAGCTCGGTTGCCTTTCTGACAACGCCCCAAGCAACGTTACCGAAGCCGGAAATTGCGATTGTCTTGCCCTTTAAATCCTCGCCGAAGTGCTTTAACACCTGCTCTGCATAGTAGATAGCGCCGAAACCGGTAGCTTCGGGGCGGATAAGCGAGCCACCGTAGGAAAGGCCCTTACCGGTGAGAACGCCGTTTTCAAACTTTGCCTTAAGACGTCTGTACTGTCCGTAGAGGTAGCCTACCTCTCTGCCGCCAACGCCGATGTCACCTGCCGGAACGTCAACGTCAGGTCCGATGTATCTGTAAAGCTCGGTCATAAATGCCTGACAGAAGCGCATAATCTCTGCGTCGGAACGACCAATGGGATTAAAGTCCGAGCCGCCCTTTGCGCCGCCGATAGGAAGACCTGTAAGGCTGTTCTTAAAGGTCTGCTCAAATCCGAGGAACTTTATAATTCCCGAATAAACGCTGGGGTGGAAACGAAGGCCGCCCTTGTAGGGTCCGATAGCGCCGTTAAACTGGAAGCGGTAGCCGCGGTTTACGTGGGTGTTACCCTCGTCGTCGGTCCAGACGACGCGGAATGTAAACATTCTCTCAGGCTCAACGATTCTCTCAAGAATTGCGGCCTTTTCATATTCGGGGTGCTTTTCAACAACCGGCTCAATAGATTTAAAAACCTCTTCAACCGTTTGCACAAACTCGGGTTCACTCGCGTTCTTTTCTCTTACTGTTTCAAGAACTCTGTCGATATATTTGCTCACAATATCTCTTCCTCTCTAAAATTAAAAAAGATTGTTTTTATTTTATTATATCTCAAACTCTCTGTCAATAGAATTTGGGCAAAAATGAAATGTTTTTACAGAATATTAAAATCATCCTGCAAAATTCCTGCATTTTACCTGCGTTTTGCAGGATTTCTGCAAGTTTTATTTACTTTTCCTGCATTTACACGCCCATCTCATGAAGTTTTTTCCAAAGCTGGTCGGCGTAATTTAGATGTCCCTTTTCTCCTACCTCAAGCGCGCAGTTGTTTTCTGCACCCGCCGCCTTATAGATAAGCTTTATCTTTTCAAAGCCTTGTTTTGTGGGCTCTATCGGGAATATCTTGTCCTCAGCTCCTGCGGCGATAACAAGCTTTCTCGGTGCGATAAGGCCAGCAAGGTCGGGCATTTCAAAATACTTTCTGATGCTGGGAATGTGGTTGCAAAGGCAATGCGGCATAGCGGCAATGGAAGCCTCGTAGCTACAAACAGAGCAGGACGGCGCCGCGGCGGTTATCCTCTCGTCCATAGCGGCGAGATAGTATGTGGCGGTTCCGCCGCCCGAGTTGCCTGTGCAGACGATATCAGTCATATCAACTTCGCTGAAATTCTCGGCTACCGCGTCAAGAATCTTCATAGCGTCCCAGACCCGCTCGCCGATAACCGTTCTACCCATAAGAATTGCAATTTTAGAAGCCTCGGTGCAGCTTGTGCCAATACCCTCAAGGCTGCTTTCGCCGAAATTTCTCGCCTCGATAACAAGGGCGCATCTACCCTCTTTAACGGCGCGGGGAGCCATTGCTCTATGAATCCAACCGTCAATGCTTTTCTGATCCGCCTCGTTTTTTGGGGCTCCCAAAGCAATATGCATTCCGCTTCCGTGTCCGCTGAGGCATATAGTAAGGGGCGCCTTTTCTACACCCTTGGGAACGAGCAGGTGGCAGGGAACAAGATAGTCAGGCTCGGTTTCTACAGTAAAGCGGTACTCGGTGCAGTCCTCCTGCTCCTTTTTATACTCGATTTCAAGCTTTGGCTCACATTCTTTTAGAGGCAGTCCCAAAAGCTCGGTAAGTTTTGCTTTTGCCTCTTTTTTCCAAGCGGTGAGGTCTGTTCCCTCCTCAAAGCTAAGAAGGGGTTTTGTGCTTTTAAGGTTTTCGTACTCGTAAACGTGGCTGTTTGAAGTTTTCATACTATCACCTATTTATCAAGACAAGCTCGGGCTTACCTATATAATTAAGAGAAAATTTTTCGACAATTTCTTTTGCTTTTATAAGCGAGGATCCGTCGTAAGCGGCATCTATATCATGGGCGTCAAAGCCAAAGGTTACAGGAGAGTTTTCCTCGCCTACCATCTGCCAGAACACAGGGTCGGGATAGTTTCTGTTATCTCTGATGCCTAAAAAGTTTATTTCCAAGGGAACGCTGCATTCTCTTGAGGCTATGCAAATTCTTCGCATCTCTTTTTTGTAGACCTCTTTGTCGCCGACAAAGTTGATAACATCGGGGTGGGCAACGTATGTAAAATATCCGCTCTCAATTCCCTCGCAGACGGTGTCGACATATTCCTTGAGCTTTTGCTCGTCCTCGGATTTTATCGAGTTGTGTCTGCCCTTGATATCGCCGTTGCTGTAATGCTGGCCCAAAATAAGATACTCAGCCCCAAAATCTATAGCAGATTTAAGCATCCTATCAAAATAAGAGGGATAGTACTCCGACTCAAAGCCTACACTTATCTCTATATCGTTTTTATACTTTTCTCGAAGAGCGCATATCTCGCTTACATACTCTTTTCCCTCGAAAAAAGGCACTCGGTAGTCAAACTCCTTGCCGTCATCACATACAAAGGGAATATGGTCAGCAAAGCCCATATACTTTATGCCGTTTTCGATTGCTCTTTTTATATACTCCTCAGGTGTGCCGCTTGCGTGGTGGCACCTGGGGGTATGAGAATGGTAATTATAGTTCAATTTTTCGCCCCCTAACCTATTAGCCTCATAATACCACACAAAGCCGCTTGATTCAAGTCATTATCGATTTTTTCTATTGCCATTTTTTAATTTAAATCATAAAAAAACTCGGCAAAACCGCCGAGTTTTTTGGTTATTTGGAAAGCATCTGCTTATCGCTTGTAAAAGCGCTTCCGCTACCCTGCTCAAAGAGCTGGAGAAGTTGCTCAATGGTAAGCTTTTTCTTTTCCTCGCCCGACACGTCAACCACTATTCTGCCCTCATGCATCATTATGAGGCGGTTGCCGTAGCTGATCGCGTCGTGCATATTGTGGGTTACCATAAGGGTAGTAAGGGAATTTTCGGTAACCAGCTTATCAGTTATCTTCAAAACCTTTGCCGCGGTTTTGGGGTCAAGCGCAGCAGTGTGCTCGTCTAAGAGCAGCAGCTTGGGCTTTACGAGCGTCGCCATAAGCAGAGTTACCGCCTGCCTCTGACCGCCCGAGAGAAGTCCAACCTTGGTGGAAAGTCTATCCTCAAGACCCAAATCAAGCTGCTTTAAAAGCTCTCTGTACTCCTCGCGCTCGCCTTTGGTACATCCCCAGACAAGCCTGCGCTTGCCGCCTCTGCGGGCAGAGATGGCAAGGTTTTCGGCGATCTCCATATCGGGAGCGGTTCCCTTCATGGGGTCCTGGAAAACTCTGCACAAAAGAGCCGCCCTCTTGAAAGCAGGCATATTGGTAACATCAACGCCGTCTATCTCAATGGTGCCGTAATCGGGCTTCCAAACGCCCGAAATAGCGTTGAGCATTGTGCTTTTTCCCGCTCCGTTACCGCCGATGACGGTTACAAAGTCGCCCTTGTTAAGCGTAAGATTTAAGTCCGAAAGGGCACGCTTTTCGTTAACGGTGTTGGCGTTAAAGGTTTTGTAAATATTCTTTATTTTAAGCATTGGGCTCACCTCCGCTCACCTGCGCCGAGGCATCAAGCTCTGAAGGAAGCTTAGGCTTTGTAAAATACTGCTTTTTAAGGTAGGGTATCGCAAGGAATACCGCAACTACAACTGCCGAAAGCATTTTGAGTAGGTCGGTGTCAAGGCCGAGCCAGATAACAAAGGTGTAAACAAGATAGTATGCGATACTTCCGCCTACAACGCCGATAAGGCTGACAACAAAGTTCGGCTTGATCTTAAGAGAGACCGAAAGACCGATAATAATTGCCGCCAGACCGATAACGATAGCGCCTCTGCCCATATTTATGTCGGCAAAGCCCTGGTACTGCGCAAGCAGAGCACCAGAAAGAGCAACGATGCCGTTAGAAATGGCAAGTCCAAGCACCTTGTTAAACTTAACGTTAACGCCCTGCGCCTCGCTCATATCCTCGTTGTCGCCCGTCGATTTCACCGACAGGCCTATCTCTGTATAGAAAAACAGAAACAGCGCGACAATGATCAGAACACAGATCAAAAGAGAAACCGCGATCGCGACGGGGTTGTTAAGCGACGTAAGCAGTACAAAATGGTTGCGGGAGCTTATCGAAAGGTTGGCTTTACCGAGAATTTTTAGGTTAAGCGACCAGAGGATAAGCTGGGTAAGTATTCCCGCAAGAATGGCGGGAATACCCATCGCTGTGTGAAAAATTCCGGTAATAAGCCCCGCAAGCGCGCCTGCGATAAAGGCGATCAAAAGACAAAGAAAAACATTTACTCCGTTTGCAAGAAGTATTGCACAGACACAGGCTCCGGTACAGATAGAACCGTCAACGGTAAGGTCGGCGATGTTTAGGATCTTATAGGAAATATAAAGTCCTATCGCCATAACGCCCCATATAAGACCCTGCGCAACTGCGCCGGGCAACGCATTAATAAATCCCATTATTATCCCTCTGCACTTTCGCGGGCAACGTATCCGTCTTTGTCGAGAGCTGCGGTGTCGATCTCAAGCTCGTCGCAGATAGCCTTATTGTATTTCTTAACGGGGCTGGCATCATAAGCGATCGCCATCTCGGTGATATCTTCCTCTCCGAGAAGGACCTTTGCGGCCATTTTACCAGTTTCAGCACCGATATTGTAATAGCTGATTGCGAGGGTTGCAAAGCAAACGTCGCTCTCATAGCCTGTGAAAACAGGGGTCTTTGCGGGTCCGCAAACGTTTCTTACGGTCTCGTCGTTGGATGCAACGGTGTTATCGGTGGGAACGTAGATGGCGTCGCACTCGCTGGATGCCTTGACCACAACGCCTTGAAGCTCGGTAGCCTCAGAGAATTTGTACTCTTTTACGATAATGCCCTTGTCGGCAAGATAAGCGTTTACAACGTCATACTGATACTGTGAGTTAGGCTCTGCCGAACAGTAAAGAATACCAACGACCGAGCCTTCCTTAAGGTCGAGAACGTCGATCATCATCTGTGCCTGGTCCTCGAGGGGAGCTAAGTCGGAAGTTCCCGAAACGTTGCTTCCTACAACGCCGTCAAAGTTCTCGATGCCGAGAGCAACGCCGTACTCGGTAATGGATGTGCCAAGAACGGGGATGGTTTCGGTTGCATTATACGCTGCCTGGAGAGCGGCAGTCGCGTTGCCGAGAATTAGGTCAACATCATCAGAAACAAAGGTGTTTACGATGGTTTTGCAGGTGTTGGTGTCGCCCTGTCCGTTCTGCTCTTTAAACTCAACTTCTCTGCCCTCAGCCTCTAAAGCATCGGCAAGAGCATCCTTAAAGCCCTCTGTTGCAAGGTCGAGCGATTCGTGAGCTACGAGCTGACAGATGCCGACAACATATTTACTCTTGTCGGGATTTACCTTGATTTTTTTGCTGTCGCAGGAAGTTAAGGCGGCGGTCATACCGACGGCCAGCGCCAGCGCTAAGATAAGGGATAATACCTTTTTCATTTTTATTACCTCACTAAAACAAATTTATAACTCACATAGCCGCTAAAGGCTATGAAAATTAACAAAAATAAAAGCCCTGCACTCTCCGAAAAGGAAAGACACAGGGACAGCCAATGAGCCGTGGTACCACTCTGTTTTGCCCTTTTTTCACAAAAAGGACCTCATCAGGTGCAAATTTACACCCTGCGCTTTAACGGGCGCTCCCGATTAAGCCTACGCAGCCATTAGCCTTCAGCCCACAGCTCACGGAATGAATTCGCCATGCCTCGCGTTACTGTTTTTCACCAGCCAACAGCTCTCTGAAACGCGACAAAACGGTTACTGCTTTCCGCTGCAAACGCTTTTGGTTTATATAAGTATTGTATAAAAAGTTCTTGTTTTTGTCAAGGTGTTTTGCAAAAGACTTTTCCCCTGCGGTTTTTGGTTGTCGACGGCTATTTTTAGGCGAATATTTGCAATGTTTCTGTTAATTTTTAAATAGAAAAAAAGGGGGAAACTGCTATAGAATATAGTTGTAAAAAACGCGGCCAGGCCGCTTAGAGAAGGAGAAGAATTATGACACCGAAAAAAATAGCAGTCCTCGGCGGCGGAAACGGCGCGCACACCATGGCGGCCGAATTTGCTCTTATGGGACACACAGTAAATCTTTACGAAATGCCTCAATTTAAGCACAATATGAAAAAGGTTTTTGAAACCAAGACCATCAGACTTCAGGGAAACATTAAGGAGCTTCAGGGCCCCGTAACGCTTAATATGGTTACCGATGACATTGAGGCCGCAGTTGAAGGCTGCCGATATATCTGTATCGTTGCTCCCGCTTTTGCTCACGCAGGCTATGCAAAGCTCTTAAAGGGCAAGCTTCACAAGGATCAGATCGTTGTTACATACCCCGGCGCATTCTCGGCGCTCGTTCTTAAAAACGAGTTTGGTGACGATCCCGACTGCCCCGTTTTTGCAGACGCTAACAATCTCCCCTACGACTCTCGCCTTGTTGAAAAGGGCTCCGACACCGTTAACGTTTTCGGCAGAAACCCCATCAACATTGCATTTCTTCCCGCTGACAAAGGACCCGAGCTCATCGACGAGATGCGCGAGGATATGTTCCCCTTTGAGAAGATCTATACCGACGTTTTAGAGTGCGGACTTGCAATAGTTAACCCCGACTGGCACGCCGGCCCTGTTCTCTTTAACATTTCAAACATCGAGCGTCCTCAGGTCAACTTCTTCCTCTACGAGCACGGCTGGACTCCCTCTGCCTGCCGCCTTAACATCGCCATGGACAAGGAGCGCAAGGCTATCGGTGAGGTTCTCGGCTACAATCTTCGTCCTATGGAGGACTTTGCAGGCAGAAGCGATGACTACGAGTGGACCTGGCAGGATCTCTACAAAGAGGGTCACGGCTCTATCGGTCTTACCCCCATCTGCGGCCCTAACGACATAAACAGCCGCTATCTTACCGAGGACATTCCCTTTGGTCTTGTTCCCTGGGCGGCTATCGCCGAAGTCATCGGTGTTCCCATGCCCCTTACAAACGGCTTCATTGACATTATCAATGTTGTTCACGAAAAGGATTGGCGCAAAGAGGGTTGCGGCCTTGAAGAGCTCGGCATCAAGGGAATGGATAAGGACACCCTCTTAAAATACGTTCGCACAGGCAAGAAATAAATCTTATATCGGCATAAATTTAATTTAATCAGACAAAACGGCTCCCTCTGACGAGGGAGCTGTCGAACGCAAGTGAGACTGAGGGAGAGAAAAGCATATTCCTATTCTCTCCCCCAGTCATTTTTTACAAAAATGACAGCCCCCAGCTAACTGCATAAGTTCGGCTTGCCAAATCAAAGATTTGGAGCCTCACTTATCGTCAGAGGGGGCTGAAAATTATTTTTATGCGCTACATATATTTTAAAAATCAATTTTGGAAAGGCTTTTTCTGGGCGGCTCGTTCATTATCTTGGAATACGCCCTATAAAACGCCGAGTAATCATTAAAGCCCGCCTTTTCGCAGGCCTCAGAGAGCGACGCGCCCTTTGAGTAAAGCTCGCGCACCAGAACGACCCTCTTATATGAGATATATTTATTTATTGTAATTCCCGTGCCCGCTTTAAACACCTTGCAAAGATATTGCTTGGTCAAAAAGAATTTTGCCGCGAGGTCATCAAGGGTGAGCTTTTCGGTAAGGTTATTGTTTATGTATTCTATGATCTGCCTTACGTTCTTTTGCTGGTAGCCGCCCTTGCCGCCTTTGGCGCTCTGCCTATCCAAGTTATAGAGCAGCTCGATGATAACGCTTTTTACAACCGGCAGGCAGACGGGGGTTTGGCGGACATAGCCGTCAAGCCTTTTGAAGATATCGCTGATGCCGCTTGATACGACCGTTTCGGCAGGGATAACATTGCCGCTTCCCATAGCGCGATTGAAAACCATATGGGCAAAATCGTCGCAGTCGTTTTTGATAAAGAAGTCAAGGTCAAGCATCAGCAAAATATAGTCGCACTCGCAGCCGTCTTTAACTATGCTATGGTGAAGCTCGTTGTTGCTGACCAGCACGACATCGTTGGGCTTTATGTGAAGGCATTTTCCCTCGATTATGTAATCGAGCTCGCCCGACAGCAGCATAAAGACCGAAAACAAGTCTTTATCTATGTGCGACACGCTCCTGCTCGCAGAGCGCTCAACGCTGTGTATGTAGGAAAAGCCGTATTCCCGACTTACGCATTCACATCCCGAAAATCCGCTCATACCCCGCCTCCTAACCTATTTTTCTTAATCTCATTATACCCTCTACACTGCAAGATGTAAAGAAAAAATAAATAGCACATCGCCAAAAGGAATTTGTAGGGGCGCGTTGCCGAAGCGCTCGCAGTGCGATATGAAGTGAGGCAAAGAAAAGTGCAGCGGTCGAAAATTTGAGCAAAAAGTGAAAAATTTTCGGGCACCGCAAACGGACGAGTCTCTGCGCCCTCCCGAAAACTTTGTATAGCCTTGCGGGAGGGGATGGAACCCCTCCCCTACATCCTATCGAATGATTGCCCCTGCTTTTTCCTTTAGGCCCAGAAAATAAATTTACCCGTAAAGTCTTGACAAGAGGTCAAAGCTGTGTTAATATAGATAAGCGCTTTTAAGGCGTATGTAGTCGTGCGCTGTTAGCTCAGCTGGATAGAGTGTTTGGCTACGAACCAAAAGGTCGGGGGTTCGAGTCCCTCACAGCGCGCCAGAAAAGAGAGATATGCTTTTGCATATCTCTTTTTTCTTTTGTGATGGGAGGGGCTCGAACACCGTGGGCGAGATTACTGATTGAAAATTCGTAGGGCACGACCTATGTGTCGTGCCGCAAAAAAAGCACTCGACGGAACGACACACAGGTCGTTCCCTACATAATAAAATCGCTGTTTACATTGTAGGGGCGGATGCCATCATCCGCCCGCAGTTTAACATATAGGTTTCTCGGGACGATGTTAAATGACGTTCCAAATCTTCGATTTGGCAAGCGAAATTTATGCATTAGCCAAGCGGAGCTGGGCATCGTCCCCTACAAATTAAAGCCAACCTAAACATTTATATTTTCAATTTTAAACTAAAAAGAGCAGTCGAACGCCTGCTCTTTTTGCTTTTTTCTTTATTGTTTTTTCTTATCCAATACAGCGGAAAGGCGCATAAGAAGTGGAATCGCAAGGCCGCCGACGGCGTTACCGAGCACCACGATAATGAGGAATACGGCGGCATCAAGGGTAAACTCCCTTGCATTTACCACGTAGAACATATCGGCTATCGAATGCTCAAAGCCGCAGAGAATAAAGGTCGGGATGCAGAGCAAAATACCTGCGATAGTTCCCTTTTTCTTGAAGATCTCGACGCAGACGTAAATCAAAATTCCGCACAAAATGCCGTCTGCAAAAACAACAAGATCGCCCTTTTGCAGCTTGCTCTCAACAATGCCTGCAACGTTGCCCTTAGGCAGTTGCATAAGGCCGACTACTACACAACCGACAAGATTTCCTAATATCGACAAAAGGGTGTCTATAAAAAAGGTTTTGTCGTTGTCAAATACATAGCCTATTCTGCCGGTGTAAAGATTAAAGCCGAGCATAACTACTGCAACTAAACCCACCGAGAAAAAGAATGCACCGACGGCTCTGTTTTCGCAAGAGAGGAAAACACTGCCCCCTATCGAAATCATCACGCCCGCTAAAATTGATTTAATAAACTGTGAAATTCTTGCCATGATCTGCTCCGTTTCCTTTACTTTTAAACATAATACCACATTTTTCGGCAAAAGAAAAGCCTTTTGTAAAATAAATATGCCCGCAGAGGCTTTTCTGCGGGCAAAGCTTTAATTCTGAGTTTCTTTAATAAATTTTGACCACTTGGGAAGCGCAACGACGCAGCATACCACTCCAAGCAGAGCGATTGCCGCCCAGGAAATGAGGGTTGCCTGCCAGCCAAGGTTTTCGGCGATAACGGCGACGCCGTAGGATGAGGCAGTGCTTCCGATATAGGTACAAGCGTTGGTAACGCCCGAAACGGTTGAGACCTTGCCCGTAAAGCCGAAGCGGCGGGAAATAAAGGTTGTAAACATCGAGTTTATGCCGTGAATAAGTCCTGTGACTGTTGCCGAAATTACAAGGCAGATAACGGGTGAAGACTGATAGAACACCACGAGAAGTCCGCAGAGGACAAAGGTGAGGGCATAGTAGCAAAGCGAAGCCTTGACCTCGTTTTTAAACACCTTGTTAAACATAAACACAGCAACGTAGGTAACGCCGATATTGAAAATGGGGATAAGGACGGTTGAAAAAATTGCCGACGCGCTGTCCATTTTGAAGACCTCTGTAAAGAAAGTCGGCAGCCAGGACTGTATTCCATCGCGCAGGAAGCCTTGGAAGGCAACCGCGGCAAAGATAAAGAACATTCCCGAAACGATAAACACCTTGGAGAGCTTGATGTCCGCGGGTGCGATGCGCTCTGTTTCCTCGGTTTTCTCGTGAGGGACGATCTCCTTATGAACTCGTCTTCTCTCGATCTCGTGATAGCCTGCCACCCAAACAAAGAAGAACGCCGCCGCCCAGATAGCCGCAATAAAGAAGGCCGCTTTCCAGTTAAACCAGGTGGTGCAAAGAGGAACGACCGCGTAAATTAAAATGGTGGCGCAGTTCATAGCAAAGCTTATGTAAAGGGCGCATTTTGAATACTCTTTTTCGTTTAAATGCATTGTCATAAGACGAACGATCGGGGGCCAGAAAAACGCCTGAGCCATTCCGTTAACGCCCCAGACAACCGCCATCAAGGCAGGTGACGCAATAAAGGGCATCAAGGTGTTGCAGATAACCGTTGTTACGAGGCCTGTGCAGATAATGCGGTGTGGAGAAAGGCGGTCACCCAAAATTCCACTCAAAATTTGGCCGAAGCCGTATGTAAAAAACAGAGCCGAGCCGATAACACCCGCCTGCTCTTTATTTAGCACGCCGACCGAGATCATATCAGCCATTACAGCCGAGAAGTTGATTCGGGTTACGTAGCTGGTAAAATACAAGAGCGAAAGCAGCAGACACAAAAGCCCGACCAGCGATTTTGGCTTATTTTCTGTTGTTTTTTGCATATTTGACCCTCCCCAAAGACCGATTTTCACAAACAAGTTCATTGTACCCTTGCAAAACGCAAATGTCAATCAAAAAGCAGTAAAAATGTTAAAAAAATCGGCAGGCCGCGTGCGGTCTGCCGATTTTTTTAGCCAACATTATTAAATTCAATTTGCGAGAGAACCTCTTTTACCCGCTGAGGCTCGGGCGGCCTAGTGCCCGCTGTCATGCAGGCGGCGTTTCCGTAAGCCATAGCGTTTTTAAGGCAATCAGCGGCGCTCTTTCCCTCTTTTGCGGCGGCAGCAAAGCCTGCTATTGAGCTATCGCCCGCTCCAATAGTAGAAACAGGCTTGATTGCGGGCGGCTTTGCGGTAAATGCGCCCTCGGCGCAGACTAACAGAGCGCCCGTTGAGCCAAGGCTTATCATAACATTCTCTATGCCCTCGCTATGAAGCGCCTTTGCCGACTCGATAACCTCCTCAAATGAGGCGATCTCTCTTTTAAGATAATGGGAAATTTCCTCTTGGTTGGGCTTAATGAGCCAAGGCTTTATCTCGGTTAAATCAGAGAGCGAAAAGGAGCGCGAGTCGATTACTATTTTGGCTCCCAGCTCTTTCCACTTATTGAGCAAAGCCTTTACCGCGCCCATACTGACGCCCGAGGGCAGACTGCCTGTAAAGGTAATTATGGTATCCTTTGAAACCTTCCCTTCGAGAGCCGAAAATACGGCATCGCAAAGGCTATCGTCCACCTCAAAGCCTGCAAAGCTTATTCGGGTTTCACTTGTTGTGGCGGGATGAATTGTAATGTTTTCGCGTATTCTGCCGCGAAGCCGTAGGGCAAGATAGTTTATGTTATCCTCTTTTAAGCTATTTTCAAAATCGAGCGAGTTCTCCTCTCCCAGTACAACAAGTGCCAGATTTTCAACATCGTTCTCTGTTAAGGCGCGGGAAATGTTAACTCCCTTGCCGCCTGCGTCACGGCTTATGACAGAGACAAAATTCTCCTTTTCCGCCTCAAAAGCGGCAGCGGCACAATGCAGGTCATAGGCGGGGTTTAAGGTCAAGGTAACAATATTCATATCATTTTCCTTTCGATTTAAAATAAGAGCGTTCTTATTTATAGTTTCACCATTTTTGTCATCTATTACTATTACAATAAATTTCTCTCAAAAAGTCAAGTAAAAAACAAAAAATAGGGGCGTTGAGGCACACTTCCTTACGAAGTGTGCCTCAATGAAGTTTGCCCTCACGGGCAAATGAAGTTGCCTTCAGCAATGAAGTACACTTTGTGTATGAAGTTTCGCCTTTGGCGAAATTGGCAAACTTTACTTCATATAGGCTATAAGCCTATACTTCATAGCAAGTTTTACTTGCTACTTCATTTTTGCGTCAGCAAAAATTTCATTAAAACTTACAAACGAAAAATAACATATCTACTATTTACAACGTCTTTAATTTAAAAGGCGTTATTTTTTATAAAAAACGGAGACAACTTCTTTGCGAAGTGTCTCCGTTTCGCCCCTATTTTTACTTTCGTTTTATGTTTTTTTGGATGATGCGCTTAAGCTCATAGCACTCGTCGCACATAGAGGCAACCTCTGCGCTGTGGCTAACAAGAATTACGCACTTTCCGCTTTCTGCAAGCGAGCGGAAAATCTCCATGATCTCTCTTTGGGTGTCAGCGTCTAAGTTTCCCGTCGGTTCGTCGGCGAGAATTATCTCGGCGTCATAGGAAAGGGCGCGTGCAATCGCGACCCTCTGCTGCTGACCGCCGGAAAGTTTTAAAACGCGGCGATTTGCCTCGTCCTCGTCAAGCCCGACGCTCTCGAGAAGCTCGAGAGCCTTTTCGGCCTTTTTTATCTTCTTGACGCCTGCAATCTCCATAGAAAGCACAACATTTTCAAGGGCCGTAAACTTAGTTAAAAGGTTGTAGCTCTGGAAAATTACGCCGATATATTTACTGCGGAATTTATACTTATCAATTTTCTTAATATCCTTGTCGTTATACATGATACTGCCACTACTTGCCTCAGCAAGACCCGAAAGGATAGAAAGAAGGGTTGTTTTTCCCGCTCCCGATTTTCCAACTATGCAATACATCTTGCCCTTTTCAAAGTCATAGGAAACATCCTGAAGAACAGGGGTTTTGCCATAGGAAAAGCAAACATTTTTAAGTGATAAAACTGCCATCTTCTCGCCTCCTTAATCTCTGTTTGAAAGAATTTTGAGCGGGTCGTATCTCATAACGAACAGCATCGACACAAGTCCTGCCACAAGAGTCAGCAAAACTGCAATGCCGAGAAGCTGCAGCACCACTGTTATATTCATTGCCGAGTTTATCTCAGTTATATACTCTGCTGCACCACCTAACATTCCCTCGGGAATTTCAAGATCGTCGGGAGGTGTCATTTCTCCGCCGCTAAAGCCGCCCTTGCCGCCGCCGAAATTCTGATCCCTGCCAAAGTTTTTGTCGATCTGCTGCATCTGGCTGCTTTGCGAGGTGACCTGGTTTTCAAGGAGTGCATTTGCTACGGGAGATGCGCAAACGCCGCCGATTACCGCACCGACAATAACTGCCGCAAGAGTAACCACGAAGATCTCAGTCAAAAACTGCAGAGCGACCTTTGCCTTTTTCATTCCCATAGCGGTAAGAACGCCGATCTCATACTTGCGCTCTCTGACGGTTAAGATATTAAGCACAACCAGGATTATAGCGCCGATAATAAGTATTACAAGCAGGAAATATCCCGCCATTGTGCTTAAAGTTTCAAGCGGGAGCATACTGTTTTCAAAGGCTTTAAGATCGGCCGACGAAACGCTGTACTTTTCGTCGAGACCCAAATCCCTTACGTCCTCTTCAAACTGATAATAATCATCGGTGTTTTCAAAAACGTAGGTTGCCGAAATGTTGCTGCTAAGCTCGGTGGTATACTCTCTGTCGGTGTCCTCGTCGGTTTTGGTAACTGCCGAGGCCTCAGATGCGTCGACTATCTTTTTGAGCGCTGCATAGCTTGTGTAAATTTTGTTTGCGCTGTCGGTCGAGGTAGCGCCCATAAAGGAAAAAGCGTCTTGATTTGCTGCGGTGTCAGTGTAAATTCCCACAACGGTGAAGGTGTAGGCCTCGTCCTCGTTGTTGGGATTTGTAAACTCAATGGCATCGCCCACCGCTATCTCGTTAAAGGTGGCAAGCTCCTCGGTTATGATGCAGTCATAGTTTTCAGTGCCCTCGTCAAAAACCGCACCGTCGGTTATGGACGCTGTGCCATCGCTTGAAAAGGCGGTCATAGCGTTGTCACCGCTAAAGCCGACTATACTAAAGTCGCTCTGTGCGCCCATCATCTGACCCCTGCCGCCACCCATTCCGCCGCCAAAGCCGCCGGGCATTGAGGGGGCAGAATTGCCACCGCTCGTACTATCTGTGTCAGAGCTATCGGTTGAAACCGGCTCAAAGTTCTCACTTCCGTTAAGTGAGGCGGACAGGGTGTAATAGAAGTCCGAGACGGAGTCCGCCTTGGCATAGGTCTGATATTCTTCTAAGGAAAGCGAGCCCGACTGGCCCATCATTTCCTTAAAGCTATCCTTATCAAATCCACCGCCGCCGTTCTCGCTCGGTTTTTCGCCCCTGCCGCCCATCTGACTCATCATCGACTGGCGGTCAAAGGAAATTGTTGCGGTAACCGAAAGGGTTTCGAGGGTGCTTTCCCTTGCGCTTTCGGCCGCCTGCCTTATACAAAGGCCGATACAGGCAGAGACTGCTATAACAAGCGCGATTATTCCAATGAGAATATTCCTGCCCTTTGCTCTGCCTATACATTTAATTGCGTTCTTAATTATATACATAAAACCTGACCTTTCTTAAGTTTTCCGTATACAATCAAACCAAATTTAGTTTAATTCAACCTTAAAAACGGGGTAAACAAATTGTAAACAAAAAATGTAGGGGCGACCTGCGATCGCCCGTTTTAAATTTCCAGGGCTTAGCGTACGAACACAGTTCGCCCCTACAAATTATGATTGATGTTGACGTTAATTATGGGTTTAGTTTAAATATGGCTCAATTGCCTTTTTGAGATTTTCAAAGTAGTGGTCAAAGCCCTTGTCGGTGGGGTGAAGATAGGCATCGGCAAAAAGGGCTCTATCGTGCGGCACAAGATCTATGCCAGTAATGCAAACGACATTTTTAAGAGGGCGGGTGACCTCTTTTATGTAGCTATCGACAAACGAAAAGTCGCCGAAGCCTTTCCCCTCCTCGTTTATATCGGCTCGCCAGATAGGAGTGATAGCGAAAATCTTGACATTAGGATATTTTTCGGAAATGATCTCGTAAAACCTCTTGCAGTTCTCCACAAAATACTCACGGGTCTTCTTGCTCCAGTCATTAGTGCCGTAGGCGACGGTTATGTAGTCGGGCTCTATCGGCTCATCTGCGAGAGCCAGATCGGGATTAAAGAACTCGCCACCTATCGCCTTGCAGTACTCCTCGGCGCCGAGCAGGTCGGCCAAGCGAAACGCGTAGCGGTTTTTGGGGTGAACGCTGTCGTAGCCGTGGGTGATGGAGTCGCCAAAGGAGATATATTTCTTTGAGGGCTTTACCGCCTTTACAAAGCTCTCTCCCGAAAGGCTCAGCTCCTTGATTTTGGATATGACCGACCAAGGACAAACGATGGTGACCACCTTTTCGCCACGGGGCAGCGCAAAGCACTTGCTGTGCTCACCGAGCGGAAACTTTTGCACCGTGTAAGCGCCGACGGGCTCCTTATCCTCGAAGTTATTAAGGCTGCCAAAATACTCGTCGTCTACCAAAACGTCATAGGCGAAATATGTGCGGGTTGCGCCAGGTTGCGAGGTAACAGTAAGCGAAAGCGATGCTGCATCGGTTTTAAAGCAGAGTCTTATTCCCGCGGGGGTATAGCTCTTTCTTATAAATTCCTCGGTTTTGAGGGCGACTGTTTGCTCTCTTGTAAATCGGCGAAGCTCGAAAAGCCCGTCCTTTTCCAAAACCTCTTCTGCCCCAAGGGCAACCTCTCTTATTTTATCTACTGTAAATTTCATAATTCCCTCCACGCAAGCCCAAATAAAAAAGCCAGCTTTTTATTAAGCTGACTTTCAATAGCCTCCCTCTGACGATAAGTAAGGCTCCAAATCTTTGATTTGGCAAGCCGAACTTATGCAGTAGCGGGAGGTGGATTTTGCCGTAGGCAAAAGACGGAGGGAGAGATGGTTTCTGCTTTTTCTCTCCCTCAGTCAGCTTCGCTGACAGCTCCCTCGTCAGAGGGAGCCTTTTTAAATTCGAAACTTCAGTGCTTTTTACTTAATAAAGTCTATTAACTGTTACGTTGGTATCCCAGAGGTTGTAGTCGATCTTGCCGGTGTAGAGAGGCAGGAGCTTCTCCTCAAGCTCGGGGATGGAGTCTATCTTGCCGTCGCGATAGTCGACAAGTCTATCATAGCAGTTCTTAATTCTTGTCATAAGGCCGCCAAGGCGGATATCCTGAACGTCAAAGCCGTGGGGCTTTTTCTCGGTGTACCACTGATCGCGGTATGCATAGTAAAACTCGTCTAGCTTTTTAGAGAGCTTTTTGTAATCTGCGATAAGAGCATCAAGGCCCTCTTTGTTTCCGCTCTCGTACATTTTTCTGGTGCGAACGCCAAGCTCGGTCTTTATTGAAAGTGCCGAGCAGAGCTTGGATGCGGTGTCAAAGAGATAGGAAAACTCGCCTGTTCTCTTAGCGGCATTCTTAAGCCTTCTTGCAAATGACGCGTAGGTTTTGCCCTCGCCCTCTGTAATCGTGGTGTCAAAAATGCCGAGGAAACAGTCGTTATAAAGGCCGTACTTAGAGGGGTTTACAATACCCTTGTTCTTGATAACCTGATCGGGCAGGTCGAGGAGCATAAAGTCATCAAACTCGTAGCCGACCCACTCTTTAAACTTTGCCTTGACCTCGCTCATTTTGGTGATGCCCTGTGCAAGACAAGCGCCGTAGCAAAGGGTGGGAAGCATTGCAAAGTTTGAAGCCTCGTCGCCGTTATCGCCCCACATAGTGAGGAACAGATTGCGGATATCGTTGGTCTTGCAGGAGGCGACCGCCGCCTTGGTTGTTCTTATCGAGAAATCGTTGTGCGCCGTAAATCCGCTCCACTTCCAAGCGCCGCCTGCAACTGCAACTCTGTCACAGACCTGCTTAGTGCCACGGAGCATTAAGTCGTAGGTCTTTTTATCGGTGTGGTAATAATCCCAATAAACGAGTGTAACGCTATCGGGAACCATCTTCTTAATAGAGGGGTCAAACTTAACGTCGGTGGCATAATAATCGCCGCCCGAAGCAATTCTATGGAACATATCGCTCCACATCATTGACTTAAAGCCGTACTTCTCGGTAATCTCAACAACCTTTGCAAGATGCTCTAAAAGAATCTGGGTTTTATCACGGTTGCCGTGCAGGTCCATATACTTGCCGCGGCCTATCATATGCGCCTCGTCCATGCCGATGTTTATCTTATCGGTTCTAAGGCACTTTCTCAAGGTTGAGATCATATTTTCAACGAGCTGATATGTTCTCTCGCTTTCTGCAAGCAGAATATCATCAGCGTCGCATATCTTCTTATACTCGGGCCAGTGGAAAATGGCGTTTAAATGAGCGAGGGTCTGCATACAGGGAATAAGCTCGAGGCCGAGCGAGAATGCATAATCGTCAAGCTCTTTTAGCTCGTCCTGGCTGTATCTGCCACGCAGGTAACCGAAGTATTCCTCGCCGTCTACCTCGTATGTATCCTCAATATAGAGCATAACCTGATTGTAGCCCATTTTTGCGATGATGGACATAAATTTTTTAAGTTGGGGCAGGGTCATAACCGCGTTTCTCGAGCAATCGACCATAGCTCCAAGGTAATCAAAATTCTCTTTAATGTTTGCCATAATTTTTCTCCTTTTTACATTCCAAGAGCGTTTTTAATATAAAGATAATCGTTTGTGAGGATGGTGTCAATACCCATTTCCAAATATTTCTTAGCCTCGTCGGCATCGTCTGCATAGAAAACGTTACACTTAATGCCGTTTGCGTGAGCCTTGTTGATCATTTCTTGATTGAAATAGGGCTTAAATAGCTGGACCTTGTTGCAGCCAAGCTCGATAGCTCTGTCAACGATAGCCCAGGGTGCATCACTTCTGTGTCCTACACAGATGGCAATATCGGGAGCGTACTCCTTAAACTTGCGGATAACGCCGTCGTGTGAGATCATAAAGTAGACGTGCTTTTCACAGTCGTACCTGCGGATAAGCTCGACTATCTTTTTCATGGCCGCCTCGTCGTACTCGTCAGAGAGGGTCTTTACGTGGATATTCATAACAGTGTGGCCTGCAAACTTTTTAAGGATATCCTCAAACTTAACGATTTTAAGCCCTGCGTACTTTTCGCCGAACTTAGAGCCGAAATCGAGTTCTTTTAATTCGTCAAAGGTCTTTTCATAGACCTTGCCGCTTCCGTTGGAAACTCTGTCGAGAGTTGCGTCGTGTAAGGAGACTATCTCGCCATCGGCTGTGGGCCAAAGATCAAACTCTATCTCCTCTGCGCCGAGCGCTATTGCCGAGGAAAAGGCGGGCATAGAGTTTTCGGGAGCGACGGTGTTAAAGCCTCGGTGGGCGCAGATGCGCGGATATGTCATAAATTCGTCAAAGGGAACTATGAATGCGCCGCCGTTGCGGTAGAGCCAAGGTCTTCTGCCCTCTTCGATATACTCGTAGTGGGCCTTAAGAGCGCCTCTGAAGCCTGCAGGTTTATAGTATTTTTTATGGGGGTCAATTTCACAGCTCTCTTTGCCTATGCGGCTCTTCATATCAATTAAGACCTCGCCGTCGGGCGCGATAACGCAGCTGCAGCCGCAGATATCGCTATCCTCTCCAAGCGAAACTGAAGAACGGATAAGGTAGGCGTTTGTGTTATAGCAGAGGAAGCGGTTGATTATCGAGAGCGCCTCGTGGCTGTCAGAGCGCTGATGCGAGCAGCCAATGATAACGTCAATATTCTTTCTTGCGAGGGGAGCAAAGTTCTCGTAAAAATAAAAGTCATAGCAGGTCATAAAGCCAAAGCGGATGCCCTCAATCTCGATAACGTAGGGCTCGTCGGGGAAATAGCTATAGCCGACGTCCACCTCGTTGCCGCCCTGCGCCTCGGTTTTAACCTCGCTGGGTGCGGGATGGGCCTTGAAATACTTGCCGACCACATTTCCGCTTCTGTCGATAGCATGGGTGGTGTTTCTGTATCCCGTTTCGGTCTTTTCGGCGGCGTTTACAAAAACGATGGCGTTGCATCTAACTGCCGCGGCCTTTGCCTTGTCCATAATGACGCTGTTGTATTTCTCGATAGCCTCGTGAAAGGCTTTTTTAGAGCCTTGAACGGCGGGAATGTCGCTGTACTCGGGCAGAACGATAAGGTCGTGCGAACCGTCGCACTCGTCTAAGAGCTTTACCATCTCGTCAAAGCACATCTGTGTGTCGTTCTTATCAAAGCTGTAATAGGGCTGAATAATGGTTACCTTCATTTTTCTTCTCCTTATTTTAAAATGCTTTTTCCTTCCCAACCCATCGGGGCAGGAATCTTCATAACGTCTGCTATTGTCGGGGCGATATCCAAAAGATCTATATTCTCTATCTCTTTTCCTGCCTCAAAGGCTTTGCCGAAAAAGAACATAGGAATGGTCATATCCTCAGGGAGAGTGCTGCCGTGGCTCCTATCGTGGCCGCCGTGATCGGCAGTTACGATTACGGTGTAATCGTCTGAAACGCTCTCAAGCACCGCCTTTACGTTGTCTATCGCGCGGTTTATGCAGTCAAGGTAGGGTCTCGTCATCCAGCCGTTGTCGTGGCCGCCCTTTTCGTCGGTCTCGACCATATAGAGAAAAACAAAATCGGGGCTCTCGGACTTTATATATTCGAGGGCGTGCTCGGTTAAAATCTTGTCGGTATTATCGGCGCTGTAGGCCCAGATAAACTCGCTCCTTTTGAGGCAGGGGGTGCGGTGAATCTCGCGGATAGGCTCCCAACCGTAATACATGGCGCATTTGCCGCCGAGGGCGTTTATATGCTCAAACAGTCCGTTTATCTGATGAACGGGCGGAATGTATGTATTGGTGGTAACGCCGTGTCTCTCGGGCGGAACGCTGTGGAAGATAGACATATGACAGGGCAGGGTTACAGAAGGCACTACCGAGCTTGCCTCAAGGCAGTAGCTGCCTCTCTTTTTCATTTCCTCCACAAAAGGATTGCCGCAGCCCTCAAGTCCGTCGGGCCTCATTCCGTCAATCGAAATCAGAATAACCTTGTTTTCCATACAAAGCCCCCTAAAAGTTGCTACCTATATAATAGTGCATTTTACCGCCAAAAGTCAATTAAAAAAGGCACAAATCTAACGATTTGTGCCGCTTTTTTATTCTTCTATTGTAATGCTGTACAGCTCGTTTGCTCCCTCGCAGGCGGTGTAGCCCAAATGAAACCTCTCAGGGATGCAAGGATCGCCGCAGACAAACTTGTTTCCGTTAACGTCAATGTGCAGGTACTTGCCCTTGACCTCGACCGAAAGGGTGATCTCCTCTTCATCCTTTATCTCGAACGCCAGGCTTCCCGCCTTTAACACCTTAACGGGACGAGAGGTGTTTTCGGGAAACGGGATAATGTGCCAAACGTTGCAGCCGCCCTTCCAGGCAACCACTTCAAAGTGCAGTCCGTAGACAAGCTCGCCGTCCTCTGCGGGCGAAAACTCGTCGCAAAGCACGATAAGGGGCGCACCGAACTTTTTGAAGGAACATTTTGCGGTTATCTTAGCGCCGCTTGTGTATTTCTTCTTTGAAATTATGCTGACGTAGTCAAATTTCTCGCAATTTTCGGTATCGTAATTTATTGCTCCCTGCTCGGCAAAGGTAAACTTTTTATGCTCGGGCGCAAAGGGCGCATAGGAATAAACAAAATCCTCAGGGACAGCATCAATTGACTTAAAATTGTAGGTTTTCATAGGCTTGCCTCCTCGTTTAAGTCAAGTATACCATCCTTTTTGCCTTTGTCAACAGCCCTTGTTATAGTTTTATTCTATTGTTTTCTATCAGCTTTTTCCTGTCGTTTATTATATTTATGGCGCTTACGCCGAACATTCTTATGAAAATGAGGGTAAAGCCTATTATATGGAAAGGCAGAATCTTTTCGCCCTCAAACACCGCACCGACAAAAATGGTGGTAAGGGTCGAAACTCCGCCAAAGGCCGCCATTGTGGACAGCTGAAGCTTGGAAACGGCAAAGTTGTTCATTCCCGTTGCAACGATGGTTGACAGCACCGCAAGGAAAACAAATCCTATCATATTCTGAACGCTGAAAAACGGCTCAAAGTAATTTAAGATGTTGCCGTTAGCAATATGCCGCACTACGTTTACGAGGTTAAAGGCAACCGTGCCGAGCACTACCGAGGCGTAGGTTATCTCCATGGCGTTGAAATGCTTGGAGCTTTTTCTCGAAAAGGCCATAAACAGAGAGCCGCACAAAACCGCCAGCACTATGAAAATAATCCCGAGCGGGGTGTCCTTTCCGCCACTTGAGTGTGTGTTAAAGGCTATGTAGATAACGCCCGCCATACCGACCGCAAGGAGCGCCATCTGAACGGGAGTTGCCCGCTCCTTTAAAATAAGCATCTCGCAGATGCAGGCGCTGATTGGGCCAAGTGCGAGGATAACAGCGGTGGTGATCCCTGTGCACATCGAGATGCCCATGGTTTCAAAAAACATATACAAAACAGGCTCAAAAATCGCCGCAAGAAGCAGCGAGGAAAGGTAAGGCGTGCGCTCGTTTTTCTTGAAAAGGTCTTTAATGCCGACCCCTATCTTGACAATCTTTGTAACCTTTAAAAACCACATTACCACAAAGCTCATAAGAAAGCGCAGAGCGAGAATGTCAAGAACATCGACGTTTTCTGAAAGATGCGAGGTGAAGAAGACCGAGCATCCGTAAACCATATTTTTAAGTACTGTAAAAAGATACGCCAAAAAAACCATAATTTTGCTCCTATGTGTTGACAATTATTTCTGACTACTGTACAATCATACTGTAATATTTTGGCACGTTCACGCCAAAACACGCCGATTTTATGCCATTTTTTGTCAGAGGTGAAAAATATGCACGCGGACTTCGGGATTGCCAGAGAACGCCACAACAAGCTTTACTACAAGCAGTATCAAAACGACAAGGGCGCCTTTCATTTTCACTCGCAGATAGAGCTTTATTTTATTGACGAGGGCGAAATGGAGGTTGTGGTAGGCCGCCAGAGGAGAATTTTAAAGGGCGGCGAGATGTCGGTTTCGCTAAGCTACGATTCCCACGCCTACAAAACTCCCGAGGCATCCAGATCCAGCGTTCTTATTATTCCTCCGTATATATGTGAGGAATTTATTTCGGCAATACGTCACAAGCGAGTTACAAACCCCTTTATCACCGACAAGGACACGGTTGCAAAAATCAAGGTTTACTATAACAAGATCTTAAACGAGGGCCTTAACGAAATCGAGCAGCTGGGCTACATATACGTTATTCTTGGAATTGTTATGGACAGCATCGGCTTTGAGGAGACCGACTCGGCGGTTGAGCCCGAGCTTTCCTCCCAGCTTCTCTTTTACCTTAACGACAACTTTAAAAACGATATTTCGCTTGAAAGCCTTTCGCACACCTTTGGCTACAGCCAGAGCCACCTTTCAAGGTACTTTAAGTCCTGCTTCGGAATTGGCATAAATCAGTATCTTACGGTTATTCGGCTCAAGAACGTCATACAGCTTATGCACGAAAAAAAGCACAGCATCACCTACTGCGCCTTAGAAAGCGGCTTTAACTCAATGCGCACCTTTTACCGCGCATTTGAAAACGAATTTAACTGCTCCCCCAAGCATTACCTCGAGCAGATTTAATAAACTTTATGCAGATCAAACAATCGCCTCCCTCTGACGAGGGAGGTGGCAAAACCGTAGGTTTTGACGGAGGGAGAGAAATGAAAAACTACAACAAAAATAATATTCCCATTGCAAAAACTATGCGAAAAAATATGACTCCTTGGGAACGAAAATTATGGTATGAGTTTTTGCGGCTATACCCTATAAGATTTCAACGACAGAAAGCCATAGGAAATTATATTGTTGATTTTTATTGTGCAAAGGCAAGGCTTATTATAGAACTTGATGGCGGCGGGCATTATACCAAGACACAAGCGGAGAAGGATAATTTCCGAACTAATGAGCTCGAAAGTATGAATCTAACCGTTTTAAGAATATGCAATTTGGATATTGATAAAAATTTTCCTGGAGTATGTGAACATATAGACTTGATTGTTAGAAAATCTCTCCCTCAGTCAGCTGCGCTGACAGCTCCCTCGTCAGAGGGAGCCTGAGTCATGTTAACTACCCTATCTAAATTAACTAACAAAAAAGGAGCCTTTCGGCTCCTTTTTTGTTTACTTATAAAAATTATTCGAGCGGGTTACTGTTGCAGGGGGAGCAAAGTCAAGCTTTCTATCTGCGATCTCGAGGATGTCCTCGGGCCTTACCCAAGGCTTATTCTGAATTGCGCTGGTCTCCTCGTGGGTAAGATATCCCTTGTATGCAGTAAGGCTTCTTCTGTAATATCCGTCCTTGACACAGCAGTCGGCAACGCCGTCCTTAAGAATACTCATTATCATGGGGAGCATCTCTGCGGCGTAGGCAACCGAGGTTGTGTTTGCAACAGCGCCGGGGATGTTTGAAACGCAGTAGTGAACAACGCCGTTTACTACGTAGCGGGGGTTGTCGTGGTGTGTTTCGTGGCTTGACTCGATGGCTCCCGGGTCGTCATTTGAAATGTCGACCAGAACCGAGCCGGGCTCCATGAGTTTGAGCATCTCCTTGTCGATAAGGAAATCCTTTCTCTCCTTGGGCCACTTGACGCAGTTTAAAACCATATCGGTCTGAGGCAAAACAGATGCAATAGTTTCTTTATTGCAGAGCATTGTGCTGATACTACTGTTGTACTGTGTTAAGAGCTTTCTTAACACGCCGACGTTTATATCCATAACGGTGCAGTTAGCGCCGAGTGCGTGAAGCACCTCAAGTGCGCCTTGCCCTACAACACCGCAACCTAAAATGAGAACGTTCATTCTGGGAGCGCCCGCAAAGCCGCCGACGTACTTACCCTTGCCGCCGTTAATGGTGAGCATGGATTCAAGACCGAAAAGTGCGCCCTGCTTGCCTGCCGCCTCGCAGTTGGGAGAGCCGAATCGGTGGGCATCCTCAGCAGTGAATGCGATGCACTTGCTCTTTAAAATGGCATCGACCTCCTCGGGATGACCCGCAGGGTGAATACAGCCTAAAATTATTTGATTTTCTCTCATAAGGGGATACTCGACATCGGTAAACTCCTTTACCTTTGCTACCATATCGCAGCCTTCCCACATTTCCTGCATTGTGTAGACTATTTTTGCGCCCGCCTCGGCGTACTTTTCGTCGGGGAAGCCTGCCGCCTTTCCGCAATCGTGCTGAGCCCAGACCTCAACTCCCGCGGCAACTATGCTTTTGACCTCGGTGGGTGTGCAGATCACGCGAAACTCGCCCTCTTTGATATCCTTTAAAACTCCGAAAATCATTTTTTCTGCTCCTTTTTTGGCTTGATAACTCATTCTAACATAAAGATTTTGTCATTTTCTTGCCAAATATACCCAAAACTGTGCCAAAAACTTATCTCGCCGTGCCTATTTTTGTTTTTTGCAGAGATTTATAAAATATTCAAATATCGGAGCGCCATTGGCGGTATCGGGTCGCCTCTCTGAGCAGCACATTCTCTCGGGGTGAAACTGCACCGCAAAAACAGGCAGGCTTGTGTGCTCAAAGGCTTCGACAACGTTTTCATAAAATGCGGTGGCGCGAAGTCCCGCTCCGAGCTTATCCACCGCTTGATGATGAGAGCTGTTGATGCAGAAGTTTTCGCCGTAAAGCTTTTCCAATATACTGCCCTTTTCAGCCGCGACCGCATGGGTAATGTAATGATCGCTTTTGTTTGTGTGAATATCGGCATTGGGCAGATGCTGAATAAGCGAGCCTCCAAAATAAACGTTTAAAAGCTGGCTACCGCGGCAGATGCCCATAACAGGCTTGCCCGACTCAATAAATGCCTTGGCGAGTTTAAACTCGGCCTCATCTCTCGGGGCATCTATATTGACCGAGCCGTTTATTTCCTCGCCGAAATATTTGGGGTCTATGTCGTTTCCGCCGCATAGAATAAGCCCATCAAAGCTTAAGTCCACCTCGGGCAGATACTCGCAGACGGCCTGCCCACCCGCCGAGTTTACAGCGTCTATATAATACTGCTTATTATTATTTGCAGAAAGTAAAATTTTAGGCTTCATTTTTAGACTCCTTTTGTATTTTTCCAAAAAAATTATATCTCTGTTGGGATAAAATTTCAAGCCGCAAAATAAAAAGGCAAGCTAACGCTTGCCTTTTATGCTTGTTTTAACACAGAGAACCGTCCCCTGTGTTAGGGCGGTATCAAAGGGCTGAGAAAATTCCTGAACGCCGTCTACATATATTCTGACAATGGTTTTACTCTCAGAATGTTTCTCAAACGAAACAGCAACATTGGTAGGTGATACGCCGACGCGGTTGGTTACATAAGAGCTTGCGGTTCCGCTTTGA
>JAFTYW010000023.1 GCA_017461245.1 Oscillospiraceae bacterium
CTGGTATCAGCAGTACGCCAAGCAAACACTCCGCCCGACCACACAGTCGGGATACGAAAATATGATATACAATCATATAATCCCCGACATTGGTAAAATACCGCTGAACAAATTAACGCAGAACGATCTGCAACAATTTTACACCCGACTGAAAAACGGCGGCAGAAAAGTACGAACAGAGGTATATGGAAAAGGCTTATCCGACCGTATGGTGAGGGGATGCCATGCTATGTGCCGTAAAGGTTTGGAAAAAGCGGTTGCGGATGGGCTCATACGAGTAAACCCTGCGATTGGTTGCAAACTGCCTCCGAAGAAAGCTAAAGAGATGCAGGTGCTGACCAAAGAGGAAATGCAGAGGTTTATTGCGCAAGCCAAAGCCGATGGGTACTTTGAACTGTTCCTCCTTGAACTCTGCACAGGAATGCGCCGAGGTGAAATCGTGGCATTGCAATGGGATGACCTTAATATGCAGACAGGCGAACTTCATATCTGTCGTCAGGCGACAACGGTAAAAGGTAAAATTCACGTGTGCGCACCGAAAACCAAATCCTCCATCCGAACCGTAATACTTCCGCCGGACATCGTAAAAATCCTTGCGGAGTATAAGAAAAAGGTGAACTCACGATGGATGTTCCCGTCACCCGTAAAAGAGGATGCACCTTATCATCCTTCTGCGGTTCGAAAGGTACTCGACAGAACCTTGGAGAGAGCCGAGTGTAAGCACATCCGATTCCACGATCTCAGGCATACCTTCGCTACCACCGCACTTGCCAACGGTATGGATGTAAAAACGCTGTCGGCGATCATAGGTCACATTTCATCTGAAACGACACTCAATATTTATACCCATATCACCGACAATATGCAACGGAGTGCAGCCAACAAAATTGAGCAAGGCTTCGGCAGAAATGAGGGCAGTTTGAGTGAGGTCGAGCAAACACCCGACCAAGCGGTAAAAACGCAACAGGCGGCGAAATTCGAGCCGAAACAGCCCAAAATCCGCCGCCCCGGCACCGGATGCATCACGGAGATCAACGACCACCTATTCGAAGGTCGGTACTCACCGACAAACGCCTACGGAAAACGCACACCGAAAAACGTGTATGCCAAGACGAGAGAGGAATGTGAGGAAAAACTCGCCGAGCTGATCACGCAGATGAATGCTGAAATCGCCGCCGAGAAGGAACGGCTCAAGGCAGAGCAGACGGCGTAAGGCAACTGCAAGCCGCCACGGAGAAGTCCGTGGCGGTTTGCTTGATGTAACATTATGAATGTGATATAATTTCCAATAAGGAGATGAATATAGTTGAATAGTTCAGAAGAATATGATGTTAGCACTGAAGCTTGGCAAATTTATAGAGCAATTTATCGTAAAAATATTAAAATAACAGATGCAGACATCCATGCAAAAAAAGGCAGACCCTTTGTGGCAAAAGCATTTAAATACAAAGGTAAAGAAAGTGAAATTTTAAAATTTAGCGGTGAAACCGATTTTAATTTTAGTAAGAAGAAAGTATTCGGATATGGGAGAAGCCGCTACGATCATTACAAAGTGGTATTGGGTGAAAACTTTCCCGAATGCGAATGTATATTAGAGGAGTGTTACAATAAATTTCATTCGCAAGAAAACATATCGATTTTGCCGCAAACAGGAAATTTGCAATTAGTGAAAAAAGGTATAGGCAATGATCGACTGGATGCATTTATTTGGTGTTTGAATGCATTTTATCAAGAGCAAGGCAATTTGATGCTTAATTTCTGTTCTGCTGATAATATAAACGCACTAAACTCCTATTTGCATTTATTCTCTGATGTATACGAGTATTGTAATGTGATTTACGGCATTAACAAAGAACTTACATCCAGATTAATTGTCTCTGGAAAACAAGAGATTGATTCGCCTAAAAGGGTGATTGAATATATGAATTTGGCAAAGGACTTTTGGGAACAAAAAAGGAAATTTATAGATAGTTGCAGAATCAAATTTTGAGCCGCAGTAATCAAAGAAAAGAGAATTTTGCAGGCCACATTTAATTATGTGGTCGTAAAAAACACGAATTTCTTAAAAGTGGCGCTAAAATACTTGAAATAGTATAAAAAATGACCGAAAGTGGAGGTAAAACCTCTATTTTCGGTCAAAATTTTGGTCGGAGTGACAGGGTTCGAACCTGCGGCATCGACATCCCAAATGTCGCGCGCTACCAACTGCGCCACACCCCGATTTATTCAATTTTACGCTCGGATTTTAACAGAAATTCCGCAACTGTGGGACACTATGTGGTCGTAAGCCTATTATAGCATATTTCTCCAAAATATGAAAGCGGAAAAACCGCAGTATTAAAGGCTTTTTTGAGGTGTCTGGGAATTTGCTTGAATTACCTATCTCACAGTCCCAAACCACCCGCGCTCCCAGCTGCGCCACACCCGGATATATATTCAATTTTTCGTTTTCTGCGTGGAAGTGGGATAAACTGTGGTCAAACTCAAAATCCACGCGTTTTTGAGTTTCCTAAAAGTGCGGATAGTCCGCATAAACAAAGGGGTTTCGGGACTTCGGTAAAAGCACGGCTATGACTGCCGGGCACGCTCCCAAACCAAAAGCTCTACCAGGTGAGCTACACCTCGGCGTTGCTATCGCCGAATGTAATTATAGCCCAAGTTTCAAAAAAAGTCAACCAATTGTAGAGATTATAAAGAGAAAGTCGATCCGGTATGATAATTTGTGAGCCAAGGCTATAAAAAGCCCGTTCGAAAAACCGAACGGGCTTTTTGCTTGTGTTGCAGGATAGGCCGCTCACTTTCACAAAAGAGAAATTTTTGTGCGGCGGAATGGGCTTATAAAGCCGCAAAAAGTTTTTTGGCAGTCTGATAGCGGTCCTTGGGGCTTACGGCGGTGCATTTTCGCACGATTCTCCCCGCTCTGCCGCGAGCCATTTGCTCGCTTGGGTGCTTGCCTGTCAGCATAACGTTGAGCAGAACGCCGACGGCGTAAATGTCGGTGCGGGCGTCGGTTTGTGAAATGCCGAGCTGCTCGGGCGAGGCGTAACCGACAGTTCCCATTATAACGGTGTCGCGACTGGCGTCCGACACCTTTCTCGACACGTTAAAATCGATGAGAACCACCCTGGCGTTTTTGTCTATCATAATGTTTTCGGGCTTGACGTCTCTGTGAACGATACCAAGCGAATGCAGAACGTAAAGCGCGTTGCAAACAGCCCGCACAACTGTTCTGATGCCCGAATAATGATACGTTCCGGATTCCATGACCTGCGAAACGGTTATGCCGTCGATAAACTCCTCCAAAACGACCTGACCGTCGTCGAGCAGAGCTGTGTCGTAGATGGTGGGCAGATTTTCGCACTCTATTTTAGTGAGCTGCTCGTACGCCGCAACGGGAGCGGGAAAGCTGTGCAAAACAAGGTCCCGCCCGAGCTGCTTGTGCCTAAGACGCAGAACTTTGCAGTCGTTTTTGTCGCTCAAGACCGAAACCAAATCGTATGTAGAAAAAAGAGCGGTTATGTATTCTTCTCTCGTCATAGCATCACCTTAATATTCGCAGTTGTAGTGCCAGGTCGCAGAATAAACAAGGGCGTCGTTGTTAGCGCCGATAATAAGTTGCTGTTTGTCCTTGGGGCTTCCTGCGTAGTAAATATCAGTAATGTCATTGCAGTAAGCAAAGGCGCCGGCAGTAATTTGCGTCAAGCTTTTAGGGAGATAGAGTTGTTTTAGGTTACGGCATTTTGAAAAACCTTGAGTATCTATTTTTGAGTAGCCTTCTTTAAATGTTAAGCTTGTAGTGTAATTGAAGTTTGCATATACAAAAGAGGTAGAAGAAATGTTCGTAAGATTGCTTGGTATAGTTAGGCTAGTAAGCTTAAAGCAAGCATCAAATACAGAGTCTCCTATGCTGGTCAAGGTGTCGGGAAAGGTTATGCTTTCGAGGTTGTTGCAATACATGAAAGCCTTGCTAGGTATGCTTGTTACACCATCCGGAATATTAATGTTTGTAATGCTGTCGCAGTCATAAAACGCACTTGTGCCTATGCTCTTTACATTTTTGGGAATGGTAATGCCTGTAAGAGCTTGGCACATCATAAAAGTGCGCTCGCTTATGCTTTCAAGGCTATCGGGAAGATTTATTGTTACGAGCTTTTTGCAGTATTCAAAAGCGCTAGCTCCTATGGTAAATAGGCCGTTAGGAAGTTTAACATTAGTGATATTGTTGCAGTTGTAAAATGCTTTGTCTTTAATGGCAACCACGCTGTCAGGCACCACAACCGAGGTGATCAGGGTGCAGTCTATAAAAGCCTCGTCGTTTATAACGGTGACGGGATACCCTCCAAGCTCGCTTGGAATAACAATGTCTCCGCTTATCTTATTGTAAACATCTTTTATTATAGCGTTAGAGTCGTAAATACAGTAGGAGTAATTTCCCTCGGTATATGTTTGCAATGTGTCGGGAATATCAACGACTACGGACGAGGTTGATGTGGATGTCTTGCTTGAGGTTGATGCAGAGGCCTTGCTCGAGGTTGATGTGGATGTTTTACTTGAGGTTGATGTAGAGGCCTTGCTTGAGGTTGAGTTAGACGATTTGCTTGATGTAGAGGTTGAAGTGGACTTTTTGCTCGAAGTTGATACAGAGGATGGGGATAAAATGGGCGAAATCTTATCTTCCCAATATGATGAACTGGGGCTTGATTCGGTAGGGCTTGCGGAGGAGGGGCTTGAAGGCATTGGTTTTTGCGAGCTCGTGCTCGCACTTTCGCTTTCGCTGCTTTGAGCTTGTTCCTCTTTTGATGAGGAGGAGCTATGCTCATTGGCATAGTCGCTGCTTACGGAAAATGACGAGGTTTCGTTTTGGGAAAAGCCCGAGCTTGCCGGCGCGGCGGGCTTTTTGCCGCTGCCCACGGCAAAAATTGCGACAGTCGCTATAGTAAACACTAAAATGGCGGCAAGAGCGAGCTGCCACCATTTAAATGAGGTTGTTATTGGTTTTATGGGTTTCTTTTGCTCTAACGAGCGCATACAGTAAAGGCAAAAATGCGCGTCATCGCCAATTTGCGCGTTGCAGTACGGACAGGTTTTCATTTACGTTACCCCAGCGTTTCCAAATCGTATTCAAACAGCAGATTGTTTATCTCGACAACCGAGAGTCCTTTGCAAATTCCGTAAAGAACAACGCTGTCAAAGGGGAGCTTTACATATAGGGGAGCATAACCCGCACATTTTAAGAGGGTTTGGGTTTGCTCGATATCAAGCGCCATTCCAACGGCGAGGCATAAAAGCTTTTTGCGCTCGGGAACACGCAACCCCGAAAAAATCTGATATGCGTAGACCTCAGAAAGTTCGGAGTTTTTGATGATCTGAGATTTTTTTATCTGACTCTGCCCTGCAAGAGAATTTAAAAGCTCGGAGAGCGTGCTTTTAACCATATAATCGCGGTTTTCGTCGTAAAACGACTTAAAATCCTCGCAAAGACCAAGCTCTTTAACAATTTTTGACGTATCTTTCATATCCGCACCCCTCTATGCCCATAGCATACCATATTCGACAAAATTTTTCAACTATGCCACTAGCATAGGACTTTTATAAAAACAGGCATTATAATTAAAGTTAATATATTTTAATGAAATTGTTGGTGGAGGGTGTTGTAAAAATGAACGCTTTTTAGGAAAGAAAAATCAGCCTTTTGAAAAGCGTGCAAAGTTCTTTATGGTAGTTTCTTTAATTGTTAGTGTAGAGGATTAGAGGTGTAGCAGAAACGAAAACGATAGGTTGTCTTATAAAAGTGTTTGCTTATGGAATTATAGCGTTAAGTATTATATTATGGCTATGGGATGCATTGCCTACAATAATTAAAGCGGCTTTAATTATTGGTTTTATAGTAGTTATTATCAAGAATTTTTCAAGCAAAGGGGTATAATTATGGAATTTAATTTGTTAGGAAGAAAAATTGAAATATCAGAAGGAAGAAAAAATTACATGAAAATCCTTGCTGATTATAAGGAAATTGCTCGGAAAGCCAAACAAGAATTTAATAAGGATTACGAAAACACCTTCGGTTTAACTTTGTTTAGCAGTTCTTATGCAGAAAAATTCTGTAATAAATATTCGGGGGATGCCCTAACAAATTTTGTAATGAGATATGTTAAGGAGACAAAGAAATATTTATTAAATTTTGGTGTTTATGATTTAACTGATAAAGAAATATGGAATACAGTTAGCGTAGAAAGACACGGGATTTCATATTTACAATTAAGAATGGAAGATTTTATTCTTGAATACTGCAGTGATTCAACCGACCAAGAAGCTGTATCACGAATCAAGGCAAATTTTGAATCCGGTTATTTTGCTGACGCTTTGGACAGAGACATTTTGGCATTATGCGATTTTGTTACAAATTATATTGACGAAAAAAAATTAGCAGAGATAGAGTTTGTTTATCAAAAAGACGCTAACAAGGCAGAAGCAATATTTGAAAATTTGAAAGATGATATCCTTACAGACGAAAAAGCCGTTGACATATTATTGTCAATACCTGAAGATTTGACTGATGAAGAATTTGATGCAGAATATGAAAAAAGAAGTAGCAACATAAATGCATCCGATAAGAATAAATTAGCATTTGAGATGATTGAACTTGACCCAAGAAAAAGACAATATTACGAATACATTTTTAAGCATCTTCCACAAGCGAAATATGACATTGTGGCGATTGCAAAATATTTAAGCATTGATATTGCTAAGCTGATAGAAGAAGATATTAAAAATACTTATAGAATAAATTCCATAATGTGTGAAGATGATGCTATAAAAATGATGGCGGCATTAAAGGAAACAATGGAAAAGTTTGGAGTATCAAAATCGCAAAGAAAAGATGAACTCGAAAAAGTATTAAAGGATTTTGATATCGCGGCAAGGACTTATGAAAATGTACTATATGACACACGCGAATTACGAGCCAAAGCAGAAAATGACGATAAAAACCTAAAAAATTTGTATGGTGATGCAAGTTTATTAGACAAAAATAGTTGTAAAGAATTTATATCCCAAATAAGTATCACTGACTGCGAAGATGCTATTAAGCATAAACACATACAATTATTAGAAAATAGAATCTATGCACTCGATAAAGAATATCTGCAAAATTTGCTTTCGGGAGTTGAAAGTTTTTCTGAAAATGAATGTAATGCTGTAAGGGAACAAATCAAAGAATACGATACTATTGAAGATATAAAAAAATCTTTCATTTCTAAAATTGATGAGCGCCTTTATTCTATTTGGGATGAAGAAGATTTTAAAAGATTCTCCGAACTATACATGCAAACACAGCCCGATGATTACAACAGAATTCAAGAAAACACAGGTGTTGTAAAAACCGAAGGAAGAACAAAGACAAAGGAGCTTTTTGTTGAGGCATTAAATTCATTAATTGCTCCGTCTGTTGAAGCGGCCGCGAAATATGCTGTCGCCAAAGAAGGCGGTATGTTTTCTTCATTGTTGAATATCGGAAAAAAGAGCACTTACGAAACCCTTACACTAAACGGCAAGGTTATGCACCCTGCAATATTAAATGCAATGGAAAAAGTCAAGGCGGAAAAATCTAATGGTCTTTTTTCGAAGTTTGGGTTTAAAAAGAACGCTTCAATTACGGCACAAGCGCCCACACAACAAAATGAAGGATCAACAAAATTTTGCTCAAATTGTGGAACAAAAATAAACGCTGACTCAAAATTTTGCTCAAATTGCGGAAGTAAAAATTAGGGAGGAAATATAAAATGACCAATGTAATAATTAAAACAGCCGAAGAATTGAAGCAGATCTATCTTGAAACAGATATAAATAATATTTCTGATGTTCAAGATACACTTAAGGAAATTTCAGAAAAAGCCTATGATATAAAAGGGAAGGAAAAGTACCTTGAAGCACTTAATGCAGCTACACCGGCCAACATAGCAAAAGCAAAAAGATACAACAATGCCCCTACGCCCGCCAGATATCTTGGGTGGGGACTAATGGTCGTTTTCTTTGCCATGGCTATGATGTTTGACGATTCAGGACTTTTTGAAGAATCTACTGTAACATGGCCTTACGTTGGTTTTTGGATTGGCATTGGCACCCAAATCTACATTGCAGTTTTGAAAAGTGCTTGGGACAAGCTTACATTAAACGGCTCAGTAATACACCCTGCGATTAAGAAATAAAGGAGAATAACAATGAACAAAAAAATACTTTCTCTCGTCGCAGTTGTTGCGGGGGTGGTTTTGATCTTTTTTCTTTTCGGTGGACGAAGTGCGGAAAAAACAGCAAAACAAGCATTAGAAGCCATGCACGAAAACGATGCAAAAAAATTTGTTTCTCTAATGTGCGATGAAGCAGTAGAATATCAAATGAATAATAGGGGCATAAACAGCAAGAAAGTATTCGTTAAGGAGTATGAAGAGGTTTTTGACACGTTTCAAGCTCAAATGAAAGAGAAGTTTGGAAAAAAGTGGAAATATGATATAGAAATCATCGATTCATACGATTACGAGTCAACGGAATATATTTATTTAGAATCATTAGAAGGCAGAGAATTAAAAGAGGTTGCTTACGAAGTGTCTTATGAGAGTAAGGGATTGTTTAATGATGAAGAAGATTCAGAAAGCGGTACGTTCTTACTCGTAAAAGAAGGAAACAAATGGTACATAGTCAATTTTAGTTAAACAAAACACAACACCCGATAGCAGTTTTAGGCTGCTATCGGGTGTTTTTATATCTAACAACAGAAAGAAGGATTGTGCTGTTTTTGCATTTTGCTTGTTTTAAGACAGGCCGCCGCTAGTTACAAAGGCGGCCATAAGGTCGCGGGGGAAGGTGGTCTCGTCGTAGCGCTCGACGACCGTCAGGTTGTTGGGCGCGTAGTCGGCGGTGTAGCTGTCCACCACGACGTAGTAGGTGGCGGTTAGATCAATGTTATCTTTAACGCTCTTGCCATAGTCGCTGTAAGAGATATAATAACTGTCGTTTTTGGTTTCAAAAAACTTTTGTTTGAGGTAGCGCCCCTTTATCGAGCAGAGGGTAAGCTGATTGTCGAAGGGGAAGAGCGCCTGTAGGTCTGCGTAGGTGACGTCACCTGCGGGTAGGTTGTATGGGCTTCTGACATTAAGAAAGCCGCCGCCCAGCACGATTTGGTATTTGTCGCCCCACTCGCTTTCGCCAAGCTCGTAGTATCTGTCGGCCATAAGCTGACAGAGCGCCTCATAGCTTCTGTAGTAGGCGTTGTGGCCGAGGATCTTGTTGGCGGGGGAAATTACGTCGTCGTACTTCTCTAACAGTGCGTCGACAATGGGATCGTCGTCCAAATGCTGATAATGATTGTGTGCGATGAGGTCTACCTCGGTGACCGATTTGCTGTCGGTAACGGTGTTGATGGCGATCTCAACGTGCGAAATGCCGCCCTTGTTGTCGCCGCGGTTTTGCAGGTGGTAAACGCCATGTTCGTCTATAAGGCGATAGCCTTGATGGGTGTGTCCCTCGAAAACAAGGTCAACATATCCGTCTGAGAGCGCGACGTCATAATAAGATGCTATTTTGGACGAGGAGACCTGCTGCACCGAGCCTGTATTTGTGCTACCGTAGCCGTCGTGCAGAATGTAAACGATAAAGTCTGCACCGAGGGCGCGAAGACGTTCGGATTCTGCCTTGACAAGAGCTGTAAGCTCGCGGCCCACCTTGAAATAAACTTCGTCGCACTTGTCGACCGCAATAGAGGAATAGCAGTCGCCGATGGCACCGATTATGCCTATCTGAATTCCGTCGCCCTCGACCATTGTCGACGGCTCGCAGAAGCCTGCGATCTTGTTTGTCTTGCGGTCGTAAACGTTGATTGCGAGGAAGGGAAACTCGGCAAACTCCTCGTTGTCCGCGATGTACTCTTCGCCCCAGTCAAACTCGTGGTTGCCGAGGCTCATTGCGGAAAAATCAAGCTCATTCATCCAGTCGGTTATAATGAGTCCTTTTGTCATATTGGATTCGGCGCTGCCCTGCCACATATCGCCGCTTGAGAGAAATACAGCGTTCTCGTCGGTAAGGCGAGCCTTTTTGAGATAGGTCGTCAGCTCGTCTACGCCGATGCCCGAGTCGGTATCATCAAGTTTACCGTGCAGGTCGTTAATGTTGTAGAAATCGAAATATACAAGAACTGAAGCTCTGCACAGGTCGCAAAAGCCGTTGTCGTCATCGTCGGCGTGCTTTTTGCAGGCTGAGTCCTCGCTCTCGGGAACGGTCGAGGAAGAGCTGCCTTGAGAGTTATTAATGCTCTGCGAGCTGTCGTTTGAGCCCGAGTTGTTTTCGCTCTGCGAACTATTTTGCGGCTTTGACGAGCTGCCCTCAGAAGAGGTGCCCGACTGCGAGCTCTCGCCTAAGGCGATCTGCGCCGATGCGCTGCCCGAGCCGCCCTTGCCGCAGGAAGTTAAGACCAGCGACAAGATAAGCATAAGCGCTAAAAAAAGTTTTGAAAAGCGTTTCAGATAAATCACCTTGCCTGTATGTAATTTATGTTGTGTCGAAAAATTGTGATAATTTGTATAATTATTATACTACCTTATGGGAAGAATAACAAGGGTATATTTTGGTCGACAAAAAATAGCACAAAAAACGAAAATAGACTTGCCTTTTTTGCGATTTTATACTATTATATATGGTGAGTAACAATCGCAAAAAATAATTGTCTTGCGGAGCGCGCTGCGGTGCGGTTTCCTGCCTTTAGTATATAGAAAGAGAGAAATATATGGATAGAAGATTTCGCCTTTCCACAGCGCTGGACGTTGATGACCTTCTTCTTGAGTGCGTGCCTTATGCCATAAGGCTCGCTAACGAAAAATATAAATTTGACCCGCCGCTTACAATTCACGAGGTCAACCGCTGGGGCAGAACGGGAACCCGCTCTGACGTCATTTTTGAGTTTATGGACAAGCCCGAGTTCTTTGTAAACCAGCCTGTTATAGAGGGAGCAAGAGAGTTTGTTAAAAAGCTTTCTAAGATGACCGAGATCTTTGTAACGACTGCCGTCTGGCCCGAGTATATGACCCCGAGATTTCAGAAGATCTTGGAGGAATTTCCCGAAATTTCCAAGGACCATATTCTGATAGGCTCGCGCAAGGACCTTATTGACGTTGATATTCTGTTTGATGACGGTATGCACAATGTTCTTGCTTCAAACGCGGCATATCCCATTCTGATGCGCCGCCCTTGGAACAGCGAGGCGACCGGAGTTTTGGCGGTAAACACATACGACGAGTTTTTAAAGCTTGTTGAAATTATTGCCAACAGCTACAGCGCAAAGCAGGAGACCCTCTCGCCCGACAGACCCGGTATCGTCGTTTTAGTCGGCCCCTCGGGCAGCGGCAAGAACGAGATCGCAAGAGAGCTTTTAGTTAAGGCGCCCAGTTTTGAAAAGCTTGTCAGCTATACAACCGATAAGGCCGCCAGCAGTCAGGACGGTTGGTATCATTATTTGAGTGAAGAAGATTTTAGAAAAATGTCGGATAACGGCGAATTTGTTGAGTCTACGACCTACGCTCATCATGCCTACGCTTCGCGCGGAAAAGATGTTAAGAACATCCTCAAAAGCGGCAAGCACGTGCTGACAGTCATGGATATTTGCGGCGCCATGGCGTTAAAGACCCGCTTTTCTAACGTTATTACCATTTATGTAAAGAGGGATAAGAAGGAGCTTATTACCGCTATTCTCGAAAAGGACTGCACCACAGAGGACAAGGCAAACAGACTGCTTGCTATCGCCGCCGAGTCTAAAAACTCGCAGGTGTGCGACTATGTGGTGAGATTTGATGACTGCGAGCAGGCGGTAGAGCAGATTCGAAATAAGCTCTGCATTTAAATTTACAGGCTTAGGTGATAAAATGATAACTTTGCAAAAAGCCAGCCTTGGAAAAAGAATAATTGCCGCTATTTTTGATTTTATCCTGCTCAGCATTATTGCTGTCGGCTTGGCGGCGGTGTTCTCGGCGGTGTTTGGCTATAACGGGCATATGGACACCGTAAATGAGGCTTACGCCAAGTACCAAAAGGAGTACGGCGTCGAGCTTCAGATAACGGCAGAACAGTACGAGGCTTTTGATGAGGCCCAGAAGCAGAATTACGACGCGGCGCTAACGGCTCTCAACACGGACGAGGACGTAATCTACGCCTACAATATGTTGATAAACCTCACCATGCTGATCATGACGCTTTCGATCCTTATAAGCGTTATTGTAATTGAGTTTGTCGTTCCAAAGCTTTTTGGAAACGGACAGACCCTCGGCAAAAAGATCTTCGGCATAGGTCTTATGCACACCGAGGGAATAGAAGTAAGCTCGGTTCAGCTCTTTGCCAGAGCGGTGCTCGGCAAGTTCGTGTTCGGGCTTATGATCCCGCTTAGTATGATCATGATGATATTCTTTAACGCCATCGGCGTTGTAGGCATGGCTATTCTGCTTATCCTTGCGGTAGCGCAGGTCGCCTGCCTTATAGCAACCAAAACGGGCTCGCCCATTCACGACGTCATTGCAAAAACGGTGGCGGTCGATATTGCAAGCCAGAGAATTTTTAAGACCCGCGAAGATCTTATTGAGTTTGTAAAGGCGCGGCACGCCGAAAAAGCCGCAAGAGCCGACTGACGCGGCTACATAAATACGTTGGTTTTTATTTTAATATATTTCATTTGAAAGGGAATCAATATGAAAGTTGTATTACAAAATCTTACAAAAATTTTCCCCAGCCGAGATAAAAAGGCAGGCAAAGAGGTCGTTGCTGTCAACGATTTCAACTTTGAAATCCCCGACGGACAGCTTGTAGGTCTGCTTGGCCCCTCGGGCTGCGGAAAGAGCACCACTCTTTATATGATAAGCGGACTGCAAAAGCCCACCAGCGGAAAGATATTTTTCGGCGATGATGACGTTACCGAGCTTTCCACCGAAAACAGAGGCATTGGACTTGTTTTCCAGAACTATGCTCTCTATCCGCATATGACGGTTATGCAGAACATTCTTTTCCCTCTGCAGAACCTAAAGGGCAAGGATAAGCTTACCAAAGAGGAAATGCTTGACCGTGCTTATGAGGCTGCAAGACTGGTTCAGATCGACGAGCTTATGGACAGAAAGCCCAGCGAGCTTTCGGGCGGTCAGCAGCAGCGTGTTGCTATTGCCCGTGCACTTGTTAAGATGCCGAGAGTGCTCTTACTTGACGAGCCTCTTTCAAACCTTGACGCAAGACTGCGTCTGCAGACCCGTGAGGAGATCCGCAGAATTCAGAAGGAAACAGGCATCACCACCGTTTTCGTTACTCACGATCAGGAGGAGGCTATGTCCATCTCCGATGTTATCGTGGTTATGAAGCTGGGCGTTGTTCAGCAGATAGGCAAGCCCCAGTCGGTTTATGACGATCCTCAGAACCTCTTTGTTGCAAAGTTCCTTGGAACTCCTCCCATCAACGTCCTTGAGGGCAAGGTAGAGGGCGGCAAGGTCTATATCGGCTCAGAGGCTGTTTTAGAGATCGAGGGCGTCGAGGACCAGGAGGTCTACATAGGTGTTCGCCCCGAGGGTCTTGAGCCCTGCGCTGACGGTAAGCTTACCTGCTCCCTTAACAACCTTGAGGTCATGGGTAGAGATGCCAGCGTTGTTGCAAGTCACGAAAATGCAATTTCGCCCGTTATCCGCGCCATCATCAGCTCTGATATTAAGATCGACCCCTCGGCACAGAGCGTCAAGTTTAACGTAAAGCCTCATAAGTTCTTCATTTTCAATAAAGAAACTGAGCAAAGAATCTATTTTGAGGTGAAGTAATATGGTTGATAATAAACAGCAATGGAAAGCCTGGCTCTATCTGGCGCCTGCCTGCATCTTGCTGCTTGTCTTTACCGTTTGGCCGATATTTAACACTCTGCGAATGGCCTTTTTAAACGGCTACGGAAATATGGCAGCCATCGGCGGAGCCACCTTTGAGTTCGGAATTGAAAACTTCGTTAAGGTTATTGAGTATAAGGAATTTCTGCAGTGTTTGCAGAACACCGCGATCTTGTGCGTTGCAACAGTTCCTATCTCGACCATCCTTGCGCTTCTTATTGCGGTTGCGCTAAACTCCATAAAACCCCTGCAGAAAACTCTGCAGACCATCTTTTTCCTGCCTTACGTTACAAACTCCATCGCTATCGGAATGGTTTTTGCCGCAATGTTCAACATCGTCGGTCTTAAGCAGGGAAGCGCTATGGCAGACACCTGGGGCATTATCAATAACGTTATTCAGTTCTTCGGCGGCGAGCCTGTAAACTGGCTCAATGCAGGCTCGACCTATGTGTCGAATATGGTCGTTATGGTAATTTACATCGTCTGGAATGCTCTGCCCTTTAAGATCCTGATTCTCCTCGGCGGACTTCAGAGCATCAACAAGCAGTATTACGATGCCGCCAAGGTTGACGGAACGCCCAAGGCAAGAGTTCTTACAAAGATTACTATACCCTTGCTCTCTCCCATGCTCGCCTATGTTGTTATCACAGGCTTTATCGGCGGCTTTAAGGAGTATTCAAGCATCATCGGTATATTCGGTGATAAGATGGGCCCTGCAGACGACGCGGGTAGACTCAACACAATGGTTGGCTTCGTTTACGATGCGCTCGAGCGTGACCGTCAAGGACGCGCCAGCGCCGCCGCACTCATTCTGTTTGCGATAATTCTTGCTGTAACCTTGTTTAACAACAATGTCATCAAGAAGCACGTTCATTATTAAGGGGGTGCGGAAAATGTCTAAAAGTACAACTACTGTAATGCAGGCGCGCGACATTCAGAAAATGTCTGTGGGACAAAAGATAGTCCGCGTCCTTTCAAAAACGGGCACATACGCCTTCCTTCTTATTATGGCGCTTATCGTTCTCTTCCCGTTTTATTGGATGATCATTTCGTCCTTAAAAACTCTGGCTGAGTACCGCCAGGCAATTCCTACCTTCTGGCCCCGCCAGATAATGTGGGGCAACTATGCTGAGGCGTTCACAACTGCAAACCTCGGCGACCTCTTTATGAACACCCTCTACGTAGGCCTTGTTTCGACTGTGCTGAGCTTAGTTATCACGGTGCTTTCGGCTTTCGCTTTTGCAAGGCTGGAATTTAAGGGTAAGGAAACCTTGTTCGGCGCACTTTTAGCAACTATGATGATTCCCGGTGAGCTTTTCACCATCACCAACTATATCACCATCAATGAGCTCGGTTGGATGCATACCTTTACGGCTCTTATCGTGCCGTTTTTGGTAAGTGTTTTCTATATCTACCTTCTCCGTCAAAACTTTATGCAGATACCCAATGAGCTGTATCTCGCCGCAAAGGTTGACGGAACGAGCGATATTAAATATCTCTGGAAGGTTATGATCCCGCTGGCTCTGCCCACACTCATTTCGGTTACTATCCTTAAGATGATGGGTGCTTGGAACTCTTACATCTGGCCAAAACTCGTCGCTAACGACGATGCCCACCAGATGATTACAAACGGCCTCAGAAATGCCTTTACCGATACTTCGGGTCAGGCAAACTATCCCGTTCAGATGGCGGCGGTCGCCATCGTTTCAGCTCCGCTCTTCTTAGTGTTCCTCTGCCTTAGAAAGTACATTATGTCGGGCGTCAGCCGAAGCGGTATTAAGGGTTAATAGACAGATCTGTCTGTTATATATAAATAGGAAAGGATGAAACTTAACTATGCGCAAAAAGATTTTAGCACTTGTTATGGCATTTGCTATGCTTCTCTCAATGCTTTCGCTTGCGGGATGCCAGAGCAATAACTCCAAAAATGCCTTTGTAGTTCCCGAGGAGGGCTTTAATCCCGACGAGCAGGTCAGCATCACATTTACTCACACAATGGGTGCCAAGCTCCAGGGCGTTCTTGACACCTATATCGAGGAATTTAACAAAATTTATCCCAATATCGAAATTACCCACCAGTCAGCAGGCGGTTGGTCTGACATCAACGGACAGATCAACACAGAGATCGCAGGCGGCAACCAGCCCAATATCGCTTACTGCTATCCCGACCACGTTGCTATGTATAACATCGCAAAGTCTGTTGTAACTCTTGACAACCTTATCGCCAGCGAGCAGGTCGTTCCCGGAACTAACGAGGTTCTCGGCCTTACCGCAGAGCAGAAGGATGACTTTATTAAGAGCTACTACGATGAGGGTATCGTTTACGGTGACGACCTTATGTATACAATGCCCCTTAATAAGTCGACCGAGGTTCTTTATTACGACAAGACCTTCTTTGAGAAGAACGGACTTAAAGTTCCTACCACCTGGGATGAGCTTTGGGACACCTGCGATAAGATCTTAAAGATCGACCCCAACTGCTATCCTCTCGGATATGACGCTGAGGACAACTGGTTCATCACCCTCTGCGAGCAGATGAAGACAGGCTTCACCAGCGCTGAAAACGGCGGAGAGTACCTCTTTAACAACGACGCAAATAAGGCTTTTGTAAAAGAGCTTCGCGAATACTATCAGAAGGGCTACTTCACAACTCAGGAGCTCTACGGTAGCTACACCTCAAACCTCTTTGTTGAGACCACCGATACCCGCTGCTATATGTGCGTTGGTTCTTCGGGCGGTGCTTCCTATCAGATGTCCAATAACGACACTACCGACGGTAGCTTTGCTTTCGAGGTAGGAGTTGCTCCCATTCCTCAGTACGATGCAAACAACCGCAAGACCATTTCGCAGGGACCCAGCCTTTGTATCTTAAAAGGCAGCAAGACGACAGACCAGCAGGTTCTCGCTTCCTGGCTGTTTGTCAAGTTCCTCTGCACAAACGTAGATTTCCAGGCCGAGTTCTCAATGGCTTCGGGATATATGCCCGTTCTTAAGTCGGTTACCGAGAATGAAGCTTATGCCGCTTGGCTCGCAAAGGGCAACGGATACGAGTATCTTGTTGCAAAATGCGTACAGGTCGGTATTGACGGACGTGACGATTACTTTGTATCCCCCGCATTTAACGGCTCGTCCAAGGCTCGTGAGCAGGCAGGCGCACTCCTTCTTAAGTGCCTCAGCGGCGAGACCCCCAATGGAGTAGACGCTCTTATTAACGAAAGCTTCCAGGAAGCTATCGACGAGTGTGAATATTAATGCGTACCAATATGAAAACAAGCAATAAACTTATATCGCTTATTATGATGCTTTGCCTGACAGTCTGCGTTCTCACTGGCTGTCAGGACAATACACCTGCGGTCTCAAGCGGCGAGAGCACAAACGCTATAGACTACGTAGCAAACACCAAACTTCAAATGGAGTCGAACACCAAAAAGCAGGAGGTTACCGTTAAGAGCTATATCGACGGTGATACCACCCACTTTAATGTTCCTTCGGAAGTCAGCGCGGACGGCGTTTTAAAGGCTCGCTATATGGGCGTAAACACCCCCGAGTCCACAGGTAAGATTGAAGAGTGGGGAAAGAAAGCATCAACCTTTACCAAAGAAAAGCTTATGAGCGCAAGCTCTATCATAGTTGAGTCGGACAACGACGTCTGGAACGTTGACTCAACAGGCGGCCGCCATCTTGTGTGGGTCTGGTACAAGCCTGAAGGCGCAAGCGATTACCGCTGCTTAAATCTCGAGCTTATCCAGAACGGCCTGTCCATTTCCTGCGGAACAACTGCCGACCGCTACGGCGACGCGGCATCTAAAGCCTTCCAGCAGGCAAAAACTCTTGGGCTTCACGTTTTCTCAAAAGAAGACGACCCCGATTTCTTCTATGGTGATGCCTACGAGGTAGACCTCAAGGGTCTTAGAACAAACATTTCGCTCTATGACAATAAAAAGGTCGCTTTTGAGGGCGTTGTAACCCGCAATAATAACAACTCTGTTTACGTTGAGAGCTATGACGCTGAAACCGATATGTACTACGGAATGTCGGTTTACTACGGTTACGAAACCGGCGCCCTTCTTAACATTCTCAAGGTTGGAAATTTAGTGCGCGTTGTCGGTACCGTTACATATTATGAAACAGGCGGCACATGGCAGGTTTCGGGCCTTAGCTACAGAGAGTTTAAGCCGGATGATCCCAGCAACACCATAATGATCAGCGAGGGACACGAGGCTTCAAACCGCCTCACAGATGCAGGTGTTTTTGCAGGCGGCAAGATCGACTGCGAGGCACTCACCTCGCTCGAAAGCGAGGAAACAGAGGTCAAGACTTTTGACTATGCAAACCTTGCTATGAGCACCTCTGTAAGTATGAAAAATCTCGAGGTCCTCAGCGCGTATACCACCAGTAACGGCGGTAATTCTGACGGCGCTATGACTCTCACCTGCCAGTCTGACGGTATTATTGTTACCGTAAGAACGATCGTTCTTTATGATGAAAACGGCAATATGCTGACGCAGGCAGAATACCTTGGTAAAACTATCGATGTCACAGGCATCGTAGATTATTTCAGCGGAGATTATCAGATAAAGGTCTTCTCGGCTGACGATATTACAGTACACTAATTAAAAGGAGTAAGGAAAATGAAAAAGATTGCTTCAATCGCGCTTTCTTTGTTTATGATGCTTGGTCTTTTCGCCGGATGTAGTTCCAAAGGAAATGAAGAGCTCACAAGCGCAAAGGATTACCTCACCAATATGTACCAGACCGCCGGTAAGGGCGAGGTCATGTCTATGCTTATGGACAAGGATGTTCTCTCTGTTGTTACCATCGACGGCACAAGCTTCTCTGTTAAGTGGACCGTTGAGGTAACCAAGGGTGACAAGGATGCTGTTAAGATCGGCGAGTCCTATGAGGAAAATCACGTTCTTATCGATGTCCCCGAGCTTCCCGAGAAGGATATTCTCTTTACCGCAACCGCAACCATTAAGGATGCAAAGGGCAACACCGAAACAGTATCCTTTGATTACAAGATCACAGGACTTGTTCCTGACGAGCAGGAGACCGTAAGCAGCACCATCGCTCAGGTTGAGACCTCCTCTGAGCCTGCACAGGAAGAAACCTCTTCAAAGGTTGAAACAAGTAGCAGCACCAGCACATCTTCGAGCACACCTGTTTCTTCTGCTACTACCACTACCTCTTCTTCACAGAGCAGCACTCCCAACACAAACAAGGCCCCCTCTGATCCCAAGGCTATCGTTGATGCAGCCTATGCACTTGAGAAGGACACTGCTCTTGACTACACAGCAACCCTTACAGGTAAGGTTATCTCTGTAAACGAAGCTTACGATGCAGAGTTCAAAAACATCACCGTTACCATGCAGATTGAGGGCAAAGAGGATAAGCCCATTAAGTGCTATCGCCTCTCCGGAGCAGGCGTTGAAAAGATCGTTAAGGGCGATACAATTACTGTAACAGGAACCCTTAAGAATCATTATGGCACCATCGAGTTTGACCTCGGTTGTACCCTTGACAAGCGCGTTGCCGGCAAGGTCGAGACCACCGTTCTCACCGACCCCAAAGCTATCGTTGAAGCAGCATTCAAGCTCGCTCCCGGCGAGGATATGGGCTATGAGGTAACACTCACAGGTAAGGTTACAGGCATTGACTCGGCTTACAACGCAGATTACAACAATGTCAGCGTTGTTATTGAGGTTGAGGGCAAGGAGCTCCTTTGCTATCGCATGACCGGTACCGCTAAGGACATTAAGGCTATCGTTGGCGGCGATACCATTACCGTTACAGGCCGTATCAAGAACTACAACGGAACCATTGAGTTTGACACAGGCTGTATTATGCGTAAGCGCGTTTCGGGCGGTGTTACTGCCGAAACCGATCCCAAGAAGATCGTTGATGCAGCATTTGCTCTCGAGCCCGGCAAGTCACTTCCTTATACCGCAACACTTACCGGTAAGATCACCAAGATCGCTACCCCCTATGATTCCGGCTACAAGAACATTACTGTCATCATCGAGGTTGAGGGAAGCAACGGAACTGAGCTCCTTAAATGCTACAGAATGAAGGGTGAAGGTGCTGAAAACCTTAAGGTTGGCGACACCATCGCAGTTTCCGGCGTTATCAAGAACTACGTACATAGTTCGGGTGATAGCGAAGTTGAGTTTGACGCAGGTTGTACCTTTATTCTTAAATAAGTACGGATACATAAATAAAGCTTTAAAAACAGCAGGCAAAAGCCTGCTGTTTTTATTTTCCACATATTTAAACCGTAGGGGAGGGTCTTAAGCGCCCTCCCGCCAAAACAGAAAGCCGCGCCGTAAATGTATGCAAATTTTAAATTTTATTGCGGTAATTTGTGTTGACAATATCTGCCGCTTGCGGTATAATTAATTCGTATAATTGTCGAAATGTGCTTCTGCCATTTTCGGCAAAAAGAGGGACAACCTCAAAAAACAAAATTTTAGGAGGAAAATCGAAATGAAATCGCAAATCAAAAAGATTACTTCTCTGTTTCTTTGCGTTTGTGTTGCTCTGTCTGTAATGGCAGTTGCTTCCTTTGCATCAACAGAAAGTAAGACTTACACCTTCTCCGATTACAAAGAATCGGGAGCGCAAACAAATTATTCCAAAGTATTAGACAGCGACCTTACCGTTGGCGTTCATGGCGAAACGAGCAGTGGCTCAGGATATTTCCATGATCAGCTTAGAGTTTATGGCGGCGCAAACGCTGTCTTTACATTTTCAAAGGCTGTTAGCTCTATCACCATGAATCTTGGCTATAAAAACGGCGTGATAGACGTATTTACATCAACTGATGGCAGCACTTGGACAGAGGTTGAATCAGATGTAGCATACACTACTGCTTATTCTGATAAAACATTTACATTTGCAACTGCTACTAAGTATGTTAAGATTGCTCCCTCTCTTCAGCTTAGAATTAAGACTTTAACCGCTACTTTCGCAGCAGCAGGCGGCGACAGCTCCAGCTCTTCCAGCGAAGAGAGCTCCAGCTCTGAAACATCGAGCAACACAAGCTCTGAAGTTTCTAGCGATGTTACTTCAAGTGCCACCAGCTCCGATGTCACCTCGAGCGGCACAACCAGCACTCCTGCTGAGAAGACCTTTGCAGAGGCATATACAGAGGCACAGGCTCTTGCTCATAACGAGAAATTAAGCTACTCTGTAACAGCAACCGGTAAGATTACTGCTGTTAATAATGCATATAGCGAACAGTATAGCAATATCACCGTAACAATTGACGTTGACGGAACATCTATCAAGTGCTATCGTGCAAAGGGCGACAGTAACAATACTGAAACTGTTAAGACCCTTGCGGTTGGCGACACCATTACAATTACAGGACAGTTAGCTAAGTTTTATGAGAATGTTCAGTTCCCTGCAGGCTCTTTGATTTCTGCAGTTGTTAA
>JAFTYW010000024.1 GCA_017461245.1 Oscillospiraceae bacterium
CCCGTAATGCGCGGTTCTCACGAGAACGGAGATATCTTCTTCCAGCACCGTGAGGCTTGCAATAAGTATTACGATGCAGTTCCCGCAATCGTTGAGGAATATATGGATAAGGTCAATGCTAAGCTTGGCACTGACTACAAGCTCTTTAACTACTACGGCGCTGCTGATGCAGAGCGCGTAATCGTTGCAATGGGCTCTATCTGCGACGTTGCAGAAGAGGTTATTGACTATATGAATGCAGCAGGAGAGAAGGTAGGTCTTGTAAAGGTTCGCCTTTATCGTCCTTTCTCGGCAGAAAAGCTTGTTGAAGCTATCCCTGCAACTGCTAAGAAGATCGCTGTTCTTGATAGAACTAAGGAACCCGGCGCACTCGGCGAGCCTCTTTATATGGACGTTGTTACCGCTTGCGCTACTATGGGCAAGAACTACAAGATCATCGGCGGTCGTTACGGCCTCGGCTCTAAGGATACTCCTCCTTCAAGCATCTTTGCTGTATATGAGGAGCTCGCTAAGGATGAGCCTAAGGCACAGTTCACCCTCGGTATCGTTGACGATGTTACAGGTCTTTCTCTTGAGGAGAAGCCCTCGCCCAACACCGCAGCAGCAGGTACCATCGAGTGTAAATTCTGGGGCCTCGGCGGCGACGGTACTGTTGGCGCTAATAAGGACTCCATTAAGATCATCGGTGACCACACCGATAAGTATGTTCAAGCATACTTCCAGTATGACTCTAAGAAGACCGGCGGTATCACCATCAGCCACTTAAGATTTGGTGATAAGCCCATCAAGAGCCCCTACTACATCAATAAGGCTGACTTTGTTGCATGCCACAACCCCTCTTATGTTATCAAGGGTTACAAGATGGTTAACGATGTTAAGCCCGGCGGTGTGTTCTTGATCAACTGCCAGTGGAGCGCAGAAGAGCTCGATAAGCATATGCCCGCAGAGGCAAAGCGCTATATCGCTAACAACAACGTTCAGCTTTATACCGTTAATGCTATCGACATCGCTGCAGAGATCGGCCTCGGTAAGCGTACCAACACCGTTCTTCAGTCTGCATTCTTCTCGCTTTCCAAGGTTCTTCCCGCACAGGAAGCAATCGGATATATGAAAGAAAAAGCCCAGAAGTTTATGAAGAAGGGTAAAGAGATCGTTGAGATGAACGAAAAGGCAATTGACGCTGGTGCAACTGCTTACGTTAAGATCGACGTTCCTGCCGCTTGGGCAAATGCTACCGACGATGCTGCTGCTGTAGCTTCTGAGGGTAGAGAAAAGACCGTTAAGATGGTTGACGGCATCATGAAGCCCGTTGCTCTTATGAACGGTGATAGCCTCCCCGTATCCGCATTTATGGATCACGCTGATGGTACCTTTGAGCACGGCGCTGCTGCTTATGAGAAACGTGCTGTTGCTGTTATGGTTCCCGAGTGGGATGCTACAACTTGTGCAAAGTGTAACAAGTGCTCCTTCGTTTGCCCCCACGCTACCATTCGTCCTTTTGCTCTTTCTGCAGAAGAGGTTGAGGCAGCTCCCGCAAACATGAAAAAGGCTCCCAAGCCCATCGTTAAGACCGAGTATACATACACCCTGGCTGTTTCGCCTATGGATTGTATGGGATGCGGAGTTTGCGTAGGCGTATGTCCCACCAACTCTCTTAAGATGGTTTCCCGTGAGTCTCAGGAAGCTGAGCAGGCAGTATTTGATTACTGCGTAGCAAACGTAACCGAGAAGCCCGAGACCACTGCTAATATCAACGCTGTAAGCAGCCAGTATAAGCAGCCTCTCCTCGAATTCTCCGGTTCCTGCGCAGGTTGTGCTGAAACTGCTTATGCACGTCTTATCACCCAGCTCTTTGGTGATAGAATGTATATCTCCAATGCAACCGGTTGTTCGTCCATCTGGGGCGGCCCCGCTGCAACATCTCCCTATACCGTTAACAAGAAGGGCCAGGGTCCTGCTTGGGCTAACTCGCTCTTTGAGGATAACGCTGAGCACGGCTACGGTATGTACCTCGGCCAGAAGGCTGTTCGTGAGGGCCTCGTTGCTGACATTAAGTAAATTGATGCTTCTGATAAGGCTTCCGATAGCTTCAAGGCTGCTGCTGATGAGTACCTTGCAACTCTTAACGACGGTGCTAAGAACGCAAAGGCAACTGAAGCACTCGTTGCAGAGCTCGAAAAGGCTGCTGCTAACGGATGCCCCACAGCTCCCGCTGTTCTTGATAAGAAGGAATTCCTCTCCAAGAAGTCTGTTTGGATCTTCGGTGGAGACGGTTGGGCTTATGACATCGGCTTCGGCGGTGTTGACCACGTTCTCGCTTCCGGCGATGACGTAAACATCATGGTATTTGATACCGAGGTTTACTCAAACACCGGCGGTCAGGCTTCTAAGGCTTCTCAGATCGGCCAGGTTGCACAGTTCGCTGCTGCAGGTAAGGCTATCTCTAAGAAGTCCCTTGCTGAGATCGCTATGAGCTACGGCTATGTCTATGTTGCACAGATCGCTATGGGCGCTGATATGAATCAGACCCTCAAGGCAATCCAGGAGGCAGAGGCATATCCCGGTCCTTCAATCATCATCGGTTACGCTCCTTGTGAGATGCACTCAATTAAGGGCGGTATGGTCAACTGCCAGGCTGAGATGAAGAAGGCTGTTGACAGCGGTTACTGGCATATGTTCCGCTTCAATCCTCTCCTTAAGGAGCAGGGCAAGAATCCGTTTGTTATCGACTGCAAGCCTGCAACTGCAGACTATAAGGAGTTTATAATGAACGAGGCTCGTTACTCCTCGCTTATGCGTTCTAATCCCGAGCGTGCAGCAGAGCTCTTTGAGAAGGCTGCTGAGAATTCTAAGGAGCGTTATGACCACCTCCTCAGACTCTCCAAGCTCTACGAATAAGCATAACCAAACTTTAACAAAAACTGCGAAAGGCATTATGCCTTTCGCAGTTTTCTTTTGTCTGCCTTGCATATGATGGGGAATTGTGTTATACTGTAAAAAGAGCCTAAAAGCAATAGGAGATGAAATAATTGAAAAAGGTATTAATAACAGGCGGTAGCGGCGGTATAGCGCAGTCTGTCAAGGCGCTTCTTGAAAATAATGGCTATAATGTGCTTGCGACTTCCCGTCATGAGCTTGATGTAACCGATATAAGCAGTATTGAAAGGGTAATTAAAGATTTTGTTCCCGATGTGCTTATAAATAATGCGGGATATGTTGTGCCTTGCTCTGTAAGAGAGGCTGACCTTGAAAATACCAAAAAACATATTGATATCAATCTTTCGGGAACCTTTTACTGCGCTCAGATCGGGCTGAAATATAATCCTAAGCTTGAAATAATCAATATTGGTTCTGCCGCGGCGGTTGAGAGCCACGCCACCTGGAGCGAGTATTGCGCTACAAAGGCGGCGGTGGTTATGGCAACAAAATGCTGGGCAGAGGACGGCATATTTTCGGTATGCCTTTCTCCCGGCAGAACAAAAACAAAAATGAGAAAAAGCCTGTATCCCGACGAGGATCAAAGCACCTTGCTTGACCCCGACGATTTTGCTAAAGTTGTATACAACGCCATTCTTCATAAATACCCCTCGGGAAGCCATATTATTGTAAGAAAACAAAATGTTATGGACCTGATTTAAGACTTATAACTGAATAAACAATAAACCCTGCGAACATTATAATGTTCGCAGGGTTTTGCTTGCTGTAAAGAATAAAAGCTTTACTAAATATACCCGCCCAAAATAAGAAGCAGGTTTGCGCACAAAATAGCGTACCTATCGTCTCCCTCGCTTACCGATAAAGGCAGTTCAAACGGCTCAACACTTCTGCCGTCAAATCGGGTGATAGGGCGCTGAATGGATATAACGCACTTGTCGTCTGTAAAGCTCGAGAACGTTACAGTGTCGCGAAGCGACAGACCGCAGGAAATAACCTCACCGCCGCTTCTTTTGGCGGTTTCAATGTCATCCGTATTGGCACTGTTGAGAATGCAGTAGCGCTGACCGGAGAAATCCTCAAGATTTAAAGCTCTGCAAAGAATAATAGCCGCATCGGGTGCGTATATCTTGGCAGGGTTTTTCTCAAAAACCGCGGTAAGCTCGCCAAAACCGTTTTTACAAAATATCTGGTCGCTGGAGATCTCGCTCAGCTCGGCATTGCTTTTAAGTATGTTTACAACTGTTTTTCTGAATGCAGCATCAGCGCCGCGACCCGCAAAAATAGCAAGCATTGTTTCCTCCTAAAGAAACCAAGGATCGTTTATTTAGCCGTCTTTTTTAAAATGCCACAAAGTTTTAAAATAATTCTTGCTATTTTCTTTAATTTTTGGTATACTCTTATTTGCAAGTTTAATATGCTGTTTTATATGAGCGGGTTGGCCCTGTGCGACGGCATGCCGTGAACCATGTCAGGCGGGGAACCGAGCAGCATTAAGCGGATTTTGCTGTGTGCCGCAGTAACGCCTGCCCGCTCATATAAGGCGGCATATTTTAATATTAAATGCAAAACCTAAAAAAGAAAAAACTTTTACTCTTTCTATTGACATAAAGCGGCAAATTGTGTATAATAATTGAGCGCCTAAAATACAAACGGAGAGGTGGCTGAGCTGGCCTAAGGCGCACGATTGGAAATCGTGTAAGCGTTAATAGCGCTTCAAGGGTTCGAATCCCTTTCTCTCCGCCAAAATAAAAAGCACTGCATATGCAGTGCTTTTGTTTTTTTGTCGAGTAAAATAGGATGAGAATTCGTGCCCCCTTTCTCTCAGCCAAAATAAAAATTTTGAATTATTATTACAAATAAAGCATAAATATACAAACTTGTATTGACAAATGCCGTCAAATTATGTATAATCAAAACACAAATCAATATTTTGTTAAGTGAAGGTTGCAGGAAACAAAGCTTTAAGCTTTTCCGAAGGAGTAACACTCTCAGGTCCACAGACTGCAAACGGATAACATTCTGGAGAATCCTGCTAAGGCGGGTGCCGAAGGTGCAAAGCGCAAAGCCGCTAATCTCTCAGGCAAAAGGACAGAAAAAATTAAAACACATTTTCTTGTGTTTTGTCCTTTTGCATTGCGTTTTTTCGCAATGCTTTTTTTCTTTACTTGACATATTAAAAGATAAATATTGAGGAAAGAGGACTGTTTTATGGAAACAAAAAGAACACTCAAAAAGAATTTGGGCGTTATGTCTGCAATGTCAATCGTTGTGGGCTGTGTTATCGGCGCCGGCGTATTCTTTAAGCCTTATGCTATTTACCAGGCAACAGGCGGTGCACCCGGTATGGGTATGTTTGCCTGGATCATTGGTGGTCTGGCAAGTATTTTTGCGGCCTTGACCGTTGCGGAAATTGCTATCCTTATCCCCCGCACAGGTGGTATGGTGGCTTATCTTACAGACGTTTATAACGAAAAGGTAGGATTTCTGGCAGGCTGGATGCAAACCCTCATTTTTTACCCCGCATTTTTGGCAAGCTATGGCGTTACGGTAGGTAATGAGCTTTCTGTTTACGTTGGTGAGCAGTATTCGCTTCCTATTGCTATGGGTACCATCGCAATATTGGTTGTATGTAACGTTTTAGGCTCAAAATCTGCGTCAAGATTCCAGATCGTGTTTACTATTTGTAAGCTTGTTCCGTTGTTTGCGCTTATGATCTTTGGATTTATCCTTGGCGAAGGCGGAAACCCCGTTGTTACACCCTTGGTAGCAGAGGATAAGCAGGCAGGCGCAGTTTTAGGTTCAACACTTTTAGCAGTTTTGTTCGCCTTTGAGGGCTGGACAAACGTTGGCGCAATAGCAGGCGAAATGAAAAATCCCGGTCGCGATCTGCCCCGTGCAATCGTTGGCGGCGTTTCGATTATTATGCTTGTATATATCATAATCAATATTGCATATATCTGGGTAATACCTGCAGACGAGCTTATGAATATATCCTCACCTGCAGCAGCTGTTGCAGAAAAAATCTTTGGCACCTTTGGCGGCACCTTGATAAAAGCTGGTATCATTATTTCGGTTATCGGCGCCGCAAACGGCTTCCTTATGTCAGGCTCTCGTGTGTGCTATCAGTTAGCAGAACAAAACACACTTCCTTTCAGCAAAACCTTGAGCAAGATCAACTCAAATTACGTTCCTGCCAACTCGATTATTTTAATAGGCGTCTTAGGTTGCTTGTTCTGTATCGGCGGAACCTTCGATATGCTCACAAACCTTGCTGTCTTCTCTTGCTGGATATTCTATACACTTACCTTTATGGCGGTTATGACCTGGAGAAAAAAGCATCCGGAAATCGAAAGAAAGTACAAGGTTCCTCTCTATCCCGTCATTCCCATTCTGGCAATTATCAGCGGCGTTTACGTTGTTTTGAGTCAGATCTTCTGGTCCGGCGCAGCGGCAACCAAATTATCGATTGGTAGCATTGTAGCAACCTTGATTGGCTTGCCCGTGTATTTCCTTGTTAAAAAGTATTATAAATCAAAAGAGAATTAAGTCAAAAGCACCGCTTAAGCGGTGCTTTTTGTTTGTTGTTGAGTAAAACTAGGATTTGTCGAAGCAGCCGCAAAAATAAAAACGAACAACTAAATAAAGCGCGGCATAGCATATTATGAGGTGTAGTTTATGAGAGAGAAACCTTATAATAGGGCTGCCGCGGTGGAATATGCGCGCAGATGGGCGCTGGGGCGAAACCCCGCCTACTATAATTTTGAAAATATCGGTGGCGACTGCACAAATTTTGCCTCGCAATGTATATATGCGGGCGCAAAGGTTATGAACTTTACACACACTATGGGCTGGTATTACCGCTCGCTCTCTGACCGTGCGCCTGCTTGGAGCGGCGTTGAGTATCTGTATAACTTTCTTGTAAATAACCGCTCGGTAGGGCCATACGGGCACGAGGTAGAGCAGAACGAGGTAAAGATAGGTGATATAGTCCAGCTTGGAAGAAACAGCGGCGGCTTTTATCACTCGCCCGTAATTGTTGCAAACGATCCCGTTATTTTGGTGGCGGCGCACACCTTTGACGCTCTTAATAGACCTCTTTCGTCGTATATCTATGACGTCGCCCGCTTTATTCATATCGACGGCGTGCGAAGCTGGTAAATAAAAACCGAGAACATCTGTTCTCGGTTTTTTTGTTGGAAATATGCTATGCCGAAATCTTCTGGCATAAGAAATTGCGGTTTTTACATTAAGGTTACCAAATAAGAGGTAAAGCCGTGGTCTAAGCTCTTTTCGGGTATTTTATATTCCCAGAGAGTGCCTGTTTTCTCGCACATACCGCCAAAAAATGACTTGATATTATTATGGAGCAGTCGGGTATAGCCCATACGATGTAAAACACTCATCCGCAGATACATACCAATAAAGGCATTGACAGGGCAGAAATTTTCTTTCTGATGAAAACTAAAGCCATTGATGATCGCCGCTTTTAATTTTGCGTATTTAGCATCATCCAGATCTATGCCGCCAAAAAGAACGGCATAATACTGACAAGCCTCGGAAATATCATCAAAATTAACCAAATCGTTTCCTTCTCTTTTTGCGTGGTCAACAAACAACTCGCCGTTAAAAGCGCAGTCTATGGCTTGTTTTCGGATGTGATTGACCTTCTCTGCAAGAGGCAAGCCGAAGACTTCTCCTGCAGCTTCAAGCATTCCTGCATATAAGAAATTAGTGGGATAATTTACATCCTGCACCCATTCGTTAGCCTTGGACCATTCAACGAAATTCCAATTGGGAAGTTTTTCAAGCAGACCCGACTCATTTTCATAGCGGGCCAAAAACTCGATAACACCCATCACCGACGGAAAAAAAGCCTCTCTGTCGGCTGACTGATTGCGTTTAGTAAGATAATCACAAACCTCAAGTACATACCACATATCCCATTGAGGAATAAATTTGATGTTTTCGCCTGTGTCTGAGGGATAGGTCATAGGCAGTACACCCTGCGGATATTCACCCTCGTTTTTGTAAAGAATAAAGTTTTCTAAAAAGGCGTCCTCAACGGGCGTTTTGCCAAAAAGGAAATATTCAGCCTTGCCTGTAAAATATGAGTCGCAGAGCCATCCCGCCCTCTCTCGTGAGGGGCAGTCAGTAAAAATATCAACGGCATTATGGGAAAAACTGCGTAAGGCGGCATCATATACACCCTGCAATTCCAAATCGTCAAATTTAAGTCTTTTGGCATCCTTCATATTGCGTACGAAATTTCTCCAGCCAAATTCGGATATTGTAACTTCTCCCGATTTTATCAGCACCGCTACCTTGCGAAAGGTATATGGCTCAAATGATTCCTTTTGCATCTGCTGTCCAGCCTTTAGATTATACTGGATAATGGGTTGGCAGTGCATGTGGTTCACAAAGGCAAAGGCATCGTCAGGACAATTCTCGGTCATAGCGAGTATTATTTCGCTGTCCTTTTTTGCTGAAGCCTTAAGAAACGGAAAACCTGCTTGTATAGCACAAGCATCCAGCATGATCCACTGTCCTTCCGTTAGAGAAACTGGAAGTTTTCCATTGAGGTCAGCCCGAAATTCTTGCGAATCAACAAATCTAAATGGCTTGTCGGAAATTTCCTCTTCAGAGTACTGTCCCCATTTGGATTCGCTCTGCATACCTGCTGAGTAAGCATTTTTGCGATTCAATTCGCCCTGTATAAAGTTGCCTCCAACGTAGGTATCAGCCTTGTGCGAGGAAAAGTCGGCATAGGGAACACGGCGCTCAATAAAAATTGGCGCTTTTACCGGTACGGCGGCTACGGGTTCCGGCTTTTCACCCATATCGTAAATTTCAGTGAAATGGCGTTGCATAGAGAAACGCTCTACCTTTTGACGACGCTCTCTGTTAATAAAACAAGCAAAATCCTCGCCTGTGGCTGCCAGCACTTCTTTGTCGCAGGTTACCTCGGCACAGCAGAAAGAAGGCTGCTTGACTGTTGAAAGACTTTTGCAGCCATAACCTGCCACCTCAATTCTGATTTCGTTTCCGCCGCTTAATGCGTACTCATCTATGCGGGCATATCCCTTGGCAGTGCGGGCAGGACCAAAGCCCAAAAAGCAGCCATCAATGTAAACTTTGTAAAAATCTGATGCTGAAATGCGAAGTGTTGCACCTGCAAGCTTTGCTTTTGCACAGAATATCAGATTTGTATTTAATCCCATATCATACCATACGGGCACAGCTTTTTGAAACATACAAAAACTCCTTGAATTGATTTAACTTTTATATGTATAAATTTGTTTTATAATCTATGTTTTAATTTTAAACCATAAACTTAATTTGTCAATATTATTTGTTTAAATTGTTCATAACAAGATATTTAAATAATCTGCGAAAACAAGCAATAAATTGATATATATTTTTAAAATATTGTACTATAATGATACCGCAAAAATAAAAAAGGAAGTGCTGCATTGAAAAGCAAAATTAAATTTGACCTTTCATATCTGTGGGTTATTTTGGCCGCCGTTCTGCTTGCCTTCAACTATCAGCTTTTCATAGTTGAGAATAGCTTTGCCCCTGCGGGAATAAACGGTATCGCAACCATGATCCAGTATAAAACGGGTTTCAGTATTTCGTATATGTCGCTTATCATAAACGTCCCGCTTTGTATTCTGGCTTACTTTTTGGTTGACAAGGTCTTTGCAAAGAAATCGCTCTGCTTCTGCCTTGTCTATTCCTTTGTTTTTCTGTTTTTGCAAAAGCTTGGCCTCGAGGCCTTTCAGTACGACGCTCAAGGACACGACACCATTTTCCCTGTAATCTTAAGCGGCGTTATCTCGGGCGCAGTTTACGGAATTTGCTTCCGCTTAAACGCCTCAACCGGCGGCACCGATATCGTTTCAAAATACATCAGTAAGATAAAACCGCATCTTAACTTTTTTTGGGTAACATTTACTCTAAATGCCTTTGTTGCGGCGGTTTCCTTCTTTGTATATGCCGAGCCTTCGAGCGTGGGCGAGTTTGTTTACGATTATAAGCCCGTTTGCCTATGCGTCACATACTGCTTTGTTTCAAGCTTTGTAGGAAATACAATATTAAAGGGAACAAAATCGGCCTATAAATTCACCGTTATAACAACTCACGCCGAACAGATCTCCGAGCAGATCAAAAAGGAATTAAGGCATTCGTCTACACGTATAGATGCTGTTGGCTCTTACAGCGGCGAAGGGTATACAATGCTCATCTGCGTTGTGAATCGACATCAGCTGGTTGACTTTCAGAATATCCTCAAAAGCTACGATAAGACCTTCTCCTTCTGTGAGCAGGTTAGTGAGACCTACGGAAACTTTAAGCATATCAAATAATGTATACACAACTTATAATATAATTCGGCTCCCTCTGACGAGGGTAGCGAAGCGCGACGCGGGAGTGAATGACAGTCCTGTGGACTGTCAGAGCCGCGGCGTGACCGAGCCACAGCGAGAAATGGCAAAACCATTGGTTTTGACTGAGGGAGAGAGAACAAAAAGTCTCTCCCTCCGTCTTTTTGCTTCGCAAAAATCCACCTCCCTCGTCAGAGGGAAGCTAAAAAAGGTCAGATTCGTTATGAATCTGACCCTTAGTTGTTTTTATGAAAAACATCGTTTTTGTGTTATTGTATATTTTAAAATTCGGGGTGCTTTTTGTAATAAGATGGGGAAACGCCGGTAATATCCCTAAAAACCTTGCTAAAATATGCCGAGGAGTTAAATCCGCAAAGCTGAGAAATTTCAAGGAAACCCTTGTCGGTCGAGATTATGAGGTTGCAGGCGTTTTTGATCTTTATGCTGTTGAGATAGTCAATAACGGTAATGCCCATAGCCTTTTTAAAGGTGTGGCAAAGGTGATATTTTGAAATGTAAAGATAATCGGCAATCTGCTCTATGTTGTGAATTTCGCTATAGTTTGTGTTTATGTAAGAGATGATGCGGCTTATCTGCTCGTCGTAAGCCGTCTCGGGCTTGCATTGAGAAAGCTCGCTTAAGAGTACGCCCAAATACAGCGCAAACTCGGTTTCGCTTTGGCTGTTTGCAAGATGCGATAAAAGTGATTTGAACCGCTTGTGCCGCGACTCGTCGGGGGTCAGCATTGTGTTTTCAAAGCAGACAAGCATATCGGATATTGCCTTGTCGGTGTAGGTCTTTTTTAAGAAATCCTCGGTAAAGCCTACAAGCGTTCTCAGTCCGTAGGTTCCGCCCGTTCGGTGAAACTTCATCTTGGGAATAAGAACAAAGCTGCCCGCCGTAACCGAGAAAAACTTATCCTCAACAAAGTATTCGCGGCTGCCCGCCTCAAGATAGTAGATCTCGTAGGATGCGTGGTAGTGCATAGATCTCATTGTGGCGCTGCTCGAGCTTGTTGATATAAAATATTCTTCTGTAATAGAGTAATTTGCCATAATACCACCTCTTATAATGATTGTAGTTTGTCGAAACGCAAAAAAGCGCTTCGACAAGCCACTTTTTAAGTGGCTTAAGCAAAATTAAATTCTAATATTTAATTTTGCACAACACTCATTGCAATGGGATAGGACAAATTTCTTCTGAAAATTTGTCACAAAATCAGAGATTTTGTGGCGAAACAAGATTGTTTCGCCTAACCTATACCATTATAGCAATATTTTACAACACAACTCCAAATAAAGCAATAATTTTATATAAATTTTAAATATATTGATTTATAATAAAATTACAATCTTAATACCGAAAGGGGTATTTGCGTGAAATTTTACAATTCAAAAGATTACGTTCAGCATCTAGCAGGTAAAATGCCTTTCTTAATGGCGTACGATGAGAACAATCATGAGGAGTGGTGCGAGAAGGCTAAGGAAAAGCTCACCGAACTTCTCGGCTTGCCTCTTATCCCTTGCGATGATGATATGTTCCAGATTACCGAAACCATCGAAAAGGATACATATACACAGTACAAATTTGAGTATCAGAGCGAAGAGGACTATTTTGTTCCCTGCGATCTTTTAGTTCCTAAGGGTCTTTGTGGCCCCGTTCCTCTTGCAATCTGCCTTCAGGGTCACTCTACCGGTAAACACATCTCGGTAGGCGAGCCTATCTATCCCGGCGACCCCGGTACCATCGCGGGCGGCAGAGATTTTGCTATCCAGGCGGTAAATGAGGGCTTTGTTGCAATCGCAATGGAGCAGAGATATATGGGTAGCTCGGGTGTTGGTGACGAAAAGGGAAATCCCCAGTGCTTAAAGGCTCACACCGTTCCCCCGACATTCCATTTAGGCAGAACCCCCATCGGCGAGAGAGTCTGGGATATTTCAAGACTTATTGACGTTGTTGAAAAACACCTTACACAGTACGTTGATACCGATAAAATTATCTGTATGGGCAACTCGGGCGGCGGAACTGCAACCTTCTATGCAGGCTGCCTTGAGGAGAGGATCAAGGTTTGCGTTCCATCCTGCGCAGTATGTACCTACAGCGCTTCGATTTTAGCCATGGCACACTGCGACTGTAACTACATCCCCGGCGTTCGCAGATATTTCGATATGGGCGATCTTGGTTGCCTCGTTGCACCCCGTGGTTACGTTCAGGTAAACGGCGCTAAGGACGGAATATTCCCCCTTGAAGGTGCAAAGGAATCCTTTGAAAACATCAAGAAGGCTTACAAAAAGCTCGGCGTTGAGGATAAGTGCCATATGGTAGTAGGCGAGGGTGGACATAGATTCTATCCTGTGCAGGCTTGGCCTATCGTTAAAGAGCTTATTAAATAGGAGAAAATGAATTATGAGATTTGTTGATAATAAAGTTGAGGACTTAAAAATAGCATACATAGGCGGCGGTTCAAGAGATTGGGGCTGGACCCTTATGAACGACCTTGTTACAAACGACGATATGTCGGGCGATGTTTATCTCTATGATATTGACTTTGGGGCCGCAAAGGACAATGAGGTCATCGGCGCTAAATATAATTGCGTTCCCGAGGCAAAGAGTAAATGGGGCTTTCACGCAGTAAAAACAATAAAAGAGGCTCTTGAGGGAGCAAACTTTGTTGTTATCTCAATCCTTCCCGGTACCTTTGACGAGATGGAGTCCGACGTTCATACTCCCGAAAAGTACGGCATTTATCAGTCGGTAGGCGACACATCGGGCCCCGGTGGAATAGTGCGAGCAATGCGCACCATTCCTATGTATGAGGAAATTGCAGAGGCTATCAAAAAGTACTGCCCTGACACTTGGGTCATCAACTACACCAATCCTATGACCCTCTGCGTTAAGACCCTCTACAGAGTTTTCCCCGAGATCAAGGCCTTTGGTTGTTGCCACGAGGTTTTCAGTACCCAGACCCTTATCTGCAAAATGCTCGAAAAGGAAATGGGCATCAAGGCAACCCGAGATGAGATAAAAATAAATCCCGTATCGGTCAACCACTTTACCTGGCTCACCTCTGCAAAATATAGAGATATGGACCTTTTCCCGCTTTATAAGGCATTTGCCGAGAAATACAAGGACGGTTATACCGAGGAGCTTGAGGAAAACTGGTTTAACAACTTTTTTGCATCCTCACAGAGAGTCAAGTTTGACCTCTTTAACAAGTACGGTTACATTGCTGCTGCAGGCGACAGACACCTTGCAGAGTTTAACGACGGAACCAGTTATCTTAAAGACCCCGAAACAGTTAGATCTTGGGGCTTTGGTCTTACTCCTATTTCGTGGCGTAAAGAGCACAGAGCTGAAAAGATCGAGGAAAGCCGAGCAATAAGAGCAGGCGAAAAGGAGATCGAAATAAGAAAGACCGGCGAAGAGGGCATCAGTCAGATGAAAGCCATTTTGGGACTTCACGACCTCGTTACAAACGTCAACATCCCCAACGTTGGTCAGATTCCCAACCTTCCTATCGGCGCAGTTGTTGAAACAAATGCAGTCTTCAGAGCCGATTCGGTTACACCTGTTATGGCAGGAAATATCCCCACCGAAATTTACACCCTTGTTTCGAGAATCTGCGCCGAGCAGGAGCTTGTCAGCGCGGCTATCGCAAAGCGTGATATCCAGCTTATTTTCAACGCTTTCGTATCTGATCCCTTGGTAACCTGCTCCTATGATGATGCTAAAAAGCTCTTTAAGGAAATGGTTCTTAACACCAAGGAATATCTTGGCGACTACGATCTGACCGCACTCGACAACCTTAAATAGAGGTGAATTAAGTGGAAATCGCAAAAGAAAACTATAGGGATTTTTTAGGCTTCGGCGCATATAGCCTTGACCCGAGATGGTACTCCTTTGACGAGTTTAACTGGTTTGCAGATAAAAACTATTTTAACACCTATATGCTCAACTATGAGGGACTCGGCACGTCTATTTACGCCGCTAAAAAGCTTCAAGATAAAGGCTGCCAGTTCTGGCTTGCAACTGCAAATGCAGGCATTTATTTCAGCAGAAAAGAAACCCTTTCCGAGTATATGGAGAGGATTGATAAGTTCGTTTCCAAACTTAAAGAAAACGAAGTCTGGGATAGCTTTATCGGATTTAGTTATGACGAGCCGCTTTTAAAGAAATACCACACCAATCAAGATTTCTATGATATGACAAAAGCGCTCTACGAACAGTACGGCAAGAGAAACTTTGTTTGCTTCTCGGGACAAGAGGTTTCGGGCAAAAAGGGCAACTGGAACGACCCCGACGGAACTCTTATTTTAGAGAGATTTGCAACCGAGTATATCAGCGACGTTGGCTTTGACAGCTACGGCTACGATTTCAGAAAAGAAAGCTCTCCTGCTATGGAGAGAAGATTTAAGACCCTTAATGAAACCTATCCCGACATTCACGACGCCGAAAGCTATTATAAGCATTTCTACAATATGCTTAAGGACAGAATGATAAATAAGGACGCTAAAATTTGGTATTTCCCCTGTATGTACGAGGTTAACACCTGGGGTGCATTTAAAAGCGATGAGGATTACTGCATCGCTCACTTAAAGGGCTTTACCGATATGCTCTTAAAAGAGAAGAACCCTGGCGGTATGATGGGCTACACCTTTAAGAGCTGGAGTGGAAACACCGTTGCGCTCGACCATTTCTTAGGGCGCAACAATCCTAACAGATGGGAAAGGTTTGAAGAGGAGCTTTATAACACAAAAAAGCTCTTAGAAGCTAAATAACTAAGAGAGGAGTAAAGTGCTATGGCAGACATTAAGATAAAAGATGACGGTAGAATTGGATTTGGTGTTTATCACCTTGACCCGAGATGGACCTCGTTTGAGGAGTTTAACTGGTTTGTTGATAAGGGTTATTTTAACACCTATATTCTTAACTTTGACGGCGGCGGGGGAACGACTTTAAGCGCCGCTAAAAAGGTTCAGGCGGCAGGCGGAAAAGCCTGGCTCGGAAGCGGAGATAAGGGCATTTATTTCAGCAGAAAAGAAAGCCTTTCCGAGTATATGCAGAGGATAGACAAGACCATCTCGATATATAAGGAAAAAGAGCTTTGGGATGACACCTTCCTCGGCTTTAGCTTTGACGAGCCGCTTCTTAAAAAGTACCACACCAATGAGGACCTGCTTGCCATGACCAAGGCTCTCTATGAGGAGTACGGCAAGAGGATCTTTTCGGTCTTCTCGGCTTACGAGGTTATTGGCAGAAAGGGTAACTGGGACGACCCCGAGGGAACCCTTATCTTAGAGGACTTTGCAACCGAGTATCTTACCGATATCGGTTATGATAGCTATGGCTTTGACTTCAGAGTGCCCAGCACCGAGAGAATGCAGAAAAAGTTTAAGGAAATGTCCGAAACCAACCCCGAGATCTACGATGCCAAGAGCTACTATAAGTTCTATTTTGACACCTTAAAGAACAAGGTAGTAAACAAGGATGCAAAGATCTGGACCTTTCCATGCCTTTATACCACAAACACCTGGGCAGGAATTAAGAGCGACGAGGATTACTGCATAGCGCACCTAAATGGCCTTACTGATTTCCTTTTCGAGCAGGAAAATATTGGTGGAGTTATGGGCTACGGCTTTAAGAGCTGGAGCGAAGACAACCGAGCGCTTGACTTTAACCTAAACCGCTACAATCCTGATAGATGGGTTAGACTTGAAGAAGTTATCTATAAGACCCGTGAGAGAATAGAAAACGCAAGCGCAAAATAAATTAAAAAAGCCAACCGTAAGAGCGGTTGGCTTTTTTGTTTATTCTATCTCTTAACGTCAATGCTTTGGTCGTAGGATTCGGAGAACTCGTTAATGGAGATTTTAGTGATCCTCAACCTTTCAAGCATACTGTGCACGTCCCCTTCGCCGCCCGCACAGTAGGCGAGAAGAATAGAGTTGTCGTTTGTTTCAAAAATGGCGGTGTATGCATACCCGCGACTCTCGTCGGTTTCAACCGCCATATAATCAGAAAAGCTCTTGCCGTCATCATCACTTACGGCGAGCACAAGCGGGTTTCTTCCGTCTGTCCAATATCCGTTGTAAAAAAGGCTTCTTCCGTTGTAAAGGGGAATGGGGTTCCAAACTGCAACTATTCTGCCGTCAGAAAGTCTGTCAGTGCTAAGAGGCGAAACAGGAGATGTAAATCTCGAAAGCTCGGGAGCGCTCCAACTCTCTCCCTCGTCGAGAGAGAAGCACTGATACTGGCGGCCGCTGTCGTTACGGATATAGCACCATACACGACCGTCGTTAAGCTCGAGAAAACCAGGCTCTTGAACGCCGGTTTTGCAGGCGGCGCTTACGGGAATTTTGTATTCCTCGGTAACAGTTTTCCAGCTCACTCCGTCATCATCGGAGGCGTAAACGTAAAGCCGACCCTCGTAAATATTTGCCAAACGTTCTTTTCCGTTTTCGTCAATGCGTGTATCGGCAGGGAAAAAGCAGGCAGGCACAAGAATTCTGCCGCTTTTAAGCCTTATAACCCTGTCGTTGTTTACGCAGTAGTAGCCCTTTTTCTCAAAAAGCGGCGTAAGAGAATGCCAGCTTTTTCCCTCGTCAGAGGAACGAATCATATATGGCAGACAATATACAGCCTGCATTTTCATAAGGAAAAACAGACCGATATCGCCGTTTTCCATCCTCATAAGCGAAACCGACATAATGTTTTCGGCATCAAAATCGGTGTGCAAAAGCAGGGGATAGCTCTCGCCCCAGCTCTCGCCCTCGTCTGTAGAAATTGTAGCGTAAAGGTCGCAGTTGCAGTCGTCCTCAAAGCCTGCCGCTCCGTAACGTGAGTAGACAAAAATAATGCTGCCGTCACGAAGCCTTAAAAAGTCGCCCTCGCTGTTTCTGTTGTTCTCTGCATTTGGCGCAAAATCACAAATTTGTCTGCCTATCATTGTAATTTCTCCTTACTCTGTTTGTTTATGTTAATAAAAGCAATAATAGAACACATTGCACTGTAGATAGAAAAGATTAGCCAAACAATTTTAGATATGTCATCCGACACCATAAAGCCGTAGAGAATAAGATTGGCAATGGTTGATGCCGCCTGTAAAATAGCATATTCCGAAAAACGAAAGGCGCACAGTATCGAGGTAACTATTCCGATAACCGAAATGGTGTTGTCAAAGATAAGATACGTAGAGTTAAAAGCCGAGAATATAAGGAAAAACACAAGCCAAACAAGCGCCATAGAGGCAAACATTATAATTCTGGCCCGAGCTGAAAGACTTTTTGTTTCGGTTCGTCCGTTTTGGGTGTTCTTTTTCCAGTTAAAAAAGGTAAATATCTGAATTGGAAATGAAACCAAAAGGGCATAGAGCGCCGTTGAATAAAGGGTCATATAAAAATAGGCAACGGCATAAAGAATGGAGTTTATGCTGCCGAGTAGAAAGGCGTATCTGTTGACCCTTGACTGCAAAAACATTATAAAAATCGAAATAAACAAAGGCAGAACGTTAAGAATGTTAACATTAAAAATAACCGAGAAAACGGCAATTAAAATAAAGGTAACAGCCGCGATTATTTTTATTACGTTGTGCTTGTGTCCTTCAATTTTCATATAAATTTATCCTTTGGTTTGCTGTTTTATTTGCGATAGCGTCAAGCCGTAGTGCTTTTTTATAAGCCGTGAAATATGCCTTTCGGAATAATTTGTGGCGTTCGCAATGTCTTTTATTGAAATGTCAGGAAGATTTATAAGATTGTCTATGAGGACCATAATGTCCTTGCCGTCATTTACTGTAAAGTCTTTGCCCTTTAATGCAAGTGAAAACAGCTTGTATGTAAAATCGGCGGCAATCGATTTAAGCTTGCACACACCCAAGAACGAATTAAATAGATCGAACTTCTTAAAAAGCATAAGTTCCTCGTTTGACTCGCTCCCAAATTCGAGCGCCTTTAGCGAAAGCTCGGCAAGAGCAGAAATAAGCGCATTGTAGAGTTTTTTGTCGCCATACGGCTCTGAGATTGAAAAGGAAATAACGCACGGCTTTATTTTGGCATTGCTTGATAAGTCGATTGCGTGGTGCATAACATCGGGAGGAATGATAACGATCTGATTTGGTAGCAGTGAAACCGCCTTTTCGCCAAACTGGTAGTTGTAATATCCTCCGCCCGAAAAGTGCACCTCATAATAGCTGTGCCTGTGCAGTATCGGCAGATGCTCACGCTTGCGATCGTGCTCCAAGCTTATATTAAAAAAGGTTAGCTTAATGTCACCGTAGCTTAGCGAAATGTGCTGAGCGTAATTATCCAAAAGTATCGCCGCCTTTAATTAAAATCATAGCATTTTGATTTGCTGTGTCAATGTTAATAGGACAGGTTTTGGAATTTGTGTCCTAAAAATAAGTATATACTAAAACCGCGTAAAAGGGAATATATTTTTGTAAAGGAGTGATTAAATGCAGATACATATAGTACAGCCCGGAGAAACGCTTTTGTCGGTTGCAAGGCTCTATTCTGTTGACCCCGAGATACTTGCTTTTAATAACGATATAGAAACCGAGACCCTTGCGGTAGGTCAGCCGCTTGTTATTGTAATCCCGACCCTTATCCATACTGTGTCAAGGGGAGAAACTTTACAGAGCATTGCCGAGCGATACAGCACCCCGATTTACAATCTGTGGCGCAGAAACCTCTTTTTAAACGGTAGAGATGAGGTTTTCCCTGGTCAGACACTCTATATTACCACCGAGCGCTCACAACCACTCGGCACTTTTCAGGTCGGCGGCTATGCCTACCCCTTTATTGACCCGCTTGTGTTGGACAGAACTCTGCCTATTATGAGCAGCCTCATTCCGTTTACCTATGGATTTCGCCCCGACGGCTCGCTTGTGCTGTTAAATGATTCATATCTGCTCTCCCGTGCCGCTGTTTACGGAAATTACACAGTAATGCACCTTTCTACCCTCACCGAAAACGACGTCTTTTCAACCGAGCTTGCAACGGCGCTTTTTGCCGACGCCGCTCTTCAAGACCGACTTATTGATAACGTGATAAGAAATATTGAAGAAAAGGGGTATAAGGCGCTTGACGTTGATTTTGAGTTTTTGGGTCTGGAAAACTCGCTTTTGTATGCCGATTTTGTTGCAAAGGTGCGCGATAGGCTCGCTCCGCTTGGTGTTCCCGTTATGGCGGCGCTTGCTCCTAAAACAAGCACTATGCAGAGAGGCGTTTTGTATGAGGGACACGATTACAGCGCTCTCGGCAATGCGGCAGATGCACTCCTTTTAATGACTTACGAGTGGGGTTACACCTACGGCCCGCCGCTTGCCGTCTCGCCCATAGAGCAGGTCGAGGAGGTTGTTAGGTTTGCCATGACCCAAATCGAGCCGAGCAAGCTGTATTTAGGCATTTCAAACTACGGCTATAATTTTGTCCTGCCGTATGTGAGGGGAGAGTCTAAGGCAAATTCGCTCTCAACTGCCGAGGCTTTTGCCTTAGCCGCTCGCGAGGGCGCCGAAATACAGTACGATGAGACGGCTCAGGCTCCGTTTTTCAACTACACCGACGAGGCGGGCAGAGCGCATACCGTTTGGTTTGAGGATGTGCGATCAATTTCTGCAAGGCTTGAACTGATAGAACGCTACGGACTGCGCGGCGCACTTTATTGGAATTTGAACCGCCGCAATAACCAAAACCTCGTTTTAATAGAACAAAGGGTAAACCCCGAAGAGTTTACCCTTGTGTAGCTTATTTTGCCTTATTAAAAAGTGAGCGGTGGCGCGAAATAATATTTTCGCGCCGCTTTTTTGTTTCCTCGATGTCAAGAATAAATCTGCCTGTATCATCCTTAACAAAAACATCGCCAATCTTGCCGTATATCTCGCTTTTAAGAGTGTTTACAGAGGTTTTGTCGTCTGCAATTAAAACGGCAAAATCGCCCTCAACTCGCTCAAAAACATAAAACATATCTATCCCTCGTTTTCGCAGGTTATGGTAATGGTCTTTCCGTCAGAAACCGCGGTGATGTCGCCGCCCAGGTCTGTGCGGTAAACCTTGGCGCCAACGTTCTGAAAGCGCTTTATGGTCTCGGTGTGAGGGTGACCGTAGGAGTTGCCCTCACCGACCTCGATTATAGCAAAATCGGGGTTGACGGCATTAACAAACCTTATCGATGAAGATGTGTTACTTCCGTGATGTCCGGCCTTTATAAGCGTTGCCGAAACATCTGTGCCTAAATCGAGTAAATCTTCCTCAACACGCTCCTCGGCATCGCCCGTAAATAAAAACGAGGTCTCGCCAAAGACAAACTTGGTAATTATCGACCAGTCGTTTAGGTCGGTGTACTCGTCAGTAGTAGGGGAGAGAATCGTGAGTTTTCCCTCGCCTATATCATAGGACGCACCAACCTCAGCGGCGATGAGATTTACATTGTTTTCTACTATCGCATCAAGCAGGTCGCTGTAGGTCTTTGTGGTGGGAACAAGCTTGCCGGGTAGGTCTGAAAGAATAATGTTCTTGACTTCAATGCCGCCCAGCACCGTGTCCAGCCCGCCAATATGATCTGAATGGGCGTGTGTGCCGATAACATAGTCAAGACTTGTGATGTTAAGTTCTTTTAGTTTAATCAGAACATCGTCACCCTTGTTGTTTTCGCCCGCGTCAATAAGAACATTAACGCCGCTACTTGTGATAAGAGTGCAATCGCCTTGACCGACGTCAATAAAATGCACCGCGCAGCTGCCCTCGGGTATTTTTGTTTCGGGAGCGGGCTTTAAAATATCTGTGTTTTGCGTTAGGTAGAAAGCTACGGCAATAATGGCGATCGCAATGGATAGTATTTTACCAAGCTTTCTTTTAAGGGGTTTTCTCAAAGCTTTTACTCGCTTTCTCTCATATTCATTTCAACCCACTGGTCGCGGGTGATAAGAACCTTTCTGGGCTTGCTGCCCTCGTAGCCGCTTACTATTCCACGTTCTTCCATCTCATCAATGATTCTGGCGGCTCTCGCATAGCCAACCTTGAGCTTCCTCTGCAGAAGCGAGGTAGATGCCTGCCCGTTGTCGATAACACACTCGATAGCGTCGCGAAGCATAGGATCGGTGTCACCCGAGTCGTCGTCTCCGCCGTTGTCTTGGGCGGCAGACTGAGCCTTTTCCTTGGTGGCCTGCTTTTCAATCTCATCAATGACCTGCTGGTCATATTCGGGCATTTCGTTTTTCTTTATGTAGGAAACAACGTCGTTGATCTCTTTTTCGCTTACAAAGCAACCTTGAATTCTCAGCATTCTGTCAGAGCCGTAGGGCTTAAAGAGCATATCGCCGCGACCCAAGAGCGTTTCGGCGCCGCTGCCGTCAATGATGGTGCGGGAGTCTATCTGCGAAGAAACGGTGAGCGCAATTCGGCTTGTGATGTTTGCCTTGATAAGACCGGTGATAACGTTAACAGAGGGACGCTGTGTTGCGATAACAAGGTGCATACCAGCCGCACGCGCCTTCTGCGCAATTCGGCAGACTGCAGATTCAACATCCCCAGGTGCAGTCATCATAAGATCGGCAAACTCGTCGATAATAACAACTATCTTGGGCATAGGAGTGAGAGTGTCTGAGTTCTGAGCCATGCTGTTAAAGGAGGAAATGTCCTTAACATTGTGCTCTGCAAAAAGCTGATAACGCCTTTCCATTTCAGAAACCGCCCAGCCGAGCGCACCTGCGGCTTTTCTCGGGTCTGTAACAACGGGGACAAGCAGATGGGGAATTCCGTTGTAAACGTTAAACTCAACCATCTTGGGATCTATTAAGAGCAGTCTTACTTCAGCGGGTGAGTACTTGTATAAAAGGCTTACAATCATGCTGTTTGTGCAGACCGATTTACCCGAGCCTGTAGTACCTGCAATGAGCAGGTGGGGCATCTTGGCAAGGTCGGTGGTGATGATGTTGCCCGCAATGTCCTTGCCGAGTGCGACTTCAAGGTGATTTTTTGAGGACTTAAAGGCAGGGGAGGAAAGCACCTCTCGTAAGGTCACAGGACTTACAACGCTGTTAGGAACTTCGATTCCAACAGCCGCCTTGTTGGGAATAGGAGCCTCAATTCTGACCTTTGTTGCGGCAAGATTTAAGGCAATGTCGTTTGAAAGTTGTGTGATCTTGCTGATTCTGACTCCCGCCGAGGGCTGAAGCTCGTATCTTGTAACTGCAGGACCTCTTGCGGCGCCTAGTAGCCTTGTCTTAACGCCAAAGCTTGAAAGGGTGTCCATAAGAATTTCCGCGTTTTGCTGAATTTCTGATTCGTTTTCGCCCTTTGTCTGAATTTTGGGGGCGCTGAGTAAGGTAAGGGGAGGGAATGTGTAGACCTTGTTTTCAATTCCGTCCTTGTAAAGCGAGGTCTGCTCGTTTTTCTCCTCAGCGGCAGGCTCGTCTTTTGCTTTTTCTTCGTTTTCGTCGTCCTTGGTTTCAAACCGGTCGTCAATGCGAACCTGTGCGGAATCATTCTCGGGTAGCTCGGGTGCGACCTCAGTCTCGTCCTGCCCTAAAAGCTTTTGCTTGGCTTTCTTGACCTTTTCAGAGCGCTTCTTTGTCTTTTCCTCAAGCTCTGCGCTGTCTGGGCCTAATGAAATGTCGATAGCGGGAGTATATTCGTCCTCATCCTCCTCAGCATATTCCTCTCTCTGCTCAAGGTGCTCTTGATAAGCCTTTTCGATCTGCTCAACAGGCTTCTTAACAGATGCCTTGCAGAAAGCTATAATGTCGCCGATGGTAATTCCAAAAATTATGAAAAGGAAAATAACAATAACTATAACGATAACAACAGATGCGGCAATCTTTCCGAACAAAGCGGTAAGCGACCAGCCGAAAAGCGACGCCAAAAGTCCGCCGCCGCGCCTCTCTACGCCAAGCTCAAAAAGGTTTATAAGCTTTGTAAAGAAATTGCTTCCCTCGGGAACGATGCCGAAAAATATGTGAAACGCGCCGCTTGTGAGTGTAACTAATGTCAGCGCCTGAACTATCTTGCTCTTGATGCTTACAAAGGTCTGTTCAAAAGCAAGCATAATGGAGATCGCAAGTGCCAAGGGAGCTACGAGATACGCGGCAAGGCCGAATAAACCGAAAAATCCTTTATGTAATATTGCCCAGAAATTTTCTCCCTCTAAAAACGTAAGAACACCGAGAATTAGAGATGCTCCAAACAGTATCAGCGCCCAGAGCTGACGGCGGGAATTCTGTTTTGCGGCAGATTCTCTCCTTGCCTCGCTCTTTTTAGAGGTAGAGCTCTTTCTACGGGTAGAAGATTTTTTACTTGTGGTACGGCGAGTACTCAAATTTTTCACAGCCTATCTATATGTATTTTGAAAGTCTTATGTAAAATGCCTTGCGGCATTTTTAGTTTTAACTGTTTTGTTTTTCCTCAATCATTTCGTAAAGGCGGCTTATAGCGTCGGAAAGTCCGCCGATCGAGTCGATAAGTCCCTCTTTAACGGCGTCCTCGCCGCTCAAGATAGTACCTATGTCGTTCATAAGCTGGTTTCCGTTCATTAGCTCTGTAAACCGCTCCTCTGAAATGCGGGAATTTTTTGAAACAAAGCCGGTAATTCTGCTCTGTATCTTTTCAAAGTATGAAAAGGTCTGCTCAGTCCCGATAACAAGACCGTTTATCCTCACGGGGTGAATGGTCATTGTTGCAGAGGGAACTATAAAGGAATGCTTTGATGAAACTGCAAGCGGAACTCCAATCGAATGTCCGCCGCCCAGCACTAACGATACTGTCGGCTTTTTCATTCCCGAGATCAGTTCAGAGATTGCAAGCCCAGCCTCAACGTCACCGCCGACGGTGTTTAAGATAATGATAAGTCCGTCGATCTTAGGGTCCTCCTCAACAGCAACGAGTTGGGGGATAATGTGTTCGTACTTGCTCGTTTTGTTTTGAGAGGGCAGGCAGTAATGCCCCTCGATCTGACCGATTACGGTAAGACAATGAATGGTATACTTGCTTCCCGTCTGGGTTATAGAACCCGTTTGTATAATGCGGTCAAGTTCGCTCTGGTTCTCGTTTTGGGAATTGTCCTGCTCGTTAGGCGATGTGTCGGGCAAGGTTTCCTCGCTCAAAACACCCTGTTTTTCTGCCATAGAATTTACCACCTTTTTTGAAAGTTTGCTCGCTTTATTGTTTTCAAAAAAGGCAGAAATATTCTTTTGGGTATTTACTTTAAAATTATACCTTTTTTACGGCAAAAAGTCAATGCCGCTCAAACATTAAAAAAGTAATTAAAATCCTGAAAATTTCTTGACTTTTGCATTTGCAAAGTGCTACACTACAAACAGAAAGGCAGGGATAACTATGAAAACTCTTACACTTAATCCTCTTTTTTGCTCGCACATGGTTTTGCAGGCAAATAAACCCATTCGATTTTTCGGCGAAGGAGAGGGCGAAATTACTGTTTCGCTTTGCTCAAAAACTGCAAAAGCTAACTGCAACGGCGGAAAATGGATAGCGGAGCTTGAGCCTATGGGTTACGGCGGTCCGTACACCGTAGATATTGACTTAAACGGCCAAAAGCTCGAGCTTAACGATGTTTATATTGGCGATGTTTACATAGTTGCAGGCCAGTCGAACCATCAGTTTAAGCTGTGCGAAAGTACAACTCCAAATGGCAAGGATATAAACCGCCTGCGCCTTTTTTCCTCACCTCGTCTTGAGGCGGGAGAACCCTTTAAACCCTCTGACGGCTGGGTTGTTTGCAGTGAGAAAAACGCTCCGAGTTGGCCCGCTCTGGGTTATATGGTCGGCGAAAAGCTTGAGGCTGATAGAGATAGGGCAGTAGGTATAATAACAAGCTATCAGGGAGCGTCGGTTATCGAAACCTGGGTTCCCGAGGGACTTTTTGAAAGTAAGGGAATAGTCCTTGCCGATAACCAAAAAACAAACTCACATTTTTGTGAGGATTATAGTGCGTGGAATAAGGATGGCACTCTTTATCACTATGTTGTTGAAAAGTTAATTCCTTATTCTGTAGCGGCAGTAATATGGTATCAGGGCGAAAGCGATTCCTCAGTAGGTGAAGCTGAGGTTTATGATAAGGAGCTTGCCGCTCTAATTGAGTGCTGGAGAAATGCTTATAAGGATAAAGAGCTGCCGTTTGTAGTAGTTCAGCTTGCAGGTCTTTTGGATCCGGCAACCGGAGATGTTTATGAGGGTTGGAAGGTTATGCATAAATCTCAGCTTAACGTACCGAATCTCTGTAGTAATACCGAGGTTGTAAAGTGCGCTGATATTTGTGAAAATGATGATATTCACCCAAAAACAAAAGCGCCGCTTGCTTTAAGAATTGCAAATGTGCTGGTAAAAAATAACTGGTAAAAATAATTGTTAAAACAATGTAAAAATAATTGAAATACGTCCTTTTCTGTGCTAAAATGAAATTAGAAAATTTTAGCGAGGAGGGCGCATTTTTTATGAATCAAATAGATAACCAAAAAAGCCCCCAAGCCACGCCTAAAATACTACGTAAAATATGTGCCGTGATCCTCATTTTTCTTTGCGCAGTGGTTTCACTTATAGCGGCTTTTGTCTGCACGGTTGCCTTTTCCAAAACAGGCGAGAACACTGCTGAGATTTTTGGATATAAGATTTACGTCGCAGAGTATGATATCGAGTCTGCGGATATTGAGGGTGGCTCGCTTGTCATAGTTAAAAACACCGAGGACGATGAGTTTTATACACCCGAAATGCTTAAAGATTCTCTTGTTATAAAAAATGCGGGCAAAATTATAAAGCAGGAGTCTTTGTCGGTGGCTCTTGTGTTTGCAGTTCCTTTTATGCTTTTGTTTGCTCTTGTACTGCTTAGAGAACTGCGCAAAAAGCTCACCCGCGGCCCTGAGGAGAGAGCGGGAGTTGAGTTTACAGTACAAGAAGAACAAGAGGAGTTTGAGCAGCAGACCGCCTAAAATTAAAAGCACCCAAGCCGCTGGCATAAGGTGCTTTTTACATTGCAATGTATAACAGAGCGAGTATTATGGGCAGATTTTTCTTGTCTGAATAGAGCAGTAGGATAAGTGCAAAAATTATAAGCCTGTCGTTGTCGACTCCGAACATTTTAAACATTCCGAGGATGTTCTGCGGGCTGCTTTGTACCTCTTTTGGTACTGGCTCGCTTTTTTGCTGCGGGGCCTCTCTTTGATTTTGACAATCGGCGGGAAAGTTGGGTAGTGTCGAGCGGGCGTGCATCTGCCGCGCTCTGCGCACTGCATCGGCTTTCATTCTGTCAATTTCCTCGCCCGAAAAGCCGTTTGCCATTTTGTGTCACCTCTTTTTAAGAAAAAATGTCTGATATAGAAAATCCGTGCTCCTCTAAAATGGGGATGAGCGCCATAATGCGCATAATAGAAATAGCGTGGTCTATTTTGGGCGCTTTTTTGGGGTCTAAAAGCGGCTTTAGTGCAAGGAGCAGGTTTGTAGCTCTGTCATCTGTTTTTGCAGAGGATATCGCAGAAACAAGCGGGAGAAGTCTTGTCATATCAATGTCCGCAAAGGGTGACTTAGGCTCTTCTTTCGGCTTCCCCGAGCCACCAAAGAGGGAGGAAAATCCTCCGCCCTCGTTTTTGCTCTCGCCGCCCAGCCCCAAAGAGCTTTTGAGCCCCGATAGAATTTCAGCGCCCTCTTTGGTGTTTAGAAAATCGGACACCTGCCCGAGTAAATTTTCGTCAATCTCCATTTCGTTTTTCTCCGAATAAATTTTTAAGTAAGCTCTGCGCCTGTGGGGAGGATAAAAGCTTTTTTGTAAGCTCGGGGTTACTTAAGACCTCTGAAACCTTTTCTCTGTCCTTGTCGCTTAGCCTTTTTAAGATCTCGTCCCTTTTTTGAGGGTCAATGGCCTTTTGCGCAGTCTCATTGTCAACGCCGAGTTTTTGAGCCGCTCTCAATAAATCGTTTTCATTAAATTTCTGCTCAGACATAAAATATCACTCCTTATATAGTTTATGCTGTTTTTATTTTATGTGATAAACAGCTAAAATAGAATTTCGAAAGGTGAACCTACTATGCGTATTTTGGTTATTTCCGATAGCCACGGAAACTTTTTTAAATTTAAAGATGTAATGGAAAAGCATCGCGATGCCGAGCTTGTTTTCTTTCTTGGTGACGGAAAGAGGGAATATGAGGATATATGCGATCTTTTTCCAGAACGAAAAATACTTGCTGTTAAGGGAAATTGCGATTTTATAAGTCCGCTGCCATCGGTAAACACAGTAGGCAGTGAGCAAGGTAAGATACTTTACACGCACGGCGACGTCTTTAACGTGAAGTTTGGCACACAGCGCCTTGAAGAAGCGGCCGTGAAAGAGGGCGCAAGGCTTGTGCTCTATGGCCACACCCATAAAAGAGACGCAAGATACCTCAACGGTATGTATATCTTTAACCCCGGCTCACTCGGCTCGGACGGCAGTTACGGCATCTGCGATATACTAGACAGCGGAATAGCAATGAATCACCTTAACATATAAAATTGCAATAATAAAATGGCTCCCTCTGACGAGGGAGCTGGCAAAACTGAAGGTTTTGACTGAGGGAGAGACGATGCGCAGAGTTTGTAAAGAACTTGGCGCATTTTTATATTTTATGATCAAACGCCTTTTCAAGCCTTGAAATTTTAGGAACAAGATAGCAGATAGGCAGGCATAAAATAACCCATAAAAACGAATATAAAAGGCAGATCTGTCCCGAAATGTTAAGCGGCAGGGAGGAGTAATCCCAGACATTCATTTTAAGCTTTAAGTTGAAAATTACACCAAAGATATATTCTACCGCCGTTATGACCGCCGAGCCGATAAGACACTTTTTCAAAACAGACAGGCTTTTGTATTTGTTATAGATTTTGTAAAGCACGACAAAACAAAGCCCGCCCGCAATGCCCATTGAGTAATGTGTGTAGCGCCTGTAGGCAAGCTCGATAAGACTGTAGGCGCTGTAGCCAAAAGAAAACAGACAAAAATCTGTAAATGCTCTTTTCATAATATTTCACCACCGAAAATTAGTTTGTGCAGATGTGTGTAGCTTTATACCTTTACAGGAAAAATATATTTTTTTGACGAATATGCAAAAAAAGCTTTGTATTTTGAAAATATATGTGTTATAATCAAACTGTATAATTATTTGAATTTATTTATGGGGTGATTTTTTTGGAAAATAAGAACAAGGTTAACGTCAAAATCTACGGCACAGATTACACCATTTTAACAGAAGAAAACGAGGAGTACATACTTGAGCTTGCTTACGAACTTGACTCTGATATGAAGAAGCTCTGCCAGCGTAGCACAAGGTTTACCGCCACTTCGGCAGCAGTTCTCTGCGCCCTCGAGTATCTCGACAAAAAGAATAAAGAAGAAGGCACAAGCGACCGTATGCGCCTGCAGATCAATGATTACATTCAGGACACTGCAAAGGCAAGAATCGAGCTTGACGATGCAAAGAGAAAGATCGAGCGCTTAGAGCGTGAGATCGACCGCCTCAGAGCAGAGCTCAGATAAAAGTGGCTGATAGCGTTTTTAATAGCTGTAAAGCTGAAATACTTGCCCCTGCGGGAAGCTTTGATTGTGTAACGGCAGCCGTGCGTTGCGGCGCTGATGCCGTTTATCTCGGCTCCAAAAGCTTTAGCGCAAGAGCCTCGGCTCAGAATTTCACTGATGACGAGCTTGAAAATGCGGTAAAATACTGCCGCGAGCGCGACGTCAAGGTGCATCTTGCTCTTAATACCGCGCTTTACGACAGCGAGCTTTTAGAGGCCGCAAGGCTTATTGAGTATGCCGCTAAAATAGGCGTTGACGCGCTCATTGTTTCAGATTTGGGTGTGCTTTCTCTTGCAAAGGAGATATGCCCGTCTCTCTCAATACACGCCTCGACTCAGATAGGCATAGCAAGCCTTTCGGGTGCAATGGCGGCAAAGGAGCTTGGCTTTGATAGGGCGGTGCTTGCAAGAGAGCTTTCGCGCGATGAGATAAGCGAAATTGCTAAAAGCGGCGTTATCGAAACAGAGGCGTTTGTTCACGGCGCAATGTGTATGTCGGTTTCCGGTCAATGCTATCTTTCGGCTCTCCTTGGCGGAAGAAGCGGAAACCGTGGCAGATGCGCTCAGCCCTGCCGCCTTAATTTCGGTATCGGCAATAATGATGGATACGCTTTAAGCCTTAAGGATATGTCCCTTTGCTCGCATATAGCCGAGCTTTGCAGTATGGGTGTTGCTTCACTTAAGATAGAGGGCAGAATGAAACGCCCCGAGTATGTTGCTGCCGCAGTTTCTCTTGTAAAGGCGGCTATGATGGGGGAGGACACCTCTGAGATTTTCGAGCTTTCAAAGGACATCTTTTCAAGAAGCGGCTTTACAGACGGTTATTTTAAATCGGATATAGGAAAAAATATGTTCGGTTACAGAAGTCGTGACGACGTTATGAGCGCCAAAACCGCACTGCCGCGTCTTCACGAGCTTTACCGTAAGGAAAATCAGTCTGTCCCGCTCTCTGCAGAGGTTAAGATCAGCACAGAGCAGCCGATTTATCTGACCCTTAGGGATAAAAACCAAAATATAGTTACGGTAGAGACTGAAAAAGCTAAAGCCTGCCAAAACTCTGCCGATGAAAGTTTTGTTTTAAAGCAAATTGGCAGACTCGGCTCAACCCCCTATTATATTGATGATCTTAAATGCGAAATAGAAAAGGGAGCGGGAGTTTCTCCCTCTGTTTTAAATTCGCTTCGCCGCGAGGCAGTAGAAAAACTCTCATTTGAGCGGCAAAAACCGCCCGTAAGGGAGATTTTTGCACCAAAAGATCTACCAAAAATTTCCAAAAATCAATATAAAAGTTCTCTTGCCGCAAGGTTTGAAAGTATAGACCAACTTTCAGATAATCATAGCCTTTGCGATGCTATCTATCTTCCCATAAGGGAATGCTTAAAACTGATAAAAAGCGATAATTTCCCCGATATAAAAGAAAAACTCATTCCCGAACTTGACCGCTGGGCGTTTTCAAATGACAAGTTTACCAAAACCGCCCTCTATAAGCTTAAAGACGCAGGAATAGACAGAGTCTGCGTTCAGAATATCGGTCAGCTTACCCTCGTAAAAGAGGCGGGAGTGAAGGCACATTTTGGCGCCTTTATGAATGTATACAACAGCCGAGCGCTGAAGGTGCTAAGTGGCATTTTGGTAGAGTCGGCGGTGGCATCCTTTGAAATTTCGCAAAGAAAGCTTGAAAGGCTTTCGCCATTTGTGAAGATCGGCGCGCTGGTTTACGGCTATCTGCCGCTTATGATGACAAGAGCCTGCCCCGCAAAGAGCACAGGCGGCTGCAAAAAATGCGGCGGCGCTCCAAAGCTTGTTGATAGAACGGGAAAAAGCTTTTCTATAAAATGCAGGGGAGCGGTAAGCGAGATATATAACACTGTTCCGCTTGCGGCGCAGATAGAAAAAAGTGATTTTGACTCTGCTAATTTCCTTTTAGCTTACTTTACAAACGAAAGTAGTGAGAGGTGTAAAGAGGTAATTTTGTCGCTTAAAAACCGCGTTTGTCCCGATTGCAAAGAGGGGTTTACCCGCGGACTTTATAAAAGCGGCGTAATTTAATAAAAAAATTTACAGAATTGTATTGAGAAAAGGCAAAATAAGGGTTATAATATAAAATGTATGTGTAGCCTTATAAGGAGGAACAAAAAATGTTCAATTTGTTTAATATGTTTTCAAAGGACATCGGTATCGACCTTGGTACCGCAAATACCCTTGTCTATATGAGAGGCAAAGGTATCATTATGCGCGAGCCTTCGGTCGTTGCAAAGGATGTCAAGAATAATACCGTCAAGTTTGTCGGTAGAGAGGCAAAAGAGGTTATCGGTAGAACCCCCGGTTCGATCGTTGCTGTAAGTCCTCTTAAGGACGGCGTTATTTCTGACTTTGCCATCGCCGCAACAATGCTCAAGATCTTGATATCAAAGGTTATCGGCAACTCGGTTTTCAGCCGCCCCAGAGTTGTGATCTGCATTCCCTCGGGCGTTACTGAGGTTGAAAAGAGAGCCGTTAAGGACGCTGCTTATAAAGCAGGCGCAAAGCAGGTAAACGTTATTGAGGAGCCTATGGCAGCCGCAATCGGTGCAGGTCTTCCCATTTCCGAGCCTGTCGGCAGCATGGTTGTTGATATCGGTGGCGGAACCTGTGAGGTTGCTGTTATCTCTCTCGGCGGTATCGTTACTGCACAGTCGGTAAGAATTGCGGGCGACCAGTTTGACCTTGCTATCATCAGCTACATCAAGAAAAAATACAATCTCCTCATCGGTGAAAGAACTGCTGAGGCTATCAAGATCGAGATCGGTTCTGCCTATCCTTATGAGAATGAGGGAACAATGGTTATTAAGGGCAGAAACTTAGTTGACGGTCTGCCTAAGAATATCACTATCGAGGCCGCTGAGGTAAGAGAGGCTCTCTCGGATTCTCTCGCGCTTATTGTTGACGCTATTAAGTCAACCCTTGAGAACACTCCTCCCGAGCTTTCTGCCGATATTATTGATAACGGCATTACCTTAACAGGCGGCGGTGCGCTCCTGCGAGGCCTTGACGAGCTTATCACAAGCGAAACCGGAATCCCCGTTCACATTGCGGAAAATCCCCTTGACTGCGTTGCAGAGGGAACAGGAATGATGCTTGAGGATATTGACAGACTCAGCGATGTTCTGCTTGACGAAGATTAATTTAAAAAAATGATTTGAGGGCGCAGGCGGAATTTTTTCGTCTGCACCTGTTTTTTCTTAAACAAAACTTAGAAAGGAGGCTTTTTGTTGAAGGACTTTTTAAAGGGTAAGATCTTTAAGGTTGTTGTCTGCGTTGTAGCTCTTTTGATTGGAATAATGATCTATCAGGCGGCGTCGGGCGGCTTTGCATCCTTTCCCGAGGCGGTCGTGGGAACATTCGTAACCCCGATAGTCAAGGCGTCAGCGTCTATTTCTGATAGCGTTGCGGGCTTTTTCAATTCGCTTGTTAACGCAAAGGATATAGAAAAGGAAAACAAAGAGCTTCGTTCTGAGCTTGCACAGGCTTATAAAAACTTAAGTGACTACGAAAAAGCAAAAAAAGAAAACGAGCAGCTTAAAAAGGTGCTTGGAATAAAGGAAAAAAATCCTGATTATGAAATGGAGGCCGCAACCGTTATCGGTAGAGATAGTGCCTCGGCTTTCGGTAAATTTACTGTAAATAAGGGTAGCCTCAACAATATTAAGCTTAACAGTCCTGTTATAACTGAGGATGGACTTGTCGGCGTAATAACCGAGGTTGGACCCACCTATAGCGTTGTAACCACCATTCTTGACCCCGAGATAAATGTCGGTATTTTCAACTCGAGAACGCAGGAAACGGGCGTTGTCGGCGGAAGTGCTGACCTTTATAATAAGGGTAGAACAAAGCTTAAAATGTTGCCGAGAGATACCGCTCTGCTTTCGGGCGATATAATCGAAACTTCGGGTATCGGCGGGGTTTTCCCGTCGGGGATTTTGGTCGGAACAGTTAAATCTATGGGCGCAGAAAATTCGGGCGTTTCAATGTACGCTGAGATCGAGCCTATCGTTGATGTAACAAAGGTCTCAGATGTCGTTATTGTAACAGAGTTTTCTGAGTATCAGCCTCCCGAAACCGAGGAGTCTGAGAACACAAGCTCCGAGCAGACTGAGGCTGAAGAATAGACATAATAGAAGGGGGAGGGCAAAATGAGAACAAAAAAGATGGCTAAATTTTTCAAATGGTCGCTTTACGTTCTTTTGGCTCTCGTCCTTTTTTGCTTTCAGAATGCTCCTGTCAGAATAGGGCTTTTTCAAAACGTTCTGTTTTTGCTACCATTTGCGGTGGCATTTTCCTGCTATGAGGGAATAATTCCCTCGCTTGTTATGTCGGCAGTCTGCGGTCTGTTTTGGGATTACAGCGCCCAAAGAGAGTTTGGCTTCTGCGCTCTTATGCTCTGCATTATCTGCGTTTGTGTAAACCTTGTTATGAAGTATTTTGCCCGCCCCGTTTTCGTAAGCACATTTGCTTGCGCCTGCGCCGCGGCGCTTGTTTTTGTTGTGCTGGACTTCTTTTTCTTCTTTGTCCTTAAGGGATACGAAAATGTCGGCGCACTGTTTGTGGAAAACTGCGTAGAGCGCTTTTTCAAAACCGCTGTTTTTTCGGCGGCTATGGTTTATGTTGTAAAGAAAATTTACGATCTGAGTCCTAATAGGGCTAAGTTTGATTTTGACTAGTTATAATGATTATCGGCTCTATGTTGCAAAAAACGTTTTAGCTCGTTTTTTGCAACTTCGATATCATTATAGAAAGAAGGGACGAGTATGAGAGCAAAAAAGCAAACCGCTTCAAGAATTTTTGCCTTGGCAGGAATTCTTGCTGTTATTTTTGCTGTCTACGTAGTCCGTATTATGCAACTTCAGCTTGTTGACGGCGAGGAATATCGTGCGATGGGCGATGTCCGCTATACAAGAGAGGTAACGGTAAAGGCCGCAAGGGGAGAGATAGTTGATAGAAACGGCATCCCCATTGCCGCCAATAGAACTGCTTATAACGTTGTTTTTGATAAAAGCTATGTAAAAATGGCTGAGGCAAACGAGATAATCCTTGTTGCCGCCGAGGTTGCAAATAAGCAGGGTGAAGAGATAAATCAGTCTATCCCCATAACCGATGAGGAGCCTTATGCCTTTAAGGACGGCTATGATTCCTCTGTCGCTTCACTCAAGGCGAGGATAGGTCTGCAGGATTATGCAACCTTTGAGAACGTGTGGGACGCGCTTTGCGAGAGATACGATGTTGAACCCTCGCTTTCAAAGGCACAAAAGAGGATTATTGTCGGCGTGCGATACGAAATGGAGGTAAAGGGCTTTACTGTAAGCGCGCCTTTTACCTTTGCCGAGGATGTCGGTATGTCGACCGTTTCTGAGATACTTGAAAAGAGCATAACCTACGCGGGAATTACAATTTCTGAGGAAAGTGTCCGCGAGTATGCTGACGGAACTATCGCCCCTCACGTAATAGGAACGATCGGCCCTATCTATGCCGAGGAGTATGCTGAGCTTAAAAATAAAGGCTATAAGCTTACCGATTATGTTGGAAAAAGCGGCATCGAAAAGGCCTATGAGAGCTATCTTAAGGGAACTGACGGAATAAAGGTTATAGAATTTGACGTTGACGGTAACGTTATAAGCTCAAAAATGAAGGTTGAGCCTATCCCAGGTAATACAATTGTTTTGACCCTCGATTCTCAGCTTCAGAAAACCGCTCAAGTAACCCTTGAAAAAAGGGTTAAAGAAATTGCCGCAGTAAGCGCCGCAGGTAAGGGTGCTGAGGCAAATGCGGGCTGCGTCGTGGCATTAAACCCCAAAACAGGTGAGATCCTCTGCGCCGCAAACTATCCGTCCTATGATATAACAGAATACTATACAAAATATAACGAGCTTATCAAGAATGAGCAAAACCCGCTCTTTAACAGATGCTTTAACGGCGCTTACGCCCCAGGCTCTACCTTTAAGCCGGCTATGGGCATCGCCGCAATGTGCAGTGGCACGGTAACAACGGGTTCCCCCGTCGGCTGTCACCATGTCTATGAGTATCTCGGTATGTCCTTTACCTGTATGGGCAACCACGGAAATATAAACCTTGCAAACGCTCTCAGGGTTTCCTGCAACATCTATTTTTACGATGTCGGTAAAAGAATGGGTATTGACACCATAAATAAGTATGCCTCTGCGCTCGGTCTTGGAGAGCCGACGGGTCTTGAGCTTCCCGAAAATAAGGGCAGACTTGCAAGCCCCGAATATAGAAAATCGCAGGGCAGGGAATGGTATCCCGGTGACGTTTTGCAGGCATCTATCGGCCAGTCCGACAGTATGTTCTCGCCGCTTCAGATAGCGGTTTATACAGGTACTATCGGTAACGACGGCGTTCGTATGCAGTCGCATATAGTCAAGAAGATAGTAAGCTACGATTATAAAACTGTTGTCTATGAGCACACCCCAACCGTGCTTGCAACCATAGAAAATGTAAACGGCGCCTTTGAGGCGGTAAAAGAGGGAATGTACTTGGTTTCTACTAAGGGTACAGGCCGCTCGGCTTTCGGCAGCTATCCCTTTAAGGTAGGCAGTAAAACAGGCTCGCCCGAAAACTACGGCAATAAGGCGGCAAACGCCGTCTTTACCGCAATAGGCCCCCTTGACGATTGCGAGCTTTCGGTAGCCGCAGTTGTTGAGTACGGCTTTAACGGAAACAAGGCCGCCTCAATAGTTAAGTCGATTTTTGACACCCACTTCTTTGAAAGTGACGAAACAAATTCTCCCTCGACCGAAAATCAGCTTTTGTCTTAAAAAATCTATTTACAAAATGCAAAAAATTTGATATTATATTCTATATTGGTGTTTTAACATCATTTTAACAAAATTCGGGAGTAAAAGAGCATGGGAAAGATAATGCTTGTAACCTCTGGCAAGGGCGGAACGGGTAAATCAACCGTCGCCTTAAACCTTGGCATTTCGCTTTCTAAAGAGGGAAAAAAGGCAATAGTTATCGAGCTTGACAGCGGTATGCGCTGCATTGATCTTATGCTCGGTATTGATAGCATTGTTTATGACCTTGGTGATATTTTAAGCGGCAACTGTACGCTTGACGAGGCTATTTATGAAACTGAGTATGTAGAAAACCTAAGCATTATAGCTGCTCCCGTCAAGAGTAATTACATTATTTCTGCCGCCCGCTTTGTTGCTCTTTGTAGGCAGCTCAGCACTGTTTATGACTTTGTTATTTTAGATACTCCTGCAGGAATAGGCTCAGAGCTTTCTGCCGCCGCGCAGGCCGCAAGTCACGCGCTTGTGGTAACAAACCTTTCGCCCGTGAGCGTCAGAGATGCCGAAAAGGCAACCGATTTTTTAAGAAAAGCGGGCCACAAGAGAATTCGACTTGTTGTTAACTTCGTTCCTCTCGAGTTTGAGAGTAAGGAAGAGATTGCCGATATTGACGATATTATTGATGAGGTCGGCGCTCAGCTTATCGCAATAATTCCAGAGGACAAGCTGCTAAAAAAATGTGTGCTAAACAGAACTAAGAAAGAAATTAAAAAGAGCGTTGGAATCATCTCATTTGAAAACCTTGCCGCAAGAGTTATCGGCAGGGAGGTTCCATTGCTTTTTAAATAAATGAGAGAGGGGAAAAACTTATGAACATTGCCTTGATGGCACATGACACCAAAAAAGAGATGATGATCCAGCTTTGTATTGCTTATAAGAAGATCCTCGGAAATCATCAGCTTTATGCAACCGCTAAAACAGGTAAGCTCGTTGCCGATGCAACTGGGCTTGAAATAGTAAAATTCCTTTCGGGAGACCAGGGCGGTGACCAGCAGATCGCGGCTAAGATATCCTGGAATGAGATAGATATGGTCCTCTATTTCAGAGACCCTAAGGCACAGGGCAGAAGTGAAAATGACCCTACCGATAATATAATCCGCCTTTGCGATGTTAATAATATCGCTATCGCAACCAATATCGCAACTGCTGAGGTCCTAATTCACGGCCTTGAGCGTGGTGACCTTGATTGGAGAGAAATTGTAAAGAATAGCTAAATAGCTAAAATCGGCTGTGATCGGAAGAGAAAAAGGATTTACGGCGTACAGAGATGATGCCAAAGCTGAGAGGCATCTCGCACGAAACCTTTAAAGACATCCGTGAGCCGGATTTGTGTGTCAAATCCCGTTAGGCGCGGTTATCTGCCTTTTAAGTGGGGCGCTTTGCGCTCAATCGGGGTGGCACCGCGGGAATTAAAAACTCGTCCCCTTGCAAAAGTGGTTTTACTTTTTGCAAGGGGAATTTATTTTTTTAAAAGTGAGGAAGAAAAAATGTCAGTTATGTTAAGCGCGCCGAGAGGAACGCAGGATGTCCTGCCCTCCCAGAGCGAAAAATGGCAGTTTGTTGAGGAAACTGCAAGAAAAACAGCGGCTCTGTTTGGATTTAAGGAGATAAGATTTCCAACCTTTGAGCATACCGAGCTTTTCTGCCGCGGTGTCGGTGATACAACCGACGTTGTCCAAAAGGAAATGTATACCTTCGAGGATAAGGGTAACAGATCAATAACCCTTCGTCCAGAGGGAACGGCCTCTGTTGTGCGAGTCGCGCTTTCGAACGGACTTCTTAACGATTCGCTTCCCTTAAAGGTTTATTACTTGACCTCATGCTTCCGCTACGAAAAGCCGCAGGCGGGAAGACTTAGGGAATTTCATCAGTACGGCGTTGAGTGCTTCGGCTCCAAAGAGCCAATTGCAGACGCTCAGCTTATCGCCTCGGCAGACGCATTCTTTAAGGCTCTCGGGATAAAAAATCTGCACCTTGAGATAAACTCTATAGGTTGTCCCGAATGCCGCAAGAATTATCATAACGCGCTTAAGGAATATTTCGAGGCTCAAAAGGATGCTCTCTGTGAAACCTGCAAGGGCAGACTTGAAAAGAATCCTATGCGAATTCTGGACTGCAAGAGTCCCGTCTGCTCCGAGATTGCAAAGGGCGCTCCTAAGGTTACTGACTATCTTTGCGACGAGTGCGACGAGCACTTTAAGGGAGTTCAAGGATACCTTGAGGCAATGAATATTAAGTTTAAGGTCAATCCCACGATCGTCCGCGGCCTTGATTATTACACAAAAACTGTTTTTGAGTTTGTTTCTGATGAGATCGGCGCGCAGGGAACTGTTTGCGGCGGCGGTAGGTATGACGGACTGGTTGAGACCCTCGGCGGACCCAAGACCTGCGCCCTCGGTTACGCTATGGGAATTGAAAGATTGCTCCTTCTTTTAGAGGCTCAAGGAGTGGCTTTCCCCGAAAGCGACAAGTGCGAAATGTATATTGCGCCTATGGGTGATAAAGCTAAGTGTAAAGCAGTTGAGCTTGTCAGCCTGCTTCGCGATGAAGGCTTCCGCGCTGATTGCGATATAATGGGCAGGGGAGTCAAGGCTCAGATGAAATACGCCAATAAGATCGGCGCCCAGTACGTAATCGTTATCGGAGATAATGAAATTGAAACTGGCTTTGCAAACCTTAAGGATATGCAAAGCGGTGAGGAAACAAAGATCTCCCTTGGTGATAGCTTTATAAAGGAATTTTACGATAAAAAGCTTTCTGCGGCTTGCGGCGATGTGCTCGCTAGCTTTGAAAACTTAACAAAGTAATTTTGGAGGAAGAGAAGATGGAACACAACACAATGAAAGGCTTAAAGCGTACAAATTACTGCGGCGAGCTTAATATGAAAAATGTAGGAGAAAAGGTTGTTGTCTGCGGCTTTACCCAGAGAGCCAGAAACCTTGGAACTCTCCAGTTTATCGACCTTCGTGACCGTACAGGTATCCTTCAGCTTGCATTTGACGACGGCAGTGATAGAGAGCTATTTGATCTTGCAAAAACTGTTCGTAGCGAGTTTGTCATTATGGCGGCAGGCGAGGTAAGAGAAAGAGAGTCTAAAAATCTTGAGATCCCTACAGGCGAGATCGAGGTTTATGTAACCGATTTGAGAATACTCTCAAAGGCTCAGACACCGCCGTTTGAGATAGTTGAAAACTCAACTGTTAAGGACGAACTTAGGCTTAAGTATCGCTATCTTGACCTTCGCCGCGCTGATCTCCAGCAGAATATCATAAAGCGCCATAAGATTGTCAAGGCGGCAAGAGATTACTTTGATAAAAACGGCTTTATCGAGATCGAAACTCCTATTCTTATCAAATCAACCCCCGAGGGCGCGCGAGATTTCCTCGTTCCTTCGAGAATACACGACGGCAAGTTCTATGCGCTTCCTCAGTCGCCCCAGCTTTATAAGCAGCTTCTTATGGTCTCGGGCTTTGATAGATATGTTCAGTTTGCCCGCTGCTTCAGAGATGAGGACCTGCGAGCTGACAGACAGCCTGAGTTTACCCAGATAGACTTAGAGATGTCCTATGTAGACGTTGAGGACGTTATGAAGATAGGTGAGGGCTTTGTTGAACATATCTTCAGAGAATGTATGGATATAGAGCTTTCTCTCCCTATTCGCAGAATGACTTATAAGGACGCAATGGAGAAATACGGTTCAGATAAGCCCGACGTCCGCTTTGGCTATGAGATTGAAGACTTAACTGATATTGTAAAGGATTGTGACTTTACAGTGTTTAGTTCAGCTGCAGAGACCGGAAGCGTTAGAGCAATCTGCGTAGAGGGCGGAGCAGCGGCTTATTCCAGAAAAGAACTGGATAAATTGACCGAGCAGGTTCGCGGAATCGGCGGCAGGGGCCTTGCTTGGATAAAGATTACTGATGACGGTGTGCAGAGCACCTTCTCTAAGTTTATGAAGGAAGAGGAAATGCAGGCAATCGTCAGCCGTATGAACGCTAAAAACGGTGACATTATCTTTGTTGTTGCTGACGGCAAGAATAAGATAGTTCTTTCTGTTCTCGGTATGCTTCGCCTTGAGGCTGCCAAGAAGATGAATGTTATTGATCCTAACAAGTGGTGCTTCCTCTGGATCACCGAGTTCCCCTTCTTTGAGTGGGATGAGGACAGCCAGACCTATGTTGCAATGCACCACCCCTTTACATCTCCTATGGAAGAGGATATCGCAAAGCTTGATACAGATAAGGGCAGCGTAAGAGCCAAGGCTTATGACCTTGTTTTAAACGGCATTGAGCTTTCCAGCGGCTCTATCAGAATAACCGACCCCGTGCTTCAAAAGAAGATGTTCTCGGCTCTCGGCCTTTCTGATGAGGAATCATATCAGAAATTCGGCTTCCTGACCGATGCATTTACCTATGGCGCACCTCCTCACGGCGGAATGGGCCTCGGTCTTGATAGAATCATTATGCTTATGCTCGGTGCAGAAAGCCTTAGAGATGTTATTGCATTCCCCAAGGTTCAGAATATGATGGAGCTTATGACAGAGTGTCCCTCAGAAGCCTCCTTAGATCAGCTTGCCGAGCTTCATATTGCGCCTATCGCAAAAGAAAATAAGTAAAAAAGGGCGAAATCGGATACCGTTTTGGTATCCGATTTCATAAATTAGTTGTTTTCTCTGCTTCTGAAAAGTAGGGTAATGCACCAGAGTCCCGCAAGACCTACAACGGTGAAGATGATCCTGCTGAGCATAGCGTCGGTGCCGCCGAAAAGCCAGGCAACGATATCAAACTTGAAAAGCCCGATGCTGCCCCAGTTGAGAGCACCGATAATTGTAAGGAGCAGAGCTATTCTATCAACAATTTTCATTATTTCGCCCTCCTTTATTGAATAATTTTTTTGTCCAAGGTTAGTTTTTGAAGAATAGGGCAAATTATTCATAACACAAAAATTTTTAAAAACGGAGAACAAAATGGCTAAAGTAACTTGGAAACCATCAACACTTTTAGGGCCCGTTCCTGCGGTTTTGGTAAGCTGCGGAAGCGTCGAAAAACCCAACGCCTTAACGATTGCCTGGACGGGAATAATAAACTCGGACCCGCCGATGACATACGTTTCGATCCGCCCCGAGCGCCATTCTTATGATATTATCAAGAAATCGGGTGAGTTTGTTATAAATCTTGTGCCGAGAAGCTTAGTTCGTGCCGCTGATTTTTGTGGCGTGCGAACAGGTGCGAAGATGGATAAATTTAAAAAATTAAAGCTGACTGCTGAAAGCGCAAGTACAGTTTCGGCTCCTGTTATCGCAGAGAGCCCAATAAGCCTTGAATGTAAGGTAACCGAGGTTAAACCGCTCGGAACCCACGATATGTTTCTGGCTGAGATAACCGCTGTGCTGGTCGATGAGCAATATATCGACGAAAACGGCAGACTGCGAATGGATAAATGCCGCCTTACCGCATATTGCCACGGCGAGTATTTTGACCTCGGTAAAAAGCTCGGCAGCTTCGGCTATTCCGTTAAAAAGAAAAAGAAGTAACTATCCGCTTGGCGCGTAAAAGCTTGGCACCGTGCCGATTATTACGGTTTCGGCTAGCATAAGTTCGCTCTGAACTGTGACTGAGGTTGTGTAGCCGGGGAAGTAGCAGCAGATGTTTACCGATACGTCTAATAGTATCTTGTGTGCCGTCTGGTTTATTCCTGCCTCTTCAAAGCGGCTTATGATCTCGGTTTGGACATACTCAGAGGATAAAACCTTGAAGTGAATTTTAGGCCCGCGCTGTGTAAAAAACTCGGGTCCTATCAGCGTTCCAAGGTTTATGTAAAAATCAAACTGCTCAATTTTTCTTAGTGCATCGGTTATGGATATGGCAAAGGATGCCTTGAATTTGTTTATGGCAACCGTGTCCGATTCGATAGAGGTTATCGCACCGCTCGAGCCGTATTTTACATTTGTAAACATATCGTAGCTCAGCTCAAGCTCGTCGATTTCCCTAAGCAGAATCTCATTGAGAATTTCAACTGTCTGGGTTCGTGCAATGTCACGAACCTTTCGCTTTATAACAGGGCGAACGCGGGTGTCGCAGAACACAAGCAAAATCAAAAAAATGAGCAAAATCGCCCATAAATGCATAAAAATTGAATTTTTTCTTCGCTTTTTCAGCCGCCTGCGCACAAAAATCCCTCCTTATCGCACAATATGAAAAAAACAAAAAAAGTGTTAAATCAGAAATTCTTAAAGTAAAAAAGCAATATAAAGAAGCCCACGCTTGCCAATTGGCAGGCGTGGGCTTTTATTTTATAAACTCAGAAAAAATATATAATTTTATCCAACTTCTGATTTGTATAAATATTTACTAATTTCTTGGTAAAAAAACTACTTAAAAAATGTAGTATTTGCTTAAAATTCCTTGATTATTTTATAGTAATATAGTATAATGTATCTGTATAATTAGATGCATTATGCATAAATCAACTTTTGTAAAGAGGGAACGATATGGAATTCAAACCTTTTGAGAAAAAAGTATATTTATCTTCGCCTACAATGCATGGAGAAGAATTGGAGTATATGACTGAGGCATATACAACCAATTGGATGTCAACTGTAGGCAAAAATATTAATGAAGTTGAAAAAACAGTGTGTGATTTAATCGGTTGTAAGGATGCTGTTGGGCTTTCTTGCGGCACCTCTGCGCTCCACCTTGCGATAAAACTCGCAGGAGTAAAACCTGGAGATAAGATTTTTTGTTCTGATGTGACCTTTTCTGCTACTGTTAATCCTGCTGTGTATGAGGGAGCAGAACCGATTTTTATTGATTCAGAATGCGATACCTGGAATATGGATCCGGCAGCGCTTGAAAAGGCATTTGAGCTGTATCCTGATGTAAAGGTTGTTATAATGGCAAACCTTTACGGTACACCCGCAAAACTTGATGAGATTACTAAAATATGCAAAAGACATGGTGCCATTCTTGTCGAGGATGCTGCCGAGTCTTTGGGTGCCACCTATAAAGGCAGACAAACAGGCACATTCGGTACATATAACGCAATTTCTTTTAACGGCAATAAGATTATTACAGGTTCATCTGGCGGTATGCTTTTGACTGATGATGTTGCTGCTGCTAACAAGGCTAGAAAATGGTCGACCCAAAGCCGTGAAAATGCTCCTTGGTATCAGCACGAAGAGGTCGGATATAACTACCGAATGAGCAATGTCATTGCGGGAGTCATCAGAGGACAGCTTCCGTATTTAAATGAACATATTGCACAGAAAAAAGCAATTTATGAGCGCTATAAAGAGGGTTTTAAGGATTTACCTGTAAAGATGAATCCCTTTGATGAGATAAATTCTGTCCCTAATTTCTGGCTTTCTTGCTTGATAATTGATAAAGAGGCTATGTGTAAGCAGGTTCGCAGTGATAGTGATGCCTGTTTCGTAAAAGAAGCTGGGAAAACCTGTCCCACAGAAATTCTTGAAAAGCTGGCTAAATATAATGCAGAGGGAAGACCTATCTGGAAGCCTATGCATATGCAGCCTATTTTCCGTATGAATCCGTTTGTTACTCGCGACGGTAACGGTCGCGCTTCAACAAATGCCTATATTGAGGGTGGATGTGCTGATGTCGGTTCTGACATATTCGAACGCGGCTTGTGTTTGCCCAGTGATAATAAGATGTCTGTTGAAGAGCAAAACACAATAATTGAAATTGTAAAAAGCTGTTTTTGAGGTTACATATGTACGCTAAATTTTTCAAAAGAATAATGGATTTCACCTTGTCTTTGATAGCGCTTGTAATATTATTTCCGATTTTGCTTGTTATAATGATCGTAACTGCGATCGCAATGAAGGGCAATCCTTTCTTTACACAGCAGCGCCCGGGAAAAGACGAAAAAATATTCAGACTCATTAAATTCAGAACAATGACAAACCAAAAGGATGCTGACGGCAACCTCCTTCCTGATGATGTCAGATTAAATAAATTCGGTAAGTTTTTGCGCAGTACTTCTTTGGATGAATTACCCGAGCTGATCAACATACTGGTCGGTGACATGTCCATTGTCGGACCAAGACCGTTGTTAGTTAAATATCTGCCATTATATAATGATGAGCAAAGACGTCGCCATGAAGTGCGTCCCGGTCTTACAGGAAACGCGCAGGTAAATGGAAGAAATGCGCTTTTGTGGGAAGAAAAATTTAAGTATGATGTTGAGTACGTTGAAAATATCACCTTTTTAGGAGATATAAAAATAATATTGAATACTGTAAAGGCAGTGTTTAACAGAGATGGAATTTCGTCAGAAACTTCGGTTACTATGGAAGAGTTTGTTGGGAGTGAGCTTGTAACAAAATGAAGCAACTGGTTATCATAGGGGCAAGTGGACACGGAAAAGTAGTGGCGGATATTGCAAGGAAAAACAATTATGAAAATATTGTGTTTTTAGATGATAATGACGATTTGTCTGAATGTGGTAGTTATCAAGTTGTTGGCAATGTGGCTCAGTTTGCAAATTATGATTGCGATATGTTTGTCGCAATAGGAAATGCGGAGATTCGTAAGAAAATCCAGAAACAACTTGAAGATGCAAGCAAGTCAATTGTTACCTTAATTCATCCAAATGCAGTTGTAGGAGAAAATGTTAAAATCGGTAAGGGTACGGTGGTTATGGCGGGAGCTGTAATAAATCCGTATAGTAGCATTGGTAAAGGCTGTATCATAAACACCTGCGCATCTGTTGATCACGATAATATGGTAGCTGATTATGCGCATATTTCTGTTGGAGCACATTTAGCCGGCAGCGTTGTTGTTGGTGAGGCAACATGGATCGGCGCCGGAGCAACAGTGATAAATAATATAAATATTACCGATAACTGTATGATTGGCGCAGGAGCAGTAGTTGTAAAAAACATTACAGAAAAAGGCGTATATAAAGGAGTGCCGGCTGTAAGGAACTAGAAAAAGTCTGTATTAATTTAAATAATTTTGAAAGATGAGTTAATATGAGAGTTTTAATTTTAGCCAACAATGATGTTGGACTTTATAAGTTCCGCAAAGAGTTGTTAGAGGCCTTGTTGTCTGAAAACGAGGTGCACATATCGTTGCCTTACGGCGAGTTTGTGGATGATATGATAGAAATGGGCTGTATATATCACAACATTGAATTCGATCGTCATGGAACAAATCCAATTAAAGAGCTGGGGCAGATATCTTATTATAAAAAACTGATAAAAGAGATAGCGCCGGATGTTGTTTTGACATATACTATTAAACCCAACGTTTATGGCGGTATGGCTTGTACGGCATTAAAAGTTCCTTATTTATGTAATATCACGGGATTAGGAATCACTATTGAAAACAAAGGAATTATGCAAAAATTGTCCCTGGCATTATATCGTTTGGGCCTAAGAAAAGCCCATAAGGTTTTTTTTCAAAATCAAAGAAATTTAGAGTTTATGTTAAATCATAAGGTCGTAAATGGGGAGTACCACGTACTACCGGGCTCAGGCGTTAATTTGCAGAATTTTTCACTTGTTGAATATCCGCCAGAGAATGAAAATATCAACTTTTTATTTATAGGCCGCGTTATGAAGGATAAGGGTGTTGATGAGTTTCTGTCTATGGCAAAACAAATTAAAGCGCTTTATCCAAATACAAATTTTGATATTGTTGGTATGATTGACGGTGATTATGAGCAGGTTATAAGTTCAGCTGTTGACGATGGATACATAAATTATCACGGACAACAAAGTGACGTTAAGCCCTTTATTAAAAAATCGCACTGTGTGGTACTGCCGTCGTATCATGAGGGTATGGCAAATGTTTTGTTAGAAGCGGCGGCAAGCGGAAGACCTGTAATTGCAACAGATATTGCAGGTTGCCGAGAAACCTTTGATGACGGTGTAACAGGTTATGATTGCAAAGCTAGATCTGCAGAAAGCTTGATCGATGCAGTCGAACGCTTTATAAAGCTGCCTTATGGACAAAAAGCTCAGATGGGAAAAAACGGCAGAAAAAAAGTGGAACAACAATTTGACCGACAAATTGTTATAGATATTTATCTAAAAGAAATTAATAACATAAAAGAGAGGGAATTGAAATGAGTCTTTATCAGAAAATCGTTAACGGAGAAGAAAAAATTTCACTTGTAGGTCTTGGCTATGTTGGTATGCCGATTGCGGTTGCCTTTGCTAAAAAGGTGAAGGTTGTCGGTTTTGACCTTAATACCAAGAAGATCGACCTTTATAAGTCGGGCATTGACCCTACAAATGAAGTGGGCAACGAGGTTATTAAGAGTACTACTGTTGAATTTACTGCTGATGAAACGAAATTGCGCGAGGCAAAATTCCATATAGTAGCGGTGCCTACCCCTGTTAATGATGACCACACTCCCGATTTGACCCCTGTTGAAGGCGCATCTACGATCGTTGGTCGTAACCTTACTAAAGGCTCGATCGTTGTGTATGAATCTACTGTGTATCCCGGTGTTACCGAGGATATTTGTGTTCCAATACTGGAACGCGAATCGGGACTTAAATGCGGCGTCGATTTCAAAATCGGTTACAGCCCTGAGCGTATAAATCCCGGTGATAAGGTTCATCGCCTTGAAACGATCGTAAAAATCGTCAGCGGAATGGATGAAGAATCTCTCGAAGAAATTGCTAAGGTTTACGAGCTTGTAGTAGAAGCAGGCGTGCATCGTGCTGAAAGCATCAAGGTTGCCGAAGCTGCAAAGGTAATTGAAAATAGCCAGCGTGATATTAATATTGCCTTTATGAATGAGCTTTCTATTATCTTTAATAAGATGGGTATTGATACTCAGGCTGTGCTTAGAGCTGCGGGAACAAAGTGGAACTTCTTAAAATTCTTCCCCGGCTTAGTTGGCGGTCATTGCATAGGTGTTGACCCCTATTACCTTACATATAAGGCAGAACAGTTAGGTTATCATAGCCAGATAATTCTTTCGGGACGCCGTATTAATGACGATATGGGTAAATATGTTGCTGAAAGTGTTGTTAAAAATCTTATTAAAGCAGATGTTGCAATCAGATCTGCAAAGATAGCAATTCTTGGATTTACCTTTAAAGAAAATTGCCCCGATACCCGTAATACAAAGATCATTGATATCTATAATGAGCTTAAGGAATACGGTATTACAGCAACAGTTGCTGACCCTGCGGCTGACGCAGATGAAGCAGAGCATCTTTACGGTATGAAATTTGTTGATATTGATACAATCAAAGACTGTGATGCTATAATTCTTGCAGTTGCGCATGATGAGTTTAAATCGCTTTCACAAGCTGATTTTGATAAGATGTTTAAAGCCGGCGATAATAGCACAAAGGTTTTGGCAGATATCAAGGGATTGCTTGATCGTAAAGAATATGAGGGCGCAGGCTATAATTATTGGAGGCTGTAATTGTGGGTTATAAACATTTAAAATTTCCGGAAAACACTAAGTTTTTAGTAACAGGAGCAGCAGGCTTTATCGGAAGTAATCTGTGTGAAGCTATACTTAATATGGGTTATAAGGTGCGCGCGCTTGACGACCTTTCAACCGGTAAACAGAAAAACATTGATATTTTCCTTGATAATCCTAATTATGAATTTATAAAGGGCGATATCAAGGATCTGGATACCTGTATTAAAGCGTGTGAGGGCGTGGACTTTGTGCTTAACCAAGCAGCTTGGGGAAGTGTGCCCAGAAGTCTTGAAATGCCCATATTCTATTGCCGCAACAATATTGAGGGTACGCTCAATATGTTAGAGGCTGCGCGTCAGTGCGGTGTTAAAAAATTTGTCTATGCATCAAGTTCTAGCGTGTATGGGGACGAGCCTAATTTGCCCAAAACTGAGGGTAGAGAGGGCAACCTTTTGTCGCCTTATGCGCTTACAAAACGGTGTGATGAAGAATGGGCAAAGCTTTATACAATGCACTATGGACTTGATACCTATGGTATGCGATACTTTAACGTTTTTGGTCGCCGTCAGGATCCCGATGGTGCTTATGCTGCAGTTATACCGAAATTTTTAAAGATGCTTTTACACGGTGAAACCCCCACCATTAACGGTGACGGCAAACAAAGCCGTGATTTTACCTACATTGATAATGTAATTGAGGCAAATCTAAAGGCCTGTCTTGCATCAAGCGAGGCAGCAGGTGAGGCTTACAACATAGCCTACGGCGGTCGTGAGTATCTTATAGATATTTATTATGGACTCACAGAGGCTTTGGGTGTTGATATTGAACCCAATTTTGGCCCAGACCGTAAGGGTGATATCAAACATTCTAACGCTGATATTAGCAAGGCAAAACGCCTTTTGGGTTACGATCCCGATTACAGCTTTGCTGATGGTATTAAACTTGCAATAGAGTGGTATAAGGAGAATTTGTAATGATTGATTACAAAAAAATTTTTAAGGACAGGGAGTTCAGACTTAAATTAATTAACTGTTTGCGATTTATACCCATAAAACCATATTTAAAAATGGTCTTTTGGATAAAAACAGGTAAGAAGCTGAATTTAAAAGCTCCAAAAACATTTTGTGATAAGTTAAATTGGTTGAAATTTAACGACGTTCACCCGGAATATACTGATCTGGTCGATAAAGTCAAGGTTAGAGACTATGTAAACGGTATTATGGGACAAGATATGTTTTTTCCGTTATACGGTGCTTGGGATCACTATGCCGATATTGATTTTGATAGCTTGCCGGATAAATTTGTCCTTAAATGTAACCACGACTCTGCAAGTGTTAATGTAATTAAAGACAAAAGTTCAATGAATCATACAGAATTGGAAAAATTCTATGAGGGAAGATTAAAAATAAATCCCTATAACATGGGGCGTGAATATCCATATAAGGATGTAAAACCAAAGATTATTGCTGAAAAATATATGGTGCCCGATGGAGAAAGCGATATTAATGATTATAAGTTCTTTTGTTTTGACGGCAAACCGGAATTGATGTTTGTTGCAACTGACCGCAGCGATGATTGCAGATTTGATTTTTATGATATGGATTTCAATCATTTAGACATTGAAAACATTCATCCAAATTCGGATAAGCCTATTAATAAACCTGAAAAATTTGAAGAAATGAAGGCGTTAGCTGCAAAGTTAACACAGGGCTTCAAATTTGTCAGATTAGACCTGTATGAAATTCAAGGGAAAATATATTTTGGTGAGTATACATTTTTCCACGCCGGCGGATTTTGGCCCTTCCACCCCGAAAAATACGAAAAAATATATGGCGATTTAATTAAAATAGATTAAGATTGTAGGTATAAAAGGTGATCTTAAATGAAGCTAATATATAAAAAGATTTTAAATTGGCTATTAATGTTGCCTGTTTTTTTGGAAACTGTCAAGTCTTTTTTTGCAGAGTGGATTGCAATTTTTAAAAAATATCCGCTTTATAAAAATATAAAGTGGTCTAAAGAACAACAAAAAGAGTTTGATGTTTTTTGGAAATGTCACTACGGAAAAAAAATTTCTAATCGTTGGCATAGGCTTTATGAAGCATGTAACGGCGTTCATAGAATTGATTATTTTCCGGAAATTCTTTATAGCACAAAATTGCAGAAAAAAGTTAATGCATATTCGTATTGTCGGGTTTTTTCAAACAAAAGTATAAATGACTTGTTGTTTAATAATAAAATTAAGGGTGTTACAACACCAAATTATTTTGTTTTTAATGATAACGGCATTTATTATGACGAAAATCGTAAAATTGTTTCTTTAGACAATGCGGTGGAGCTTTTAAAAAATGTTGGAGAGGTTGTTATCAAGCCAACTGTTGATAGCAGTTCTGGAAATGGTGTTAAAATTTTAAATATACAAAACGGTATAAATATCCGTGATAACCAGGACATTAAAAGCATTTTGTTAAATTATAAAATGAATTTTATTGTTCAAGAAAAAATCAGAACCTGCAACCAACTAGAAACTTTGTATCCAAATGCAGTAAATACTGTAAGGGTTATATCTTATATATGTGATAACAAGATTTGTGTTGCTCCGATAAGTTTGCGTATCGGAGGCGGCGGTGGCGAGATTGACAATATTCATGCCGGAGGAATGGTCATTTCGGTAGACGATAGTGGTAATCTGGGAAAATTAGCATACCGATTAGGTTGGGGTGATAATTTTGAAACATTTACTAAGCATCCCGACACAAATGTAGTATTTGAAAATTATAATTTAAGTTTTGTTCATCGTATGATTGATGCGGCAAAAAAATTGCACACAAAAACCTCGAATGTTGGTATCATTTCTTGGGATTTTACTGTTGATGATCAAGACAATATAGTTGTAATTGAGGCGAATTATTTAGGACAATCAATTTGGTTTCCGCAGATGATTTCGGGAAAAAGCTTTTTTGGCGATAATACTGCTGAAATTTTAAGAACTCTTAAAAATTAATAATAGAGAAAAAGGTGAGATAATGTCATCAGAAAAATCTACCAAAAAAATATCAATAATCATGGGTGTATATAATTGCGAGGAAACTTTGGCTGAGGCGATCGATTCATTATTAAATCAGACATATACTAATTGGCAACTTATTTTATGCGATGATTGTTCAACAGACAATACATATGATATCGCCGTTTCTTACCAATCAAAATACCCGGAAAAAATTATTGTATTTAGAAATGATACTAACTCAAAATTAGCTTTTTCTTTAAATCGTTGCTTAAAACTCGCAGATGGTGACTACATAGGTAGAATGGATGGCGATGACATTTCGGTTCCAAATCGCTTTGAAAGACAAGTTGAATTTTTAGATAATAATGAATGTTATGATTTAGTTGGAACAGCAATGCAGCGTTTTAGTAGTAACGGCTTAGCCAATGTTGAATATCCAATCGAAAAACCGGATAAGTTTACCTTAAGAGAGCATGTTCCGTTTAATCATGCGACCATTTTAGCAAGACGCAAGGTATATGATGTGCTTAATGGATATACAGTTTCAAAGCGCACAGTCAGAGGACAAGATAGTGATTTGTGGTTTAGGTTTTATCACGCGGGATTTTCTGGTTACAATTTAATGGAACCTTTATATTTGGTTCGTGAGGATAAAAAAGCTGTTCGTCGTAGAACTGCTAAGGTAAGAATAAATGCTTATAAAACCACTGTTTATGGATATAAATTGTTGAAATTTCCTGTGTGGTGGCTTATAAAACCCACTTGTCGCTTGATTGTACGATTGATAACACCGTATTTTCTTGTAGATCTTTATCGCTCGATTCAAAGTAAAATAAAAAAATAAATTCAAGTTGGTGATTGTTCCTTGACCATTATGGCCATACCGTATTTTATCATTACTGCAATATCAGGCTTTATTGCAAAGCTTGTACCAAATGCAAAGAAAGAGGATTACGGTGAATTAACTTCAAAACGTAAATCTGTAAATGCAAAAACAGGTTTTGTAATTATTTGCATAATATTGGTTTGCTTTTCTGCCTTTAGACAATTAAAGGCTGTGGGTAATGATGAATATGCCTATCGAAATAGATATAATTATCTTGAAACGCAATCGTTAGCTGAGGTGCTGTCTAATGATGAATCAGGTGCTTCTCTGCTTACAACTATATTTTGGTTTTCAACTCGAATAACCACCACCAATCAGGGCGGCATAATGGTTACGGGCTTTTTGACTGTGTTTTTATTGTTATTAGCCCTAAGGCGCGATGCAAAAGATTTTTCCTATGCCATAGTTATGCTAATGGCAACAGGGTATTTCTTTAACACCTTTAACGGTATAGCACAGTGTTTGGCAGCGGCAGTGGCGCTTTATGCATTTAAATATGTTTATAATAAAGAACCGTATAAATTTTTCCTTGCGGTAATTATTTGCTGTACGATACACACGGCATCTGCTATTTTATTCTTGTTGTATTTTATATGTAATACCAGAGTTGGCAGTGTTAAAATGTATCTTTGGGACTTTGCTTTCTTGGCGGGAGCAATTATTATGTACAGATTGTTGCCCTTTATCATACCGCAGTATAACATACTTACGGATTATCAAGAGATTATAACCGAGGGACATCACGGTGTAAATATTGTAACCATTTTAATATCTGTTGCCCCTGCGATCATTGCTTTGCTTATGGCACAGAAAATTGATCCTAACGACAGAGTAACTACTGTTACTGCGCATATGACGATCATTAATGCGCTTATTTACATTGCAGGAAGTATGGATGTTTATATTGCGCGTTTTGCTTTGTTTACAGATATTTTCGTTGTAATATTCTTATCCCGTATACTTAAATATTTTAAAGACAAATATGGTATTCTAAAAATCTTAACGGTGATTTTATATTCATCGGTTGCACTTTACAGAATGAGCGGTGCGTATTATACATTTAATTTTGTTTGGTAAACGAAGGGGAAGATTATGTCGATTAAGAGTAGCATAAAAAAACAATTGAAAAAATCAGCTATGGGAGAAATTGTATTTTTTTATATCCGCATTTTAAGAGAAAAACTTTGTATGCTAACACCTGATAAAGAGTTTTTGGAAAAACGATACAGGCAAAATTACGGTAAAGAGATGAATTTGGTCGAGCCAAAAACCTATAGTGAGGTTTGTACTTGGTTAAAGCTCTTTTATCGTGATAAGCGAATGACTCTTTGTGCTGACAAATACGGTATTCGCGATTATCTTGCTCAGCTCGGATACGATGACCTGTGCAATGAAGTAATCGGTGTATATGACGATGCGAGAAAAATTGACTTTGAATCACTTCCTGATAAATTCGTTGCAAAGGCTACTCACGGAAGTGGCTGGAATCTTGTTTGTAAAGATAAAAGTAAGCTTGACTGGAAAAAAGAAGTTAAGAAAATGAATATGTGGCTCAAGCTTGATCTAACTGCTTTTGGCAGAGAGTGGAATTATAAAGATATCAAGCCTCAAATTGTTATTGAAAAGTTTATTGATCATGAGCCTCTTAATGATTATAAGTTTATGTGCTTTAACGGTGAACCAATGTTCATGCAGTTAAATAATGATTATGATGGTAAGCACTATTTAGATTATTTTAGACTGGAAAATTGGGAAAAATTGCCTGTGTCCATAAAGGGATACACTAGTTCCGATAGAGATATTAAAAAACCCGACAATTATGATAAAATGTTTGAATTGGCAAAAAAATTAAGTGAGCCATTCCCATTTGCTAGAATTGATTTTTACAGTTTTGATGAAACAATAATACTTGGCGAAATCACTTTCTTTACAGGTGGAGGTATAACACCTTTTATTTCAGAAGAGGGCGATTATGATGAGGTGTTTGGTAGCTTGATCAAACTTCCGAAACCTAACCATAATTTAGAGTTGTATAACAAACTTTACAATAAAAACTGAAAGAAGCTGTTGATTTGACTAAAATTTTGTTTTTAACAAATAATCTTTCGGGCGGCGGTGCCGAGCGTGTGCTTGTTAATCTTGCCAACTGTATGGCAGATGATGAATATGATATAACCTTGCGAGTGCTTACTAATACCGGAGAAAATAGGAAAAATCTTTCTAATAAAGTTAAATACGAATATGTTTTTAAAAAGAACTTTAAGGGTATTAACTATCTACACCTGTTACCGCGTAAGTGGATATACAAAAAGGTTGCACACGGATGTTTTGATGTGATTGTTGTATATCTTCACGGTGTACTCACCAAAATTGTAAGTTACGCGCCGAAAGCGCAAAAAACTGTGGCATATCTGCATGCCAATATGGAAAAATCGCCCTTTATTAAAAGTTTTAAAGACAAATCCGCTATACAAAATTGCTTTAAAAGCTATGACCGCATAGTGTCGGTAAGTCGTGAGGTGCAGAACTCATTTACGCAGGCGAGTGGTATTAACGACAAAAGATTAGTTGTAAAGTATAACACCTTTGATGTTGATAAAATTAAAGCGCTTGCCTGTGAACCGATAAATATCAAATTTGCTGAGAAACATGGTATATCAATTTGTACCGTTGGCAAGCTTGAAACGGTTAAAGGACACAAAAGATTGCTGTCGGTTATGAAACGTTTGATTACAAACGGTATGGCCGCGCAGCTTACAATTGTTGGAGATGGGCCCTTAAAAAGCGAGCTGCAGGAATATATAAACGACAACAACTTACATAATTATGTGTCATTAGTAGGTTTTGATACCAACCCGTATAAATATGTTGCAAAAAGCGATTTGTTTGTTTGCTCTTCATTTAGTGAGGGATTCAGCTCGGTCGTAGCAGAGAGTCTTATACTCGGTGTTCCCGTTGTTACCACCGATTGTGCCGGTATGCGCGAGATGTTGGGTGACAACAACGAATACGGTGCTGTTGTAAACAACGATGAAGACAGTTTGTATCAAGGCATTTTTGATATGATTGCAAACAGTGATAAGCTTGAACATTACCGCAAGGCCGCACAACAGCGCGGTAAATTTTTTGAACCGCAGCAAACGGTAGGTGCAGTTGAAAAAATGCTTGAGGAGATTTTAAATGAACAATGAGTTAATCTCAGTAGTTGTTCCTTGTTATAATGTAGAAAAATATCTTGAAAAATGTGTTCAAAGCATTGTGGATCAGACCTATAAAAATTTAGAGATAATTTTGGTTGATGATGGCGCTACCGACGGAACTCCAAAGCTTTGTGATAACTTAGCTCAAACCGATTCTCGTATTAATGTTATTCACAAAGTAAATGGCGGCCTTTCTGATGCGCGCAATGCAGGTATTGAGGTTGCTAAAGGTAAATACATAACATTTTTTGACAGCGACGATTGGGTTGAAAAGGATATCCTAAAAACTGCAGTTGAAAAAATGACAAACAACAATACTGATTTGGTTGTTTGGGGATACACTGCCGAGTTTGTTGACGATGATGAAAAAGTGTTGAGCAGCCGAAACTGTGCCGTAAGTGGTATTTGCGAGTTGGGCGCAAATAATGATATTTTAATTCAAAAAGATACGCTTGGTTTATCGGGTTATGCATGGAACAAGCTGTATAAAACCGAAATTATAAAGGATAATAATCTGATTTTTGAAAAAGGAATATCTTTGGTAGAGGATATTTTGTTTAGTGCTTTATATTTTAGCAGGTGCAACAAAATAGAGTTTATTGATTGTATCGGAAATCACTACATTCAGAGAAAGCGTGCAACGTTAGGCACAAAGCGTTATGAAAATGTGTTTGAATTAAAGCTTATGGGCTGCACCGCGCGCGAAAATATATTAAAACATTTTCAGATTGATGATAGATCTATATCAAAAATAATGGGCAGCTTTTATTACGGCGCACTTAATGCAGCGGTAACCACCGTTGCTACCGAGCCTAACATAAATCACGCTGATCTAATTGAAAAAATGAATGCATTTTTGGTTGATAAACACACACAAAGTGTTGCTAAAAAAGCAATGAAAACATCACTAAAACAGCGTCTTATTGTAATGTTGGTGCGCCTTAAGGCAGCGACGATGCTTGTTAAAATGAAAAAATAATGTATTTCACGGAGGGACATAAATGGTTAAGAAACTTAAAAAACTTGTTCCTGAAAAACTTAAACTTAAAATTAAGCTTTTAGCCGTTGGTAACAAAGTCCCTTATTGGATGGATAAAGTTGATAAAACAAAGATGAACATTTTTGTTTTTCTTGCCGGGTTTTATCAGAATTTGGGTGATATGGCAATAACCTATGCACAGGTTGAGTTTTTGAGGAAATTGTATCCTGATGCAAATATTGTCGCAATATCAAGCAATCAAACATATATTGCAGTTAAAACTATCAAGCACATAATTAATCCTAATGATATAGTGACTATTATTGGCGGCGGAAATATGAGCAATATGTATCAATCGCTTGAAAATACGCGTTTGTATGTTGTAAATAACTTTCCTAATAACCGTATAATCTCTTTTCCGCAATCGGTAGACTTTTCTGATACCGTCAGTGGTTTAAAAAGCCTTGAAGTAAGTCGTAAGACTTATTTTAAACATAAAGATCTAACTATCTTTACAAGAGAAAGCAATTCTTTTGAGCGTGCTAAAAAATATTTTCCTAATGTGAATATTAAGATATGCCCCGATATTGTTTTATCACTTAATAAGGTTGAGCCGATCTGTGAGCGTACTGATGTTATATGCTGTCTGCGTTCTGACAAAGAGCAGTATTTATCCAATAGCGAAAAACAAACCCTTCTTTCTTTAATTAAGGAAGCGTTCCCTGATGCAATTTTTACTGATACTGTTGATGTTGCACTTGAGGATTGCACACCTGAGCGATATAAAAATACCCTTGAAAGCTTCTGGGGCAGACTTCGCAAGGGTAGAGTAGTTATAACCGACAGGCTTCATTGTATGATCTTTTGCGCTATTACAGGAACACCTTGTGTTGTGTTTGACAATAGCAATCGTAAGATCTCCGGCGTTTACAATCAATGGATACCTAATATTTCATACATAAAACTGTTTTTAAACGACGAAATAGAGGAAGCAATTTCAGAGGCTAAAAAGTTATATAATGCTGATTTTAATATTACCTCATTTGATTTAAGTGATAAATTCCAAGAACTTGCCGATGCTGTTTAAAAAAATGTAAAGGAGGAATTTGTTTTGAACAATAAGGGAAGAGTCGAAAATTCAATAAAAAATTCCTCTTTGGGAATAATTACACAGGTTTCTAATATTTTATTAGGTCTTGTTGTTCGCACCTTTTTTATTTACAATCTTGACAAGGCGTATCTTGGGGTAAATGGGCTTTTTACAAATGTGCTTACAATGCTTTCGCTTGCTGAAATGGGCGTGGGTGCAGCCATTGTTTATAATATGTATAAACCCATTGCCAATAACGACTATAGGCAAATAGCCAAGCTGATGAATCTTTATAAAAAAGCATATTCAATTATTGGTTGTATTGTGGCGGCAATCGGTATATGCTTAATACCTTTTTTGAAGTATATAATTAAAGATAACGCCGGAATAAAAGATCTTACATTTATTTATGTGTTGTATTTGGCTAATACGGTTTCGTCTTACTTTTTTGCTTATAAACGCTCAATTTTCAGCGCGGATCAACGCGACCGAGTGCTGCAGTTGTTTAAATTGATTAGTCATATAGCACGTTCTGCGTTACAAATTGCTGTACTTATTGTTTTTAAAAGCTTTACTTTGTATTTGGCTATTCAAATTGTATTAACTATAATAGAAAATATTGTAATATCATTTTTTGCGGATAGATGCTATCCGTTTTTGAGAGAATATAAACAGGAAAAACTTACAAAACAAGAGCGAAAGCCTATATTTGATAATATTAAGGCCTTGTTTATATATAAAATCGGTAGTACAGCGCTTGACGGTACCGCGAACATAATAATCTCAGCTTTTGATAGTGTTGTAAGTGTAGGTTTATTGTCTAATTATACGCTAATAACAGGATCGGTTCAAACTTTGCTTTCTCAGATTACTAATGCGTTAACAGGAAGTGTTGGCAATTTTATCGCCAAAGAAAAGAGCGAGCGGCACGAAGAACTACTCAATAAAATCACTTTTTTGAATTTTATATTATATGGGTTGGTTTTTGTAGGTTCTATGGCGGTAATAAATCCGTTTATCGCATTGTGGGCAGGCGGAGATTATGTTCTTGATTTTGAGATAGTGTTTATTCATTGCCTTAATATTTACATATTTGGTATGATGAACTCAATATGGACCTTTAGATCTACAATGGGTCTGTTTGTTTACGGAAAATGGAGACCTCTTATTTCTGCAATAGTAAATTTGGTTGTATCTATCTGGCTGGCAAAAGAAATTGGATTTATCGGCGTGCTGCTGGGTACCACATTTACAAGAGTAGTTACAAATGTCTGGTATGACCCATTAATTGTTTATAAATATGGACTTAACAAAAAACCATTACGCTATTATCTGAAATGGTTAGTATATTTGGTTGTATGTATTGTTGATATACTTATCGTTAAACTTTTTGCTGAATTTATAACCCTTACAGGTATATTGGCAATTATTGTATATGGCGTTATTGCTATTGTCGTTTTTGCAGTGAGTGTTTTTGCCTTGTTTGGTAGAACACAGGAGCTTAAATACTTTATTAATGTTGTGCGCTTAATGTTAAAAAAATATATTAAGATCTCTTAGGAGGGCCAAATGAAACACCCATATATATATATATATATCAGTTATTATCCCGATATACAATGCAGAAAAATACCTAAAAAAATGTATTGAAAGCGTGTTATCACAAACGCTAAAAGAAATAGAAATAATTTTAGTGGATGACGGGTCAACTGATGGAAGCGGAGCTATTTTAGATGAGTACGCTGAAAAATATGATAATATTAAGGTTATCCACCAAGAAAACGCGGGTCCTGCAATTGCAAGAAATGTTGGAATTGCAAATGCAAGAGGAGAATACATAGGATTTGTTGATAGTGATGATTATATTGCGCCAGACATGTATGAACAACTATATACAACTGCGATTAAACACAATGTCGATATTGTAACGGGCGACTTTGTAACTGTCAAAAATGGTCGAAATTTAAATAGACAGGGTGTAAAACTTGAGGCGAACAAACTCTATGGCGAAAAAGAAATAAGAGAACTGGTACTTTATGCAAACGAAAATCGACTTTTATGGTTTGCTGTAAAAAGCATATATAAAAGTGAACTGGTGAAAAATAACAATATCCATTTTTCTGAGTTGAAAATAGGCGAAGAGACGCCGTTTGTTTTGGAATGTTTGCTATGTGCAAAATCAATGTATTATATTGATGAACCATTTTATTTTTACGAACAGAGCCCCGACAGTTTAGCACGAGCAAAATATAAGGGAGATTATTTACATAAATTAGAGAAGCTTTATTTTGCTAAAGATAGTGTATATAAAAAATATAATATTACAGGATATGAAAACGATATTAATGCATACACTATGAAACATACTTTAACACTATTGCTTAGCAATGAAATTAATCACAGAAGTAGTATTAGTGAGAAGATTAAATCATATAGAAATATAATAAATTCTCAAATGGTTAAAAACGCCTTTAAAACCTGTTCTACAAGTCTAATAAAATCAAATCTTAAATTTCTTGCGATTTTGCTGAAATTCAGAATGTATTTTATTCTTGCTTTGATTACTAATTTTTAATTTGTGATGGTGCTATTTGTTGTTAGTCTATAGTGTAGGTACTGTTATTATATATTAAAAGAGGTGTGTGCCTTTATAAACTGGGGAGTTTTATATGGTTTTAAAAAATCAAGATGATTTGTTTAATGTTTGTGCCGCCGCTCTTTTTTCTAAAAAAATTGAGATAAAAAAGCTTGATTTTTTCAAAATAGTTAAAGAAGCAAAGCTTCAAGCTGTGTTGCCACTGGTAGAAAATAAGATTTTTGTTCACTACAAAGATGCACACGAAGAAGCTATGAAAATTGTGTCCAAAAACATTCAGGTCTTTTGTGCGCATGAAGAAGTGCATAGGCTCCTTACCAACAACAAGGTGCCTTATGTGGTGCTTAAAGGGGTGGCGTCAGCATCCTACTATAAAGAGCCTGTGCTGAGAACTATGGGAGATGTTGATCTTTTTGTTGCTGCTGACGATTTTGATAAATGCGATAAACTGCTTTGTTCAATTGGGTATATAAAAGAGAAGGATGCTGAACTTAGAACAAATCACGTTGCATTTAGAAAACGCGTTGGTAACAATAATATTGTGTGTGAGCTTCACCACAAGATAAACGGCGTGCCGGACAATGATGCAAATGTTATCAATAAATATCTTGAAAATATTTTTGACAAGGCGTACTTGTATAGTTCGCAAAACAGCGCCTGCATTGTGCCAAGCACATTTCATCACGGGATTATTTTATTGCTTCACACGGCATCTCATTTGACAAGCGAGGGGATAGGGCTTCGTCACCTGTGCGACTGGGCGGTGTTTGTAAATAGTCTTTCAAATGATGAGTTTGTTAAGGTGTTTGAAAAGCCGCTGAAAGAAATGGGGCTCTGGCGCTTTGCTCGGTTGATTACCCTTTGCTGTGCTCGATATTTGGGTTGTGACTGCAAAGATTGGGCAGGAGAGGCAGATGATGAGCTGCTTGAAGCTATCATTGCTGATGTTCTTGATGGCGGAAATTTTGGATTTAAGGATAATGACCGTTGTCATCAAATAAAATATATAAAACATAGAAATGATAAAACCGTAGACGGAAAAAAATCGTTGTTTCAGGCTTTGTTCACCATAAACTCAAAGGCTAAACATAAGTGCAAATTCGTTAGGAAACATAAATGGCTGCTGCCGATAGGTTGGGTAGTTGTTGTGTTCAATTATATTTGGCTTGTTTTAAGCGGAAAACGAAAGCTTGACAGCTTTTCAACTATCGACAGAGCCAATGCTCGAAAAAAAATATACAGTGAATTTCATTTGTATAAACCCGAGTAATCAAAAACGGGCTGCTAAATTTAGCAGCCCTTTTTTTATTTTGTTTATTTTTTTGATCCCTGCCCAAAATAGTTTTGGGAGGGATTTTTTTGTATTACAATAAGGTTGAAATTTGCGGTGTCAACACCGCAAAGCTTAAGGTTTTGAAAGAGGCTGAGAAGATCGAGCTTCTTAAAAAAATGCACGCTGGAGACAAAAGCGCCCGCGACAAGCTTATTGAGGGTAATTTGAGACTTGTTTTGAGCGTTATCCAGCGTTTTTTGAACAGAAATGAAAACCTTGACGATTTGTTTCAGGTTGGCTGTATCGGACTTATAAAGTCAATCGACAACTTTGATATATCACAAAATGTTCGTTTTTCAACCTATGCAGTTCCTATGATAATCGGCGAGATCCGTAGGTATCTTCGCGACAACAACAGTATACGCGTCAGCCGTTCTCTGCGCGACACGGCATATAAGGCTATGCAGGCAAAGGAGGCCTTGACCGCAAGACTTGGCAGAGAGGCAACAGTCAGCGAGATTGCCGCCGAACTTAAAATGGAAACGGTCGACGTTGTTATGGCGCTTGAGGCGATAGTTGAGCCGATGTCACTCTACGACCCGATTTATTCCGACGGCGGTGATACCATCTATGTTCTTGATCAGGTGAGGGACAAAAACGACGACTCGACCTGGCTTGAGGAGCTAAATATTCGCGATGCCATTCACTCGCTTGGCGATAGGGAAAAGAAGATACTTTCAATGCGCTTTCTTGACGGTAGAACACAAATGGAAGTTGCAAGTGAGATTGGTATCTCACAGGCTCAGGTATCAAGACTTGAAAAAGGCGCATTAGATAAGATAAAAAGCCGATTATAACAGCATTTTCTCTCTCATTGCGGCAAGGAGCTTTTTTTCGCGGCGTGAGACCTGCACTTGAGTCATATTAAGCTCACGCGCCGTTTCGGTCTGGGTCTTGTTTTTAAAATAACGCAAAACAATCAGCTTTTTATCGTCATCTGCCATTTTGGACATAATTTGAGAGAGCGAACGGATGTTTACTATCCTATCCTCATCAGACTCAACTAAAACATCTATCTGCCCGCCGCCCTCCTCATCACTTTCAGTGAGAGATAGGGGAAGGTGAGAGGCTGAGAGTGCCTCTGCCGCCTCGGCGGGCGTGATACCAAGCTCCTCTGCAATTTGCGAAACTGTAGGTTCGCTGCCCAGCTTTAGCGTCAGCCGTTCTCTTACCTTGGTAACTTTTAGAGAAAGTTCCTTGAGAGAGCGGCTCATTTTTATGCTTCCGCCGTCGCGAAACAGCCTTTTTATTTCTCCGAGAATGACCGGCACTGCATAGGTCGAAAACTTTACACCCCTGTCAAAGTCAAAGGCATCGTAAGCCTTTACAAGCCCCATGCAACCCGCTTGAAAAAGGTCGTCGTACTCGATTCCGCGCCCTTTGAAACGGTGAGCGCAGGAGTGAACGAGACCTATGTTCTGGCTTATAGCCTCATCTCGCGATAGTGATAATGTGCCGTTCATCTGCGCTCAGCTTTTTTCGAAAGAATTTTTTCAAGCACAACGCTTGTCCCCTTGCCGACCTTGGAACGCACCCTCATCTTATCGGTAAAACTCTGCATAACAGAAAAACCAAGCCCCGAGCGCTCCTCGTCGGGCAGGGTGGTGAAAAGAGGCTCGATGGCCTTTTCAATGTCCTCGATGCCGCAACCCTTGTCCTTTATCGTAACGACGACTCGCCTGTTAGGGTAGATTTTTGTATGTATTGTAATAGTGCCGATGGTATCTCGGTAGGCGTGAACAATGCAGTTTGTAACCGCTTCGGAAACGGCTGTTTTTATGTCCGCAATTTCGGCGGCGGTGGGGTCAAGAGATGATATGAAGGATGCAACCGCAACCCTTGCAAATCCCTCGTTTACCGATAAACTCTGAAAGCTTACTTTCATTTGATTTTCGCTTTTCAATTTAACTCCTCCTTAGAAGCTGTTTGCTTTATGTTTACAATCGAGTCAAGCCCCGCAATGCGCATAACCCGCTTTAAGTAAGCGGACGCCTCGGTTATTGTAATAACACCGCCGTACGAGCTTGCAAGTCGGTATCGGCCCATAACAAGCCCGATCCCCGAACTGTCCATAAATGTAACGTCCTTAAAATCCAAAACCACCTCTTTTGGATGGATTTTCATAATTTCCGTGTCAGCCTGCTCTCTGATTTGAACGCAGCTGTGGTGGTCGATTTCGCCCGATAGATAAACTGTCAGCTTGTCCTCATCTTGAGTAATTTTTGCCGGCATACTTTGCACCTCCGTTTTTTTGCAGCAAAAAAGCCGCTATCCTTTTATTTAAAAGGATAGCGGCTTATCTTTAAAAATTTTGTCAAAACGCGCTGAAAAATTAAATAATTGATAAAATCGTTTGGCGTACCTCGCCTGCAATGTAGAGCGAGCCCCAGCATAGTAGAACGTCGCCCTCACAAAGTTTGCTGAAGGCAAGCTTTGCTCCCTCTGAAACTGATGGAGCAGCGGCGCTGTCGGGGCAGTACCTAGATAAAGTGTCACGAAGTTCCTCGGCAGAAAGCGCACGCGGGTTTTCGGGAGTTACCGTAACAATGCTCTTGCAAATCGGGGCAATAAGTTCTGCGGCAGAGGAGTAGTCCTTGTCGCGAAGCATTCCGCAAACCGAAACGATTTTGCCCGAAAATTGCTCAACAAAACTGTAAAGGGCTTTTACTTTATCGGCGTTGTGCGCGCCGTCTATGATAACAAGCGGCTTTTCGCTTATAACTTCAAGCCTTGCAGGGCATAAAACGGCAGAAATGCCTCTTTTTATGCTCTCGCAGTCCAGGTCAAATCCACAGGTGCTGAGCTGTTTTACGGCAGTTATGGCGGTTATGGCGTTGTAGATCTGATGCTCGCCCGCCATATTAACGGTGTAGCTTTCGCTCTCGTAGCTAAACTGCGACGAGCCGACGGAAAGCTTGACATCTGTTAAACTGTCAAGAGAGGGGATAGTGAGAGAGGAATTTCGCTCTCTGCAAATCTCTGAAATAACCTGCTTCGCCTGCGCCTTTTGCATAGGATAGCAAACGGTAGGGCAGCCGTTTTTGATAATTCCGCACTTTTCAAATGCAATCTTGTCAATGGTGTCACCGAGATAATCGGTGTGGTCAAGACCGATCGAGGTTATGACTGAAACAAGCGGATTTTCTATTATGTTGGTGGCATCAAACCTGCCGCCCATTCCAACCTCTAAAACAACAACGTCGCATTTTTGCTGCTTGAAGTAAAGAAAACCTAAAGCCGTGTTAAACTCAAACTCGGTTATGACCTGCCCGTCGCGGTTAATTTCCTCAACCAAGGGGATAAGGCGCTCTACAAGCGAGCAGAACTCATCTTTGTCTATAACCTCTCCGTTAACTTGAAATCGCTCGCGAAAATCAATTATATAAGGCGAGGTGTAAAGCCCGACACGCAGTCCTGCTTCTTTTAAAATAGCGGCGCAATAGCTTGCGGTCGAGCCTTTGCCGCTTGTGCCTGCAATGTGAATGAATTTGAGGTCTTTTTGAGGATTTCCTGCAAGAGAAACAAGCCGGGAAACTCTGTCGAGTCCCGGCTTGGAGCCAAACTTTGATAATGAATGAATATAATCTAAAGCCTTAGCGTAATCCATCTTATCTGTCCTTAGTGATTTTTGCGATACTCTCTTTGACTTTTTCAAGCCTCTCTAAGCTCTTTGCAAGCTTTTGGCGCTCAGCCTCAACAACTGCGGCGGGGGCGCGGCTTACAAAGTTCTCGTTAGAAAGCTTGCCGCTCAACACGTCGTAGTCCTTCTGGCAAGCCTTAAGCTCACGGTTTAAGCGTTCAAGCTCCTTCTCAAAGTCCACAAGCTCCTCGGTGGGAATGTAGACCCTGGCGCTGTTTGTGATAACCTGAGTTGCATTGGGAAGGTCAAATTTATCGGCAATCTCAACCTCAGATGCGAAGGCGAGCTTTTCAATAAAGGTAACGCCCTGCTTAAAGGTATCTGCGCAGTCGCACTCAATGTAGACCTTAGCCTTCTTTGAAGGGGGAACGTTCATTTCGCTGCGGCGGTTGCGGATAGCCTTGATAACGTCCATGATCTTTTCAAACTCGTCGGCTTCCTTGGGGAAGTCAAGAGCGCTGTCGTACTTAGGATAGGGAGCAAGCATAAGTGTTTCTCCGTCGCCGTGGGGAAGTGCCTGCCATATCTCCTCTGTGATAAAGGGCATAAAGGGGTGCAGAAGCGAGAGCGAGCCGTTCATTATATACATAAGAACCTTCTGCGCTCTTAAAGAGTCCTCACCGCCTGCAGAAAGGCGAGGCTTGGTAAGCTCAATGTACCAGTCGCACATAACGTCCCAAATAAAGTCGTAAAGCTTTGAAACCGCAACGCCAAGCTCAAACCTTTCAAGGTTTTCGGTAACCTCTGCGGTAAGGCGGTTAAACTTGGTAACCACCCACTTGTCCTCAATGGTGAGTGTTTCGGGAAGCGATGCGTCGGTAATCTCGTCAGAGAGATTCATCATAATAAAACGGGAAGCGTTCCACAGCTTGTTAGCAAAGTTGCGGCTTGCCTTGACCTTGTCGTAGCTAAAGCGCATATCGTTTCCGGGGCTGTTGCCGGTTGCGAGCATAAAGCGCAGAGCGTCAGCGCCGTATTCATCGATGACTTCGATGGGGTCAATTCCGTTACCGAGCGATTTGGACATTTTTCTACCCTGCTCGTCGCGGATAATTCCGTGAATGAAAACGGTGTCAAAGGGGGCAGAGCCCATATTCTCGATAGCCGAGAATATCATTCTGGCAACCCAGAAGAATATAATGTCGTATCCTGTAACGAGAGTGTTTGTGGGATAGAAATAGTCAAGGTCTTCTGTCTTTTCGGGCCAGCCTAAAGTTGAGAAAGGCCAGAGAGCAGAGGAGAACCAGGTGTCAAGAGTGTCGGGGTCTTGAGTGAGCTTTTTGCTCTGGCAATGCGGGCAAACTGTCGGCTCGTCCTTAGAAACAATAACCTCGCCGCACTCGTCGCAGTACCAGGCGGGAATTCTGTGTCCCCACCAGAGCTGACGAGAAATGCACCAGTCCTTGATGTTTTCCATCCAGTGATAGTATATCTTAGAAAATCTGTCGGGAATAAATGATGTAGTACCGTTCTTGACAGCCTCGATTGCAGGCTCTGCAAGAGGCTGCATCTTAACAAACCACTGCTTTGAAACGCGCGGCTCAACAGTCTGATGACAGCGGTAGCAGTTGCCGACGTTGTGCTCGTAGTCCTCGGTATAAACGAGGTATCCGCCTGCGTCAAGGTCAGCAACGATAGCTTTTCGTGCCTCGTATCTGTCCATTCCTGCGTATTTGCCGCACTTTTCGTTCATGTGGGCATCCTCGGTCATAAGATTGATGACCTCGAGGTTGTGGCGAAGGCCTACTTCAAAGTCGTTAGGGTCGTGAGCAGGTGTGATCTTAACAACGCCCGTTCCAAAGTCCTTTTCAACATAATCGTCTGCAATAATAGGAATTTCTCTGTTAACAAGAGGAAGAACAACGGTTTTGCCGACAAGAGAGGTGTATCTCTCGTCGCTGGGGTTAACTGCAACCGCGGTATCGCCAAGCATGGTTTCGGGGCGGGTGGTGGCAAGCTCGATGTATCCGCTTCCGTCAGAAAGGGGATAGCGCAGATGCCAGAAATGACCTGCCTGATTTTCATACTCAACCTCTGCGTCGGAAATAGAGGTCTTGCAGTGGGGGCACCAGTTGATGATGCGCTCTCCTCTGTAGATAAGGCCCTTTTCGTAAAGCCTTACAAATACCTCTTTAACTGCCTCGCTGCAGCCCTCGTCCATAGTAAAGCGTTCTCTCTCCCAGTCGCAAGAGGATCCGATGCGGCGAAGCTGCTCGGTAATTCTTCCGCCGTAGGTCTTCTTCCAGTCCCAAGCGCGCTTTAAAAATTCTTCGCGGCCGATGCCTTCCTTGGTAAGCCCCTCTTTGCGCATAGCCTCAACTATCTTAGCCTCGGTTGCGATAGAAGCGTGGTCAGTTCCCGGAACCCACAGAGCGCAGTAGCCCTGCATTCTGCGGAAACGGATCAAGATGTCCTGCAGAGTGTTATCCAGAGCGTGACCCATGTGAAGCTGACCGGTAATGTTGGGTGGGGGCATAACAATGGTGTAAGGCTTTTTTGTTTTGTCAATTTTGGTGTGGAAATAACCGCCATTTATCCAAAAGTCATAAATTTTTGACTCTACGGACTTAGGGTCATATACCTTTGAGAGTTCCTTGTTCACAGTGAAAAATTCCTTCCGTTTATAATCTGAGTTTTAAAATTAATAGTACATATTACTGTCAAAGAAATATGAAAAGTCTTCTGCATTTGTCTCTAAAATAAACATATATAAAATAATGACAATAAGATAAAGAACAAATGCAACTGCGGCAAGAATAATGCCTATAATAGACAGATTTTTGTTAGAAGACTTTATACCGATAATTCCAAAAACAACTGCAAGAACAGCGGTTACAAAGTTTACGCAGCAGCAGGGCAGAAAACTGCAAATTCCCAGAATGAGAGATGCAAGCGAAAAGCCTTTTTTGTCATCCTGCGGCTCTTCTACCGGCGCGGTGTACTGGGGCATCTGGTATATAGGTGCTATATTTTCGGTGCCGTTTGCGGCAGGCGCGTCAAACATAACCTTTGCCTCTGTGCTTTCTGCCTGAGCAGGCTCAGTCTTGGGCATAGTTACGGCAGTTCCGCAGCTATGGCAAAAAGCTGCACCGTCCTTTAACTGCGTTCCACAATTTTTACAAAACATATATGATCCCTCCGTTTAGATTTGGATTGAAAACTGTCAATTTTTATGATAAAATAAACTAAAGACATATTCTAATATATTATATCAGTAATATATATTTTTTTCAATACAAACTTTTGATTTGAGGCGCCTAAAAATGAAAAAAATCTTAAAGTTTAGACCGATTTTTTATTTTGCTCTGCTCGCATTCTTTGCTCTCCTGCCGCTTTCCTTAATAGAGGAGCACAGTTTTTGCCCGCTTTATCTTATGACGGGGTTAAAATGCCTCGGCTGCGGAGTTACCCGAGGCTTCTGTGCATTTATGCATTTTGACTTTGCGGCGGCGTTTGGGTACAACAGCGTTTTTACCTGCGCCGTGTTCCCGATATGCATCTTTCTGATGCTTGAGGACAGCCTTGTATTGCTTTTGTGTTATAAAAATAAAACCACCCGCCGCTCGTTTTTGGAGCAGGGGGTGGGCGCAGTTTTTGATTTGTTTAAAGGCAGAAATTAGTCTGCCTTTTCTTTTTTTAGTATGTCGTATCTGAATATTGCGGTAGAAAGAGAAACTAAGTTTATCGCGCTTCCGATAGCCGAGCCGACCGCTCCGAATGCTATGTTGTAGGTAAGCCAGAAGGGAACGGCACAGATAGCAACGCGGCGCATGATCTTTTCGTTATCAAGCCAGAGGGCCGTTGTTTCAACGATTATTGCAACTATCGCAAAGAGGCTGAAAGGGTTTTGATAGAGCAATATCCCCGAGGTTACCATTAAAACGTCAAGCAGTAAAACGATAATTTTGTAGTACTTTCTCATAAATGGCGTGTGCTTTTTTCTTGCAAGCAGCGAGGAAACAAAGCCGAGCGAGTCCATCGCCATTCCGGTGTATGCCCCGAGGAGAATATACTGCATAACATACATAACGTTTGCCGCCGAGTACATTGCCACAATGGTTTTTCTTTTTTTAAACTGGTAGCTCAGAACGTAAAGAGCTACACCGATTATGCCTACAACTAAAGCCGCCAAATTCATTTTATCACCTTATAGTAAATCTAAAAAAGAAATCGCCCCAGACAAAGTCTGCGGCGATTTTTTACAAGCAAAACTTAAATTACATATTTGCTTCGATATATTTGACAACATCGCCAACCGAACGAAGATTTTCAACCTCGTCGTCAGGAATTTCAACACCGAACTCGTCGTTCATTGTAACAACAGCGTCAACTAAATCAAGAGAGTCAGCTCCGAGATTGTCAATGATAAGCGAATCCATAGTAATGGTCTCCTCGTCGATAGAGAGAAGCTCAGCTAAAATGCTTCTAACCTTTTCAAATACCATAAAAAATATCTCCTTTCTGAGTAAAAGAGCCCAAAATCGAGCTCATTTGTTGCAATAATGATAGCATATCCAAAAAAGATATTCAAGATGTATTTTTAAATTTTTTGAAAATAAATATAAGGCGTCCCCAAAAGGACTTGACTTTTTTTAAAGTTATGATAAAATAATATTATTAATTTGACATTATCTCTCAACAACATATAGATGGCATACGGCACAAAGCCGCAACCTTATGGGTTGCGGCTTTGTGCTTTTTATTTATAACTTTTTCCTAACGATACCGATAGTTTTTTGGTATTACCCGATGTAAGAGCTCTTGTGCTATAATTAACAACGCAAGTGCTTACAAAGGAGATTTCTTAATGGGTATAATAGCAAATGCAGTTGCAGTCGTTTTAGGCGGACTTTTGGGCGGCAAGCTGCATAAAAACATATCAAATCAGAATTTTCAGATATTGGGGATTTCGATTATAATCGTCAGCCTTGTCGGCTTTTTTGAAAATATGTATAATGTAGACGGCAGTAACATTTCCAGCGAAAGTCTTGTTGTTGTGCTGCTCGCTTACATAGTAGGAAGTAAGATAGGTCAGGCACTTCGCTTAGAGGATAAGCTAAGCAACCTCGGCAAGTCAGAAAATGCGTCTGCCAACGCCTTTATTGATGCAACGCTGTTTTTCGGCATAGGCGGGCTTCAGATTTGCGGTCCCGTTGCGCTTGCAATAAACGGCGACAACAGCCAGCTTTTTCTTAAAAGCCTTATTGATGCTCCCTTTGCAATAATTTTCGGCTCGGCTTACGGAAAAATAGTTTCGCTGTCTGCCTTGCCGGTAGCCGCAATTCAGATTATAATAACAATAGCGGCATATTTTGCGGCGTCATTTTTCAGCGATTTGATGGTGGCTCAGCTTTGTGCGATGGGTTATATAATTCTCTTCTTTTCGGGATTTAATCTTATGTCGGGAAATAAATATAAGATCAGCAACATCAATATGCTGCCCGCAATTTTTATTATTCTTGTATATCATATCATAATCGGAGCAATGGGGTGGATACTATGACTATTCAGCAGTGTAAGTACATTTTAAAGATTGCGCAGTGCGGCTCGTTTAACGAGGCGGCCAAACAGCTTTTTGTGGCTCAGTCAAGCCTTTCTGTCAGTGTAAAATCTCTCGAAAATGAGCTCGGTATAAAGATTTTTGAGCGCTCGGGAAACGGAGTGTTTTTGACCGACGAGGGCGCTGAGTTTGCAGGATACGCAGGACAGATCGCAGAGCAGAACGATTTTATTTTAGAGCGGTACTCAAGCGACGATATCCAAAAAAGACTGTACGTGTCTACTCAACACTATGATTTTGTCGCCGATATTTTTGTAAAGCTTTTAAACCGTATGGGCAGCCATAATTACCGCTTTTCGCTCAGAGAAATGAAAACCTATGACGTTGTTTGCGAAACCGAAAAAGCCTACAGCGATATCGGAATTATCGCTATAAAAGGCAATGACCAAGGTATTATGGAAAGATATATTGGTAAAAGGGGACTCTCATTTACTCCCGTGCTAAAGGCTTTGCCGCACATATATGTGAGAAAGGAACATCCCTTAAGCCAAAAAACGCTGATAACCTGCGCCGATATAAAGGATTACCCCTACGTTTCCTATGAGCAGGGCGAGCACAGCACCTCGTTTTTTACAGAGGAAATAGTAAGCCTTTACAGTAATAAGCATATAGAGATAAGCGACAGGGCAACCCTTATGAACGTTTTGCTTGATACCGACGGGTATACTGTAGGAACGGGAATAATGCCTTCGCAGTTAAATGAGGATCGGATAGTCAGTATCCCGTTTGAAAGCGACGATTTTTATATTATCGGATATATACTCAGAACAGATAAAATACCCTCCGAGCTGACAAAAAGCTTCATACAGATGCTCGAAGGTCTTGCAAATATAAATTGACGTAAACCTACCACATTCTTTTGCTTGTAAAACCCGAAAGAGTGTGGTATTATTTTTATATAGATTTTTTAAAGGCGGTGGAGCGTTTGAATATTATTTATTTCGGTTACGATCTGTTTGCGCCCTGCCTTAAAGAGCTTGCCTCAAACCCCGAAATAAACGTTCTTAAGGTTTATAGCTTTGAGGGCGACGGTTATTTTGATAAAAATGACGAGGTAAAGGAAATTTGTGCTGTAAAGAATATTCCCTTTACAACTGAAAAGATTACCGTAGACGAGCTTAAATGTGAGTTTGAGCAAAACGGATGCGATTTAGCCTTTTCTGCAGGCTATGCATACAGGATTCCCTGCGAGAGCGTGCCGGTATTTCGCGGTGTAAATATTCACCCCAGCCTGCTGCCCGATGGGAGAGGCCCCTGGCCCTTTCCGCATATAATTTTAAAGGGGCTTAAAAAGAGCGGCGTAACAGCGCATAAGATAGCCGAGAGGTTTGACGAGGGTGAGATCCTTCTGCAAGCTGCCTTTGAGGTAGCAGAAAACGAAACCTACAGAAGCCTTGAAAAAAAGGCGCAGGACGCCGCTCTTGATTTGACTCGAAAGCTTATCTCTGACCTTGAAAACTACTGGAAAAATGCTGTACCGCAGGCAAAAGGCGAGTATTGGAAAGAGCCTTCGGATAACGAGAGAACTATATATCTAAACACTTCGCCCCGGGAAAAAGATAAAATAATCAGAGCATTTATCGAGAATTTTGTGATATACTCAGACAAAAACAAAGGAGAATAATAATGAGCCTTAGAAGTTTAATAGTAGGCCCCGATCAGAACGAGTTTTGGAAGCATAGAGAAAAACTATTAAAAAGCAAAAATCCGCTTTGCCGTAAATATCACAGCCTTATGTGCCAAAGAATTCTTTATAAAAACAACGCCTCGATCGAGCCGCAGACCAAGATAAAGGGCAGAATAACCTTCCCGCACGGGCTTAACGGAATACTCATTTCGGCGGGAGCTGAGATAGGGGAGAACTGCACCATTTTTCATCAGGTAACCATTGGCTCAAATACCGCAAAAGGTTCAAAGCATAACGGCTCGCCTAAAATTCTTGATAACGTTTATATCGGAGCGGGTGCTAAGATCATTGGCGGTATAACCGTTGGAAACAACGTTCGCATCGGTGCAAACTGCGTTGTGACCGAGGATGTGCCGGATAATGCAACTGTCGTGCTTTCAAAGCCGAGAGTGATTCTGCACGAGGATGTAAGGGATAATACCTTTACAAGCTTTGCAAACTACTCGGAGGACAAATAAATGCGGCGCAGGCATAGCCTGCGCCTTTTAGTTTAAGCAATTTTTCGCTTTCCGCATCGGGACACTATATCCGTATCATCAAAGCTCGTTTTCCTCAACCCAGCGCTTTACCTCTAATGCATCGTAATCCTTAAGCGACGCGCGGTTAACGGCGGGGTATTCGCTCTTTCGATTAAATTCTTTTAAATTTTTTTCTGCAGAGGGAATTTGTTTCTCTTGCTTATTTTTATGAGGCATTCTTTTCACCTCCAATAATATTTTTGGCATATATAAAAAACATATCCGAGGAAAGTTTTATAGCTTTCCTCGGATTTTTTTACCATTTTTTTATAGTTTCCGTAACAACGCCGAGAATAGTGATTTTCTCGCCGCGATTTACAAAAAAGCTTTCAAAATTCGGGTTAAAGGGGTGCAAAACGGTAATTTCTCCGTTTTTTACAATTCGCCTCAGCATAACTGGGTTGTCGCCGTAGATAACCGCCGCAATACTGCCGCTCTCGGCATCATCCTGCTTTTTAATAAGTGCAACATCTCCGTCGGCTATCTGCGGCGCCATTGAATCGCCGTGCATTTTAAAATAGAAAAAGTCATCTGTAGAGCCAAGCTCGATAGACTCCTTTTCGGCAGAATAATTGCACTCAATTTCGCTTCCCGATAGGGAAACCGACTCCAAAATCGGTATGAAAATTGTGTAAGGACTTTTCTGCTCTCCGTTTTGCTCATAGCCGCCAAGCAGATAATCTATCGAAACGTTAAAATATTTTGATAGTTTCTGCAAAACAGTATACGAAGCCTCGCGCTTTGAGTTTTCGTAAAGCGAAACCGTGCTTTCGGCAACCCCCAAAATGTCCCCAAGTTCCTTAAGTGACAATCCTCTTGCTTTTCTTAATTCCTTAAGCCGCAATACAAACACCTCTCTCGACATATTTCGACACTTTTCTACAATATAACATAAACTTTGCAAAATGTCAATATATTTTTAAAAATATGTTGACAAAATGCAAAATATAGTATAAAATAACAATAAAGACTTACATTTTGTAAAGAAACGGCGGTGAATAAAATGAGCAAAAGACAAATAAAAGCCGTTTGCGATAGAGATTGCTTTAACTGCGCCTTTGATGACTGCATAAATGATGTTATCGAAATTGAGGATTATATTGAGTCTGAAAATATAGATAAGGATATTATAAAAAAACGCAGCCAAAAAAGAAATCGAAAAATGTCTGAAAAGGC
>JAFTYW010000025.1 GCA_017461245.1 Oscillospiraceae bacterium
AACGGCATGCCCTTAAGCAATACCGTTATCCTTAAGGATCTTCTTGACTGTGTCTGTCGGCTGAGCGCCGTTCTTAATCCACTTCTGTGCCTTCTCAGCATCTACCTTTACAACGCTGGGCTCTTTGGTGGGATCATAGTAGCCGATCTCTTCGATGAATCTTCCGTCACGGGGATATCTCGAATCAGCAACTACGATACGATAGAAAGGAGCTTTCTTTGCACCGAGTCTTCTAAGTCTGATCTTTACTGCCATTTATATTCACCTCCAAAATTGATAACTTTATTTATAAAATCACAAGGATTTTAGAAACCGAATGGATTTCTGCCCATGCCCATAGGTAAGGACGGACCGCGTTTACCCTTTTTGTTCATTTGTTTGAACATTTTTTGCATCTGCTCATACTGCTTTAAAAGGCGGTTTACATCCTCTACCTTAAGTCCGCTGCCCGCCGCAATTCTGCGCTTTCTGCTGGGGTTTATTATAGAGGGCTTTTCCCTTTCACGCGGTGTCATTGACTGAATGAGCGCCTCTGTGTAAACAAGCTGTTTCTCGTCAATATCTTCCTCACGGATCTTGTTTCCGCCGGGGAGCATACCGATTATCTGGCTTAGCGAACCCATCTTTTTTATCTGCTGCATCTGATCCAGCAAATCGTTTAAGTCAAAACTGTTCTGACGAAGCTTTTGTTCCATTTCGATAGCCTTTTTCTCGTCAAAATCAGTCTGCGCCTTTTCGATGAGGGTCAGCACATCGCCCATTCCGAGAATTCTCGACGCCATTCTATCGGGGTGGAAAGGCTCTAAATCACCGAGCTTTTCACCGACACCGATGAATTTAATGGGCTTGCCCGTTACCGAGCGGATCGAAAGAGCCGCACCGCCTCGGGTATCACCGTCGAGCTTTGTTAGAATAACACCGTCAATACCCAGCGCCTCATCAAAGGCCTTTGAAACGTTGACCGCATCCTGACCCATCATAGAGTCGACAACGAACAGAATTTCGTTAGGCTCGATTTCTTTTTTGAGCCCCTTTAACTCGTCCATCAAGGTTTCGTCTATATGCAGACGGCCCGCGGTATCAAGAATGACAAGGTCGTTACCGTAGTCCTTAGCGTGTTTAAGAGCGGCCTTAGCGATCTTGACAGGTTTTTCAGTTCCCATCTCGAAGACTGCAACCCCCGCCTTTTCACCGACGACTTTAAGCTGGTCGATAGCGGCAGGTCTATAAACATCGCAAGCGACAAGCAAAGGACGCTTGCCCAAATTTTTATAGTAGAGCGCAAGCTTTGCGCTATGTGTCGTCTTACCGCTTCCCTGCAGGCCGCACATCATAACAACAGTGGGCCCCTTTGAAGCGTAATTTATCTTGGCTGTTGCCTCACCCATAAGAGCGATAAGCTCCTCGTGGACTATCTTGATTACCTGCTGAGCGGGGGTAAGGCTTTCTAAAACCTTTTCGCCTATACACTTTTCGCTCAAAGTGGCGGTAAACTCTTTGGCAACCTTATAGTTAACATCGGCCTCAAGCAGCGCTAGGCGAACCTCACGCATGACCTCTTTTATGTCCTTTTCGTTAAGCTTTCCTCTGGAGCGCAGGCGCTTAAACACCGCACCCAGTTTTTCTGAGAGCCCTTCAAAAGCCATTGCAATTCTCCCAATTAGTAATTATTCTTGACTGAGAAGCTGAACCTCTTTGATGATCTCGGCGGCCTTAACCTCAATTATACCAATACTGCTCTGCTTGCGGTTAATGTCGATGATCTCGTTAGCAAGAGCGGTGATCTTAGCTACAGCCTTCTCAGAAAGGCGGAAATTTTTAAGAAAACCGAGCCTGCCCTCCATCTCGAAAAGCACAGCCTCGCCGCGCTTGATGCTATCACGAACGCCCTGCCTTGAAATGCCGACCTCGTCAGCAATTTCTGCAAGAGAGAGGTCCTGATTATAATAAAGGTCGATAACGTCTTTCTGCTTTTCGGTGAGCATATCTCCGTAGAAATCGAGTAGCATAGTAACTTCTAAATTCTTACTCATTTTTAACTGCCCTTTCGCACAATTTTTTATTTAAAAAGGGGTAATTTTCGCCTCGGTGTAAATGTTAATACCTTTACACTTATTATACCACGATTTTTGGCTTTGTCAAGCCTTTTTTCGCCATTTTTTATGCTTTTTAAAAGAAATTTTTACCAGCATTTTTGTTGTTTTTAGCTCTCTGCGATTGACAGAAAAAAATCTTTGATTTATAATGGTTTCAAAGCTAATTCAGTAGAGGTTTTTCAGAGAAATGAGCGAGTTTGAACTTAAGATTTTTTCCACCGAAAACAGAATATCAGAAAGCGATTTTGAAGATTTTTACTCTCTTATGAAAACGTCTTTTCCAAAGAGCGAGCGGCGCACAAAAGCCGCCTTTAGAAAGCTGTGCGAGGACGAGGCACTTTATAAAATTTATGCGCTTTTTAGTGAAAATCGCCTCTGCGCCTTTTTGACCGTCTGGGAGTTTGAGAGCTTTACCTTTGGCGACCATTTTGCCGTCTCCCCCGCTCTGCGCGGCGGCGGCATCGGCACAAAAATGCTTGCCGAGCTCAAAGCGCAATGTACACTTCCCTTTATAATAGAGGTCGAGCTTCCCGAAACCGAGATGGCAATGCGCAGAATAGGCTTTTACGAGCGCAGCGGTCTGAAACTCTGCGATTTTGATTATATACTGCCAGCTATGCAAAAGGGCTGTGAGAGCATTCCTATGAGAATTATGGCATATCCCTCTGCCCTTACCGAAACAGAGTTTGAGCCAATAAAAAAAGAAATATACAAAACAGTTTATAATACATAAAACAACCCCACCTGCGTGCAGGTGGGGTTGTTATTTACGCTTTTAATTCCGACCAGTTATAGCCTTGAGCTTTAATGTCGTCGATAAGCTGGCCTAAAATTGCATTGTTGGTGCTTGAAACGGCATGAAGCAGGTAAATTGCACCGTTGTGGGCGCCGTTTGTCGCCTTTTTAAGTGCCTCGGCGGCGGGCGGCTGAGCATCGGTTTTCCAGTCAACGTAGGCAAAGCTCCAAAAAATGCTTTTATATCCGCAGTTTTTCACCACGGCAAGCGCCCTTGTACTGTACTCACCCATCGGAAACCGAAAAAGAGTCATTTCATAACCAAACTCCTCTTTAACATAGTTGTGCAGCTTCATTATTTCCTGTTCTGCGCCCTCTACACTTTTAGAGGGCATTGAGGGGTGCGACCAGCTATGGTTGCCGAGCGTGTGTCCCTCGGCTATCATTTGTTTCACAAGATTGGGGTTGCGTTTTACATAATCATAGGTTACAAAAAACACCGCCTTTACCCCCTTCTCCTTGAGAGTGTCAAGAATCGGAGCGGTGTATCCGTTTTCGTAACCCTCGTCAAAGGTCATATAAACGTTTTTATTGTCCTCTCCGACAAACAGGGCGTTATAATCCTTATACTTTAGGTTGCAGTTTTCTGCATAGCTCGGGCGCCGACCTATCTCTGTTTTGCCAACGCCCCAGCCTACACAGGTGTTATCGAGCGAAGTTAACTTATCAGCAGGCATTTTAGAGCTGACTGCCGCCGTTAAAACATAGCTTTGGGTCTGGTTTTGCGAAGATGAGGACGGAGTGCTGTTTCCCGCCTTACTGCAAGAGGAACATAAAAATAAAATTGCAGCCATCAAGGCAAGTGCCGCGCAGGCCACCCTCGTTCTTTCACCTGTTTTTTTCATTATTTAAGCATACTGCTTATCATATCTTTTTCTGACGAAACAAAGCTTGAAATGTCATCGCCGAGATTGCCGCTGCTGTTTCTGCTGCTATCGTCATCATACTCGCCATCGTCGTTGCCATTGGGAATGTTGTCGCTAACGATTGACGAGGTATTATTTGTGCCGGGGACCGAGCTTGTATTGTTATCGTCGGTGTTTGCCTTACACGATGAAAATACCGCGGCAATCATTGTTACAACAAGAGCCATAATAATTTTCTCTTTCAAAACATTTTCCTCCTTAATTTTTTTGTTCCCCGAATAGTTTTTGTCATACTTCAAACAATATGCTTAGAAGATTTTATTTTCAAAAAAATTCAAAGGAGGAGCTTAAAATGAATTACAATCCCTATCTTATAACCAAGGTTGTCGCGAGAGAAATTCTCGACTCGCGAAGTAACCCCACAGTTGAGGCAGATATTTTCCTCTCGGGCGGCGCGGTTGGCAGAGCGGCAGTTCCATCTGGAGCGTCGACAGGCAGATTTGAAGCAAAGGAACTTCGTGATCAGGACACCGGCAGATATATGGGCTGCGGAGTTTTGACCGCGGTGGAGAACGTAAACAGTGAAATTTGCGAGGCGCTCATAGGACGCGATGCACGCTGCCAGAAAAGCATTGACGAAGCAATGCTCTCCCTCGATGGAACGGAAAATAAAGAGCGCCTCGGCGCAAACGCAATCTTGGCGGTATCATTGGCTTGCGCACGAGCCGCCGCAAAAATGAGCAAAACTCCGCTCTACCGATATCTCGGCGGCGTTAACGCCGTCACCTTGCCCGTCCCTATGATGAACATTTTAAACGGCGGTGTTCACGCCTCGAACAACCTCGACATTCAGGAATTTATGATCATGCCTGTTGGAGCAGAGAGCTTTTCGGCGGCTCTGCGCTGCGGTAGCGAGGTCTACCACGCTCTGCGCACAATTTTAAAGCTCAAAGACAAGACCACCGCCATAGGCGACGAGGGTGGCTTTGCCCCAGACCTTAGAGATGACAGTGAGGCAATCGAGCTTATCTTGGCAGCGGTCGAAAAGGCGGGCTACAGAGCAGGCAGCGACGTTGTTATTGCACTTGATGCCGCCGCTTCAGAGTGGCAGACCGACGACGGCAACTATCTTTTGCCCAAGCAGAAAAGAAAATACACCAGCGAAACCCTCGCAGAGTTTTGGCTTTCACTCTGCGAAAAATATCCTATCGTTTCGATCGAGGACCCATTCGGCGAGGAAGATTTTGCCGCAACAAAGCTCCTTACCGAGAAGCTCGGCAAAAAGGTTCAGCTTGTCGGTGACGACCTTTTTGTTACCAACCCAAAAAGGCTCTCAAAGGGCATCAGCGAGGGGGCAGCAAACTCGATCTTAGTAAAGGTAAACCAAATTGGAAGCCTATCTGAGAGCATTGACACCGTATCGCTTGCGCACAGAAACGGCTACAGCGCCATTATCTCGCACCGCTCGGGCGAGACCGAGGACACCTTTATTGCAGACCTTGCAGTTGCGTTAAACGCGGGGCAGATAAAGACGGGAGCGCCCTGCCGCACAGACAGAACGGCAAAATACAACCGCCTGCTCAGAATTGAAGAAGAGCTCGGCTCAGCCGCCGTTTATTTAGGAAGAGCCGCTATAAAGCAGTTAAAAACGAAAAATCATTAGACAAATTAAAGGAGCGATATCTTATCGTTCCTTTTTTTATTGTAACATCGTAGGGAACGACCTATGTGTCGTTCCCTAAATATAACGTAATCGCTATTTTTAATTTTGTAGGGACAGGCGTCAGACGAACTGTCCGCTTAGGCCTCTCCTTGAGGAGAGGCTCTGCCGTAGGCAGTGGTGAGGTGTAGCCGCCACAGGTGACGTTATTTTTATAATATTCTTTTCTTTCGCTCATGCCGCAATCACTCTAAAACCACATTAATCTCTGCAAATGGAATAAAAAGTGAATTTTGGTTAAAAATACTTCATATACTTATTTTCGAAAGGGAGTGCCCATTTTGCAAGCAATCTTAAATCTTCAAGAGTTTTTTACATCAAAACGTGCCAAGACCTCGCTCTTTACAAAAAAACAGACTACCGCTGACCCGATCTTAACCGAAATCGACTGCGTTTTAAAGCAGATACAGAACTCTAAAAGCCGCTTTGACTTTGAAACCGACTACGATATGATAGACGCCTGCATTTATGAGGAGCAGGCACTGCTTTCGAGATACAGCCATCTTTTAAGCTTGGCGCGCAAAAAGGGGCTTACCTGCTCGCACACCGAAAATCTTTCGGTTTCAGCCTCGGAAATTTGACAAGGGAGCAAAAACAATGACAGCAGAGAAGCTCATATTTTTAGTTTTTACCGCCGCACTTTTCGTTTTATCCGTTTCAATCTACTCAAAAACAATGAAAAAAGGCAAAAAGAAGCTTATTTCGTCTTTTTTGGGCAGCGCAGGGCTTGGGGCTCTGTCGCTTTCAGCAGTTTTGATTTTTGAGCTTTTCTGCGGCGAGCTGATAAAACTAAACCTATGCACCGTTTCAGCTTCTCTACTGCTATCCGCACCCGCAACCATAGCAATGCTTTTTATAAATATCATATAAAGTAAAAAAGAGTGGGCTTTTGCCCACTCTTTTTAAATTTCTTAGTAAACGATGATAGACTCTGTGTCCTTATCGAAAACGTGAAGTCTGTTAGCGTCAATAGCCATCTCGATCTCGTCGCCGCTGAGAACGGTTGTTCTGGGAGCAACTCTTGCGGTCATATTGATGCCTTCGCAGTTGATGTAAAGATAAGTCTCAGCACCCATAAGCTCGGTGATCTCAACCTTACATTTGATCTTACCGGTTGTTGCATTGGCGAGGAATGCTTCCTCATCCTTAATGCACTCGGGACGAATGCCCATGATAACCTCTTTATTAACATACTCGGCGATCTTGGTGTCCTTAACCTTAGCATCGGGAATGATGACCTGATACTTAACACCCTTCTTGGTCTTGGTGTCTTCAGAGCCGAACTCAACAGCATACTTACCGTCAACATCAATAACCTTTGCATCAACAAAGTTCATCTGAGGAGTTCCGATAAACCCTGCAACGAAAACGTTGGTAGGCTTGTTGTAAAGGTTTGTCGGGCTGTCAACCTGCTGAATAAGACCGTCCTTCATAACAACGATTCTGTCAGCCATGGTCATAGCTTCGGTCTGGTCGTGGGTAACGTAGATAAAGGTTGTACCCAGTTTTTTGTGGAGCTTAGAAAGCTCGGTCCTCATCTGTGCACGAAGCTTAGCATCGAGGTTTGAGAGAGGCTCATCAAGAAGGAATACCTTAGGCTCACGAACGATAGCACGACCGAGAGCAACACGCTGACGCTGACCACCCGAAAGAGCCTTAGGCTTTCTGTCTAAAAGATGGGTAATATCAAGAATTCTGGCAGCCTCTTCAACTCTCTTTCTGATCTCCTCCTTGGGAGTCTTACGGAGCTTAAGACCGAATGCCATATTCTCATAAACAGTCATATGAGGATAAAGAGCGTAGTTCTGGAAAACCATCGCGATGTCTCTGTCCTTAGGAGCGACGTTATTGATAAGTCTGTCTCCGATGTAAAGCTCGCCGTCTGTGATCTCCTCAAGACCTGCGACCATACGAAGAGTTGTGGACTTTCCGCAACCGGAAGGACCAACGAAGATGATAAATTCCTTATCCTTGATTTCAAGGTTGAAATCAGAAACAGCAGTTACGCCGCCGGGATAGGTTTTTCCAATGCTTTTGAATGATAAACTAGCCATTATTGACCTCCTGTATTTTTTGCTTTTGCTCATATAATTATAAATCAGCACAAAAACTGATATTAATTCATTAAATATGATACCAATTTATTTAAGTAATTACAATCGACTTATGTAACAAATATTTGGCTTGTTTTTTGTGTTTTTGCTCAAAAATCACCAAAAACAGCAGTTTGCCGTTAATATCTAAATTAAAATTATACAATAAAATTTTAAGTCATTTGTGCAAATTGCACAAAGCGTTTTTGCCCAAAATCTACCTTAAAATAATAACATATTTTGCCGAAAAATTCAAGAGATAATTTTCTCAAAACAGCCGTTTTCTGAGAGGTCAACAAGCGCGGCAGCAACTATTTTTCCATTTGATACAAGCAGTTCGGCAAGTGTGTCTTTTTTGTCTGCAAGTCTATAGCTGTAGCGCCTTAACTTTTGCCCCTTATATTCCTCAAGCGAGAAGCCCTGCACCTTTTGCAGCGCTTCGTATTTCTGATAAACGGCAGTAAATTCGAGAGGTATCAAGACCTCTGTTATCTCGCTTGGCTCGCTCTCAACACTTATACCGTTTGAACTTAAAAATCCCAGCCTTTGCTCATTTGTTTCGCCGTAAAGGTTTGAGGTCTGTCCCATTGTCTGCGCCGCCTTTTCCTCAAACGGATAAAACGCCGAGAGAAGCGCCGCCACGATGCAAACGCCTATCAAAAAGGCGTTTTTTATATTTTCAAGCTTTTTCATAATAATCACCTTAATTTTTTTATCGGTAAATTATATTACAAAAAACGCGCAAAAATACTTTTTCGGCAGCATACATATATAAAGAGAATACCGAAAGGAGAAAAAATATGCCCACAATTTACTTAAGTCCCTCGACTCAAGAGTTTAATTCCTACGTTACGGGCGGCAGCGAGGAATATTATATGAATCTGCTTGCCGACGCCTTAGAGCCTTATCTTAGGGCAAACGGAATTGATTTTGTACGAAACGATCGCACCACCAACGCCGCAACCGCCATTAGAGAATCCAACGCCGGAAACTACGACCTACATCTTGCCCTGCATTCGAACGCCTCGCCTGCTGAATTTTACGGGCAGAACAGAGGCATCGACGTTTACTACTACCCCGGCAGTGAGCGCGGTGAACGCGCCAGCGAGATAATTGCCGACAATTTTGAGGACATCTATCCCCTACCCGACTCCGTCCGCACCCTCACTACCACCCGCCTTGGCGAAGTTCGTCAGCCAAAGGCGCCCTCGGCGTTTCTTGAGATCGGCTACCACGACAATGTTGACGACGCAAGGTGGATAACCCAGAACATTCCCGAAATTGCGAGAAGCATTGCAAAATCGCTGACCGAATACTTCGGTTTGCCATTCAGAGAGCCAGAGCTTGTGCAGCGCGGAGTTGTAAGCCTTACCTCAGGAAATCTTAACCTGCGGGAAAAGCCCTCGATCTCATCAACTGTTCTGCGGCTTATCCCCAACGGCACAGTTCTGAATGTGAGAAACGGCTACAACGGCTGGTACCAAACTACCTACGATGGTGCAACGGGTTTTGTCAGCTCGTCATTTATAACGCTTGAATAAAAAACGGTTGCTATAAGAACACTTCTTATAAGGATATTTAAAGGCCAGATTCAATATGAATCTGGCCTTTTCATCTGCCTCCCTCTGATGAGGGAGGTGGCAAAATCGCAGATTTTGACGGAGGGAGAGATTTTTACCCTGTCTCCCCCAGTCATTTTTTCAAAAATGACAGCCCCCTCGTCAGAGGGGGCCTAAAAGACATCCTTATAAGAAACAGTCATAAAGCAACCGCTTTTTTATTCAAATAGAACTAATCAAAACTAAAGATTTTCTCATTCTTTAATATAATATTTTTCGTCAACATAATCAAAATCTTCTTTGGCAATATCAAAGTGATGCTTACAAAAACTTTGAATGATATTTTCACGATTTCCCTCTTTGGAAATCAGCAAATAAAACACATCGCCTTCCTCACAAGATTGAAGCGACATTTTATCAGCAGACCAACTGCTAACGTGTTTTTGTTTACGTGAAGGAATTTCAATTGTGGGGTAGATACTTTTTGTTATTACATATTTTCCATGTTTCTTAAACCTATAAATATAATCATAGCCTGCATCTCTATGCTTCCCTACTCTGAAGCGTTTCTTAAACCCGACAACAACATCTTCAACTATATAGAATTCCAAGAGATTAATATTGTCAATTTTGTGCTTGGTTTTAAATACTAAAAAAATCATTAAAGCTATTAGTAGGACAGCGGCAACTCCAACAATAAGATTATTTTGATTAATAAACCACAAGGCGACTGCTACAAACACCAATAAAAGATAAAATATTATTTTTGATTTATAATAGTTCTTTAAAAAATCAACACACATTTCTTTTGTAATTTTGTTCATACAATCACCACCTATATGTATTATAACATATCAACAACTAATGCGCAACAGGCTTTGTCAGCTCGTCATTTATAACGCTTGAATAAAAAAAACGGTTGCTTTAAAGCAACCGCTTATGGAGCTGATGGTCGGAATCGAACCGACAACCTGTTCATTACGAGTGAACTGCTCTGCCATTGAGCCACATCAGCATTTTGCGCCGAAATTTATTATACTCAAAATCTAAAGCAAAGTCAATATAATTTAAAAAAACCGCCGCTTTTTAATTAAAGCGGCGGTTTTTGTTTTACTATTTATCAAACTTATTTGCGAGGTGTCTTGCGACCTTTGCCATAAAGATATTGGCATCCTCGTAAAGCTCTACGGGGAACTTATCCATAAAGCTGTCAGCCTCTAAGCTGAGGGTTCCTGTGTAGTTAACCTCTTTAAGAGCTTCCATAAAGGCATCCCAGTTTATCTTTTTCTCGGGTCCCTTAAACTCCATAGGAATCTGGAATCCATTGTAGGGAACGTCATGGCTATCGTCGCGGCCGTCGTTATCGTGAACGTGCAGGCACTTTAAGGTGTCGCCAAGGCCTCTTACCATACCCTCGGCGGTTTCGCCTGTTAAGATGCAGTGTCCGACATCGAGACAGGTTACAAAGCCGTCGCCAAGATCACGGCAGAGGCTTGTCATCTCCTCGGCGGTGCTGCAAACAGAGGGACAGATAACATCCTTTTCAAAATCGTGATGCCACATATTCTCGATAGCAACCTTGACGCCGTACTCCTTAAGATAGGGAGCCATTTTGCCGTAATACTCAAGGTTAGCCTCGTAGTTCTCTTTATACTTATGGTCGTAAAGGCGATCAAGCATAATGAGGGGATGAACAACAACATAGGGGCAGTCCATAATTGCTGCGGAAATAATTGAGTTTACCGCAAGCTTATCCCAAAGCTCCTGGTTTTCCATATAAGCGGGATAAGAGGGCGAGGGCATCTGAGCGTGGATCTGACCGAACTCAATTCCTGCTGCATCCGCAACAGTCTTAAGTCTCTCGGCATACTTATCAAAGCCCTTGTTTGTAAAAACGCCGTCCTGAGCCTTATGTACGAACATAGAATAGTCCATAGCATCAAAGCCCGCTTTTGCAAGCATTACGATTGCCTTTTCGTCGCCATACACTCTGGCGAGTCTGCTGGTTGTACTACTGATCTTCATAGTGAACACTCCTCACATTATGCTTTATTAGAGGCTTGATTTCAAAGCCTTGTTTAACAAATTAGTCTTCCCAAGGGAACTTGTACTGAGTAAGGCCGAGAGCATCTCTTACCTCGGTAAATTCCTTCTGAACAGGCTCGTTGATGGGAACGCCGCTGTCTTTTCTGGAAAGCCAGATCTCCCACTCTTTTTCACCCGCGGTGTAAATTCTGTCCTGACCGGGAGCCTTTTTAGTCGAGCGGACCTCTCTAATAATGTCGCCCGCTTTTTTGCGGCAAACATCTTCGCCGAGGAAGTGGTCGGTGTCAATAGCGATAAAGAAGTGGCCGAGGTGGAAGGGAACCTTTTCGCCGTTTTCGCCCTTGCCTGTAAGAGCTTTACCATAGTTACCGTCCTGCAGAACAGCGCTAAGGAATTCTACGAACATAGCAAAGCCGTAGCCCTTATAGCCGCCGAGCTCCTCGCCGATTCCTCCCAAAGTAGTGAGAGCTGCATCGCCGCTGCCGATCCTCTTAAGAGCAGTTGCGGCATCGCCGTCTACTGCCTTACCATCGGGGCCGACAACTGTTCCGGGGAGAATATCGTGACCGATCCTCTGATAATACTCAAGCTTTCCGTTCTGAGTAATAGAGGTTGCGCAGTCAAAGTTAAAGTCAAACTCCTCGTCGGTAGGAACGCCGAGAGTGAGGGGGTTTGTTCCGAAAGCACCCTCAACACCAAAGGTAGGAGCAACTGTGGGACGTGCGTTTGTTCCTGTAAGACCGATACAGCCGTTTTCTGCGGCCATGGTGGTGTAGTAGCCTGCGATACCGTAGTGGCAGGAGTTGCGAACAACGACCATACCCATACCGTATTCCTTAGCCTTTTTGATGGCAAGCTGCATTGACTTGTAGCCAATGACCTGTCCCATACCGTCGTGTCCGTCAACAACTGCGGTGGTGGGGGTTTCTTTGACGATCTCAAAGTTTGTTACGGGGTTCTGAATACCTGCGTTAATTCTGTCAATATAGACAGGCTTAAAGCGGTTGACTCCGTGTGACTCTATGCCTCTCTTGTCTGACGAAAGCAGAACATCGGCACAGATTTCTGCATCCTCGCGTGGCACACCGACGCCTACAAATGCGTCTGTCGCGAAGGAGTACAGAGTTTTCCAATCAACAACATGTTTCAAG
>JAFTYW010000026.1 GCA_017461245.1 Oscillospiraceae bacterium
GATGTTGTTCTGCTCTTATTTGCTTTTTTGGTTATTCTCATATTTACAGTTGTTTATTGTTTTTCAATTATTATTTGTCATATCGAACGTATGTGAGATATCTCGGTTCGTGAAATCCTTTGAGATTCCTCCCTGCGGTTCGGAATGACAAGAACTTCGTTCCAGCGGATGTGTCATCCGCTGGTGTTGAGGCAGGGGTTTGCAACCCCTGATACTCTATCGGGTCATAGACCCTGATGCTCGTTGACGGCGGATAACATATCCGCCGAGACGGAATATTTTCCTATATTAAAGCAGAAAGCAGAAATAGTTTGAACGGAAGATTCACTCATTGGCACGATATTTCTCATTTGACTTCGTCGAATATCGGCTTAGGCGACTTTGTCGCACTCCTTTGTAAACCTAAAGGTTCAGTCGTCGCAAGCAACGCTCTTACGCGTTGCCGTTGTAAAAACATAAGCAAGCTTTGTTTTCACTCGTTGGCACGATATTTCTCATTTCCATAAATCGCCCCATTGCCCGCGACGTTCAGGAGCGCCACCGAACTCACTATCGTCGCTATCCGGTGCATTACCTGTAAAGGAAGCTGCCAATATCTGGGAAGTCTCAATCTCCACCAGCGTCATTACAGGCGGTGTGTAAAATTCTTTTTTCATAAAGTTTATTTTTAGCCCCACCCCGGCCCTCCCCAATAGGGAGGGAGTTGGTAAAGCGATTACACAATTAAATTATTTCTCTCTTCTATTTTCATTATTATCTTCTCTTCTTTTAAGCCCTCTCTGTGGGAGAGGGTTTGGGTGAGGCTCCAAAAAAAGCGCTTCCGCAGGGCACGTTGCTGTGCTGCACGATAGCGCATTATATCTTATATTTTATATCTAAATTCAGGGTGGGAGGTAACACATTGTGCCACAGGTGGTTACAAAACAACCACCACAAGCAGCAGGTAGAGCCGCCCACGCACTGATGCTGTATGTTGTATTACCTGTTTGCATTTGTGTTTCTCAGTTGTTTGTTTTTAGTTTATAAAGTGCACCAAGGGGTGCTAATGCTGAAAGGAGAAAGCAGAAAGGAGAAACAGAGATCCCTCGTCGCTACGCTCTGTCGGGATGACAAGCACGCAATTATCTTAACTCTTTCATCTGCGTCTTTGAGATCCTTCACTTTGCTCAGGATGACAGATACGCGATTGTCTCTTTGCTCTGTTATCTATTAGCTACTTTTCAACTCCTTTGCAACGCAAAAATAGTTAATTTGATTCCTTTTTTGCAAATGTTAAAAAAGAAAATTCAAGCAATGAAAGGGGCGTTATTCTTTTTTAACTAAAACAACAGGGGGCGGCCCAAAGACCACCCCCACATATATTCCATAAAGAGAGACGCACTATTTGTTGCGAGCCTTCTCTATCTGAACCTTGATTGCGTCGATAGCGCCAAGCAGGGCATCCTCGAAAGTGTCGCTGGTCTTGGCAGCAAAGAGTTCACCGTTACCGGTAGACAGACGCAAGGCAACCTCCTTGTTCATCGCTGTCTCGGGCTTAATCAGCTTCATGTTCACGTCAAGCGCTGTTGCACCCTCGCAAAGTTTCTCCAGCTTCGCAACCTTTTTCTCTACAAACTCCAACAACTGCTGAGTTGCATCAAAATGAACTGATTGAATTCTTGTCTCCATAATAAGAACCTGTTTAAATTTTTAAAAATATTTTCTCACAGAAGCTGCATCATTCGTTTCGTCATTTTTTATATTCAAAATGCCTGTTTCTTTCTTTTTTCCGCGGTTACATAGCCCGCTATGCGCCCTTAAAAACAAATAAACATTCTATTTTGCTCTATAAAAACTGCGCGATATAAATTCAAACAGCTTCTTTATCCTCCTATTATTTAATTATTACCGGCTCTTGGATGAGCCTTCACATAACTCTTCTTCAACTCCTCGAATGTCAGATGGGTGTAAATCTCAGTCGTGGCAAGCCTTTCATGCCCCAGCAGTTCCTTGACAGCCCCGATCTCGGCCTCATGGTTAAGCATCGCGGTAGCAAAGGAGTGACGTAGCACATGCGGGCTCTTCTTTTTAAGGGTCGTGACACCCGCCAGACGCGCGTTTACAATACGGTATACGCGCGAATTGCTTATGCGCCCGCCTTTTGCAGAGAGGAACAACGCACCGGTCGGGCATTGTGCAAAAGCGGCCCTCTCTTCAATGTAACCTGCCAGTTCCCTTTTAAGTTCAGCCGCAAAAGGGATGACACGCTGCTTGTTGCGCTTTCCCAATACTTTTATAGCAGATGACTGCATATCTACATCCTCGACATCAAGCCCCACAAGTTCCGAAAGACGTAGGCCTGCCTCGTAGAACAGGACGAGCATCATCCTGTCCCTGCATGCCACATACCCTTCGCCGAATGGAATATCATCTATCAGTTTGTCCATCTCGCTCTCCTTGACAAAGGTCGGGAGCCCTTTCCGGCGCTTGGGACCCTGCAACATAGCAGCAGGGTTGGCAAGCGACGGGTCGCTCCTTTGCAGGTAGTGATAGAACGAACGCAGGGAACTAAGCTTACGGCACACTGATGACGGCGAGGCGCCCTCATCCATCAGCGCAGCAACCCAGGAGCGCACCACATCGGCATCGACCGTAAAAAAAAGTAAGAGACTCATCCAAGCAGGCCATGTACTCCTGAAAAGAACGGAGATCACCTGCATACGCCCTTAACGTATGCGATGAGCAGTTCTTCTCAGCCCTGAGATACCCGATGAAAGAGTCTATAAACATATTCGTTGCCGAAAGACACATGTCTTACGGCAACGAATATAAATCACTTTAATCTAAAAAACAAGAAAAATATCCGGTTTTTAAGAATTATTCAGATTGTTTCTTACTCCTCGTTTGCACGAAGCTTCTGAACATAGATAGCGTGCTCCATCTTAAGTCTCTTGAGAACTGATGGCTTGTCAAACCGCTGACGTGCGCGCAACTCCTTTACTACACCGGTCTTTTCGAATTTTCTCTTGAATTTTTTGAGAGCTCTCTCAATGTTCTCGCCCTCTTTAACAGGTACTACAATCATTTCCTATTTTATTTATTTAGTTTATATTATTTCACTTTAGACAAAATGCAGCGCAAAAGTAGATACAATTTCTCAATTGGCAAAACATTTACGCTTTTTTTTGCATAAAAAAGAGAAAAC
>JAFTYW010000027.1 GCA_017461245.1 Oscillospiraceae bacterium
AACTTTGTGCCGGGCCTTTTGGTCCTTTAGATAAGATACTTGCACTCGTTACAAAACGCTTAAGCAAGCTTAGCGTTTCACTCGTTTAATCGTATCTTTTGGGCGCCAAAAGGACATGATAACAAGACTTGAAGAAAAATCCAAGTGAACAATCAAGGTTGATGACTGCTGCTGAATACAAGACAAGCAAAGCGAGACTCTTCACTTTGTTGCTCTCCGTTCCAGGAACTCTAAAATCGAGGTACAGTCCAGAGGAATAAAGATAAAGATTTTTCCCTTTTCAGACTGGCGAAATTATATGCCTGAAAATGAAATCCATCAGAATTTTACGTTGAGCCCATATTTCTCTTTTTGGGCTTGTGTGGTAAAATTAAAGGGCGATTTTATAAAACCGCCCTTTAATTGACATCTGTCTGTGATTAAAAATCAACACCCTCAACCTTCAGTGACGGATCCTGCTTCAACTGCTGGACATACATGATTGTAGCATGCTGAGGGCCCCAACCGAATGCTTCGCACACGGTGTGTACTCTCTGCATCTCTTTTATAGCAATCTTTCCGTCGGCAAGAGATATTCTGATGATTCCGAAAAATACCAAATCCTTCTCTTCCTCAGTCATCCGTTTTGCAAACTCATAAAGGTCAGAAGGATTGTCAATCTCCCTTTTGCAGGCCTCAAGAACGGCGTTTGTGTTAAGATTGTTTGCTTCGGCAACGCTACAGATTTTGGCTGCCTCTGATTGCTCTAATCTGCCGTCTACAAGTGCCATGTTGACAGCGAATGCAGCGAAAGCTTGTTCTATTGTATACATGATTATTAAAATTGAGGTTCTATGTGTAAGACCTGTCATCGGCAGATAGCCAGAACCTCTTTAAGGCTACGCTGATGATTTATGCAATATTAAGATAATTTTACTGAATTGCAAAATTTTCTTGACATTCTTGTAAAAATATTTACAAATTGCGCGCAGCTGATAATGTCTGATATTTGTTAAAGCGCTTTCTGCTGAATTGTCGAGCTTCCTCATTTCTATCTTTTGTGCATTTTTTTATCCATATACTCGTGGATAATCAAAGATTTTGTTAAATTTGCAGTGAATTACGACTGTTTGGGACGGCTTTTCTCTCATTTGTTGTGGAATTCCTGTTCTCAGGCGATATTTCGGATATTTTTATTTCTTTTAAACTATAAATTATGGTAAACTACAAAGAATTGGGTCTTGTGAACACCAAGGAGATGTTCGCAAAGGCAATGAAGGGCGGTTATGCAATCCCCGCGTTCAACTTCAACAACATGGAGCAGTTGCAGGCTATCATCATGGCTGCAGTAGAGACAAAGTCTCCTGTTATCCTCCAGGTATCAAGCGGTGCCCGCAAGTATGCTAACCAGACTCTTCTCCGTTACATGGCTGAGGGTGCTGTCGAGTATGCTAAGGAGTTGGGTTGCACAAATCCTGAGATTGTTCTTCACCTTGACCACGGTAACTCTTTCGAGCTCTGCAAGTCTTGCATCGACATGGGCTTCTCATCAGTAATGATTGACGGTTCTCATCTTCCTTACGAGGAGAACGTTGCTCTTACAAAGAAGGTAGTAGAGTATGCTCACCAGTATGGCGTAACAGTAGAGGGTGAGCTCGGTATCCTTGCAGGTGTTGAGGATGACGTGGTAGCTGAGCACCACACATATACACGTCCTGAGGAGGTTGTTGACTTCGTGACAAAGACTGGTTGCGACAGCTTGGCTATCTCTATCGGTACATCACACGGTGCAAACAAGTTCAAGCCCGAGCAGTGCACACGCAACGAGAAGGGTGTTCTTGTTCCTCCCCCATTGGCATTCGACGTTCTCGAGGGCTGTATGAAGGAGCTTCCCGGTTTCCCAATCGTTCTCCACGGTTCTTCTTCAGTTCCACAGGAGGAGGTTGAGACTATCAACAAGTACGGTGGTGCTTTGAAGGATGCTATCGGTATTCCTGAGGAGGAGCTCCGTAAGGCTGCTTCACTTGCTGTCTGCAAGATTAACATCGACAGCGACAGCCGTCTTGCAATGACTGCTGCTATCCGTGAGGTATTTGCTACAAATCCTGCTGAGTTCGACCCAAGAAAGTATCTCGGTCCTGCTCGCGAGAACATGAAGAAGCAGTACATTCACAAGATTGTGAACGTTCTTGGTTCTGACAACAAGCTCGCTGAATAATTAGAAAGCAAAAAAATATAACGGCTTCGCAGGTATGCGAAGCCGTTATATTTTTGTATGGATTTTAAAACGGTTTCTTTGTTGCCGTTTGTAAAGGCAATTTTGACTATTTTATTTGTTAAAAAAGTTGCGTCTCTTTGTAAGAGATGCAAATAAAATTTGTTAATCTTTACAAAGATAGCGAAAATTCAACATAATCAAACGTTTTATGCCTAAAATTAGCTTAAAACCTTAAATATTAAGATAAAAACAGCCTTTTACTTGTAGATTTGGTTCATCCGCAAAGTTGGAGTAGGATTTTTTATTCTTATTGCGGTTTACCCTTAATCTATTGTCGTTTATTCTTTTTGTAGTCGTTCTGTCATGTACTTTTGTCGCACAAAAGTACCAAAAGGCCCGGCACAGGGCGCTCGAGCCGCTTTCTCCTCTTGCTCGTGAATTGCCGCAGGCAATATAACTCGTTCGTCGTCCGCTTGCCGTTTCAAGCCTTTCTGCCGTTCGCAGGGCGCTGCGGAACTCGCTTCGTGCGGCTATGCAATATAAATTATACCCGCACTTCGCTCATACAGTCCTCGCGCAATGGCCTGCATCCGGCAGGGCTTTGCACTCTCTCACTTACAGTGCAGGTTCTATTTTGAAAATTACTTCTGCTATACCGTCGGCAATGGTAATGCTAAAAACTCTAATGTGCAACAATGAAACAATTAAATAGAAGAATTCGCTGTTTTCAGTTTTATGGCCTGCATCCGGCAGGGCTTTACACTCTCTCGCTTACAGTGCCGGTTTTATTTTGAAGTTACTTCAGCTGTCGTTTATTCATTAAAAGAGTAATTTCCGAACAATACCGTCACCGTTAAAAACAGAGTGAGGCTCCGT
>JAFTYW010000004.1 GCA_017461245.1 Oscillospiraceae bacterium
CGGGCGATTCGTGAATCGCCCCTACGAAATGTGATAAGGAGATTGATTTATATATGAAAGCAACAGGTATTGTACGCCGCATAGATGCTCGTGTTATAATAACACAAAAGTCTATTAAAGCCGCATAACCACTATGGTTTTCAGTGGGTTTGCCCCACCCGACGAATTGGTGTCAAAAACGGGTTTTTAGGCGGTTTTATACATAGCAAAAAGCGAGGGAAATTTCCCTCGCTTTTTTAACTAATCGCATTTATGATTTCCTGCGCGTAGCGCACGCCTTCCATAGCGTCCTTGGCGTACTTGTCAGCGCCGATTTTGTCGGCGTATTCCTGCGTGAGCACAGCGCCGCCCACAATAATTTTGCACCAGGGTGCCTTGAGCCGAAGCTGTTTTATGGTTTCCTGCATCTGGGCAACTGTGGTGGTCATAAGAGCGCTTAAGCCCACCACGGGAGCGTGAAGCTCGACAACCTTGTCGGCAATCACCTGCGGCGGTACGTCTTTGCCTAAGTCCACAACGTTAAATCCGTAGTTTTCGAGCAGCAGCTTGACAATGTTTTTTCCGATGTCGTGAACGTCCCCGCGGACGGTGGCAATAACAAAGGTGTTTTGAGACGCTGAGCCTTTCTTGCCCGACGACGCGGCCTTAATAACCTCAAAGGCGGCTTTTGCGGCCTCTGCGCTCATAAGCAGTTGGGGCAGGTAAACCCTTTTTTTCTCAAATCCCTTTCCAACAATATTAAGAGCGGGAATGATCTCGCTGTTTATTACCTCGAGCGGCGAAGTGTGCGAAAGGAGGGTGGCGGTGATTTCCGCCGCCTTTTCTTTAAAGCCCTTTATGATCGCGTATTGACAGTCCGAATACGACTGATCTGAGACGCTTTGAGGAGCATTTGCGGCCTTTTCCTCGGTTACAAACGAGCCTGCCGCGCCTATGTACTCACTGCAGTTTGAGTCCAGACCCTTGAGCGCGTTGTAGGTGTAATACACCTTCATCATATCCGCCGAATAGGGGTTCATAATGGCGGCGGACAGCCCGTTTTCGAGGGCTAGCGCAAAGAAGGTTCCGTTTATAGCATCGCGGTTAGGCAGACCAAACGAAACGTTGGAAACGCCCAAGGAGGTGTGGCAACCAAGGCGCTCCTTTATGGCCTTTAGCGAGGAGAGGGTAACCTTTGCGGCGCCCGTGTCGGCGCTTATGGTGAGTGCCAAAGGGTCAAAGATAACGTCTTTTTTGTCAATGCCGTATTCCGCGGCAGTTTTAAGTATTTTTTCGGCAATTTTAAATCTGCCCTCGGCAGTTTCGGGAATTCCGTTGTTGTCAAGGGTGAGTGCAACCACAAGGCCGCCGTACTTTTTCACAAGCGGGAAAACGGATCGCATACTTTCATCCTTGCCGTTTACCGAATTTATCATAGCCTTGCCGTTGTAGCGGCGCAGAGCGGCCTGCATTGCCGCAATATTGGAACTGTCGATCTGGAGCGGGAGGTCTATAATTGCCTGAAGCTCGCAAACAGCCGTTTTGAGCATGGCTGTTTCGTCAATGTCGGGCATACCAACGTTTACGTCAAGCACCTGCGCGCCCTTTTGCTGCTGATTTACGCCCTCGGATAAAATATAATCGATGTCGTTTTCCAAAAGAGCCTGCTTAAAACGCTTTTTGCCGGTGGGATTTATCCTCTCGCCTATAAGAATCGGCTTTTTGCCAAACTCCACAGCGTGCGAGTAGGAAGAAATCACGGTGAGGTTTTTCGGCTCTATTTTCACAGGGGAAAGCGGAGCAATCTTGTCGCAAAGCGACTTTATGTATTCGGGTGTGGTGCCGCAGCAGCCGCCTACTACGCGAACTCCAGCTTTTACAAGCTCTGCGATTTGGGAGGAAAACTCGTCTATGGTTATGTCAAAAACCGTTTTGCCGTTTTCTGACCTCGGCAGACCCGCGTTTGGCTTTAGTATTACAGGCACCGATGCCTTTTCAAGCAGCCTTCTTACCACGCCGCCAAGCTGACGTGGTCCCAGCGAGCAGTTTGCACCCAAGGCGTCAACTCCCATACCCTCAAGCAGGGCAACCATCGCCTCGGGGGACGCGCCGGTCATAAGTTTGCCGTCCTCGCCGTAGGCGTTTGACACAATTATCGGCAGATCGCTGTTTTCCTTGGCGGCCAGAAGCGCCGCCTTGGTTTCGTAGCTGTCGTTCATTGTTTCTATTATGATAAGGTCAACGCCGTACTTAACGCCGAGCTTTACCGTCTTGGCAAAAACCTCAACCGCGTCCTCAAAATCAAGGTCTCCAAGCGGCTTTAACAGCTTTCCGCTCGGGCCGATGTCAAGAGCCACAAACCTTTCCTTTTTTGAGGTAGACTGCGCCTTTGCGGCCTTGGCGTTAGAGATAGCGGCGCTTATTATGTCCTCGAGCTCGTTGGGCTCGAATTTAAGCGAATTTGCACCAAAGGTGTTGGTGCAGACAACGTTGCTGCCTGCGTCAAAGTAAGCCCTGTGTATATCGATTATCTCTTCGGCGTGGGATAAATTCCAGCGCTCGGGGTATTCTCCGAGCTTTAGCCCGCGCGCCTGAAGCAGTGTTCCCATACCGCCGTCAAGGCAGACTATGTTGTTCCTCAAAAAATCTCTAAAATTCATACTATACCTCTGAAAGTGTATTTTCGTTTAACCCAACAAATGCCGTAACCGACTTTGAAGGCGACATCAACAAGCTATCGTTAAGAGTAATCCCTGCGCTCCTTTCACAGTCAAGAGCCGAAAAAACGATTTTTTGGCTTTCGAGCGAGAGGTCTCCGTATCCGGGGCTGAAGCGTGGGCGGACAGAGGCGCACTCGCCTGCAATATCGGCGCAAAAAGCGTCGCAAAGCGCTTCGGCTCTTTCAGAGCCGATGGCCTGAAGTATCAGCGCCCTTGCCGGAGAGAGCCGTGAGTATTTTGCAATAAGTCGGTCAAGTTCTATGCCGACTGTTGCCGCAAAAACGATAGCCTTTTTACAACCTTTAAGATTTTGCGACAGGTTTTTCGATTCAAGGCGAAAAAGACCAAAATCGCAAACCTCGCCGTTTAGTTTAACTTCAAGTTCGCGGTAGCAGATCTTATATTTAAGGAGAGGGCGTGCCTCTTCTATACATTCTCTTACGAGAGCGAGGGTCAGTTCGCTCTTGTCGCCGCCTGCGTATCGTAAAATTTCCTTTTCGCAAAAAGGCGGCTCGCTGTAGGTTTTAGTTAAAATCATAAGCCTATTTACCTATAATGTCGCAGAGGTTGTCCTGTATTTTCCTTGCGATGTCGGGCTTGTTCATCGAATAAACGTGAACGTTTGTTATGCCGTTTGCGTACAGGTCGATGATTTGGTCGGTGGCGTAGGCGATACCCGCCTGCTTCATAGCCGCACTATCGCCGCCGAATTTGTCTACGAGGCACTTGAATCTTTGCGGCATAAACGAGCCCGAAAGCTTTATGGCGCGCTCGAGCTGATTTGCGTTGGTGATGGGCATAATTCCCGGAATTACGGGAACGGTTATGCCTGCCTCGCGTATTTTATAAAGGAAATTGTAAAGCAGATTGTTGTCAAAAAACATCTGGGTGGTTAAAAAATCACAGCCGGCATCAACCTTTTCTTTGAGAAACTTGATGTCCTCTTTTTGGTTTTCGCTTTCGGGGTGAATTTCGGGGTAGCAGGCTCCGCCAACGCAAAAGTCTGCGTCCACGGCTTTGATCTCTCTCACAAGCTCGATGGCGTGCTTGTAATCCTGCAAGCTGTTTTCGGAAACAAGGTCTCCGCGCAGGGCCATGATGTTCTGAATTCCGGCGTTTTTAATGTCGTTAATTCGGGAGCGGACGGTTTCTTTAGTGGAGGAAACGCAGGTAAGATGCGCAAGCGACGGCACGCCGTAGTCCTGCTTAATTTGTTTTGCGATTTCGAGGGTATACTTGCTTGTTCCGCCGCCTGCGCCGTATGTAACGCTCATAAAAGCAGGGCGCAACTTTGCTATTTCCTCAACAGCCGCGCGCACGCTTTCAAAATTGTAATCGGTTTTTGGAGGAAAAACCTCAAAAGAAATTGACAGGGTATTTTTTTTTAGAAGATCGGCGATTTTCATTTCCCCACTCCTTTCAGAATCGTCCTTATTATATCACAAAGTATTTAAAAAGTAAATTGCCGCAGTATAAATCTCCTCAAAATACAGATAATAAGAGCCACACGGCGTTTCCAAATTTGGGAAATTTGACACCTGAGTGAACCTTGTTACTCGCGTTCGCTCGTAATATACAACACAATTTGTAATTTAAGGAGAAATGTATATATGAAAGCAACAGGAATTGTGAGAAGAATAGAGGCTCGTGTTATAATAACACAAAAGCCTTGAAAACCGCACAAACACTGGGTTTTTCGCGAGTTTTCCCTATTGAACACAAGGGTGTCAAAATTGGGTTTTCGGCGGCTTTATACATAGCAAAAGCGAGGTGAATTCACCTCGCTTTTAAAACAATTTCTCGATATTATTGAACACACAATAAAATTTATCATCAATCTCTACATCTATATGATAATGACCAAAAAACCATTTAGTAAATGTTGTTTTGTTTTTTATTTCTTCAAAAAAATCAGTAAGAATATCTTTACTATATTTTAAGCTTATCTTCTCTTGAACAGACGACGGTGCACCGTGTGTTATTATGCAATCAACATTCCACTCATTTACTTCAAAATTTGAAATTGCTGTTTCAAGTTCTTGATTTGATGGTAATTCTTCCTCCCACCAGTTTTTATCTTTTGTACGATACTCTTTATCGTGAGAACTTGCTCCACCAAAAGTAAAAATTCGTTTTCCGTCTATTTCATAAATTTGCCCCCTCATCAAATGATAAATACTATTTGATATTTTATGAGCTTTTCCGCCGTGAAAATCAACAATTTCAAATTCATTCAGTAATTTGAAATTCTCGTGGTTTCCATCTATAAAAAGAGTTGTGAATCTTTTTTGTTCAAGCCACTTTCTCCAATCTATTTCTTCATTATCGTTATTCCAAACGCCACCAAAATCACCGCAGATAATTAATAAATCATTTTTTGATAAATTCTTTTGGTCAGGAAAACGCTTTGAATTCAGTTTTGATATATCTACCGGTATATGCGTATCTCCAGTTATGTAAATCATATCTTCACCGCCTCTAATTTATTATAACACAATCACCTTAAAAAGTAAATTGTTGCAGTATACATCTCCTTGTTTTACAGATAATAGTATCACTATTA
>JAFTYW010000005.1 GCA_017461245.1 Oscillospiraceae bacterium
CTTCTGGTCTGGTGTCCAAAGTGAACACCTGCTTCAAGAAGCTGCTTCATTGAAACTACTGACATTTGTTTTTCCTCCTAACAGTTTTTAACCTCCGCCGCACGCACTTTGCGAGGTAACCGACAAGTCGGCACTGTCCCGTCAATTGCACGGCGTGTGTTTTACCGATAAATTATATCACAAGTCTTTTACTTTGGCAAGTGTTTTTTGCATTTTTTGTAAAAAAATTGAAATTAACTTTATTCTGTGTTTAAAAAGGAAAATTAACCTTAGAATAAACCTTTAAAATGCTCCAAAAATAAAATGGGAGGAATGAAAAAATGCAAAATTCAGATGAGAAACTGCGCCGAAAGCTTGCTGATTATCAGCTCTGGGCGGCCGATGAGATGAAACGCTTTGCCGAAAAAACTGGCGATCCGCAGCTTAAAAAGAAATACGAGCAAACGGCAGCGCTAAACAGAATGTTTTACGAGCAGCTCGCAACAAACGATAACGACACGGGAAACAAAAGCCCAATAGTTTCAGAAACCGATATGCTGATGCGCGCCTATTATATCCAGCAGGCGCTTTATAACGTCTTTTCAGAGCTTATGTGCGAGAGCGAGCGCCCGCAGGGTCTTGATAAGATATGCGACCGACAAATTATGATATGTCGGGAGATTTTAGACGAGGCACAGAGCAGAATAAATGTAATCAATTTGTAAATAAATTACACTTGATATTTTTTCAAGGATATAGTATAATACAATCGAACTATTATGTATTGGACTATTTTCTGAATTTAACATAAAAAAACAGGGAGAGTGCTGTTTTGGAAAAATATGTAATTCGTGGGGGAAACGCGCTTCGCGGCGAGGTAACAATAAGCGGCGCAAAAAATGCCGCAGTTGCCATCCTTTCGGCAACAGTTCTTGCCGAGGGCGTTTGCGTTATTGAAAACGTTCCCGATATTAGAGACGTTTTTACAACACTTAAGATCTTAAGCGAACTTGGTGCAAAGGTCCGCTATATCAATAAGACTACTATTGAAATTGACACCACACATTTAAATACAACGACCATTCCTTATGAGCTGAGCTGCAAGATGCGCGCCTCTTATTATTTCTGGGGCAGTATGCTCGGTAGATACGGTCATGCAAGAGTTTCTATGCCAGGCGGATGCGATTTCGGTGTCAGACCTATCGACCAGCATATAAAGGGCTTTGAGGCTCTCGGCGCTACTGCTGAGATAGAAGAAGGAATGCTCGACGTTCACGCTGATCGCCTTATCGGCAATCAGGTGTTCTTTGATAAGGTTTCTGTCGGTGCAACTATGAATGCTATGCTCGCCGCTGTAAGAGCAACGGGTGTTACAATTCTTGAAAACGTTGCAAAAGAGCCACATATCGTTGACCTTGCCAACTTCTTAAACTCTATGGGCGCTAACATTATGGGAGCGGGAACAGACGTTATTAAGATTCACGGTGTCTCAGAGATGCACGGAACCGATTATGCTATAATTCCCGACCAGATCGAAGCAGGAACTTATATGGTTGCCGCTGCAGCAACGGGAGGAGACGTTCTTGTTAAGAATGTTATCCCCAAGCATATGAAGCCTATAACCGCAAAATTAGAGGCAATGGGCGTCGAGGTCGAGGAATTTGACGAGGCTATTCGTATAACTGCTAACAAAAAGCTTACAAAGATCGATATTAAGACCCTGCCTTATCCCGGATTCCCGACAGACATGCAGCCGCAGATGGCGGTTGTTGCTTGTCTCGCTGAGGGCACAAGCACCATCACAGAGGGCGTTTGGGACAACCGCTTCCGCTATGTTTCTGAGCTTCAGAAAATGGGCGCAGATATTAAGGTGGACGGTAAGATGGCCGTTATTGAGGGTATCGACTGCTTTAAGGCAGCTCCCGTTAAGGCTACTGACCTTCGCGCAGGTGCGGCGGTTGTGATCGCAGGCCTCTGCGGTGACGGTGAGACCGAGGTTGAGGATATTTATCATATTGAAAGAGGATATGAAAATTTCGAGGTCAAGCTTTGTGCTCTCGGAGCGGATATCAGAAAAGTAGAGGTCCCCGATTCTCAGATTTCTGCCGCGATGTAAATAGTTTTAAACGGTTTTCGGCAAAGAGGGGATTTTTCCCAGCTTTGCCGATTGTTTTATGAAAGTAGGATTTTTATGGCGCGTGTTTTTACCCTGCAAAGCGGCAGCAGCGGCAACTGTACTTTTGTCGGTGATGCCGAGAGCGGCGTTTTAGTTGATATAGGTCTCAGCTTTTCCAAATCAAAGGCTGGCTTGGAGAGCGCAGGAATGAGTCTTTCGCAAATCGAAGCTCTGCTTGTTACCCATGAGCATATTGACCATATTAAAGGCCTTGAGGTCTTCTGCAAGAAAACGGATATTCCCGTTTATGCGACCGAAAAGACCGCCGAAAAGCTTATTTTTCACGCCCCATCGGTTGAAAAAAATATACATATTATAGAAAAGACGACGGTATATGATCTAGGTAGAACTTCGTTTTCTGCCTTTGAGGTCTATCACGATGCCGCCGATGCGGTTGGGTATAGAATAACTACCGCCGATAACAGAAAGGTTGTTTACTCAACCGACGCAGGACATATCGACGATGCGCTTTTTGGCAGTATCAAGGATGCTGACCTTAATATAATTGAGGCAAACTACGATGAGGGTATGCTTATGTGCAACGCCGCTTATCCCTTTTTGCTTCGTCAGCGAATTTCCGGCGGCTTAGGTCATATTTCTAATAATGACTGCGCTAAAACCGTTGTAGAGCTTGTAAAAGGCGGAAACAGAAGGTTTTTGCTGGCGCATTTGAGCGAGCAGAACAACACCCCCGAAATTGCCTTTGAGGCCGTTAAGCTTGCGCTTAGCTGTGCGGGCTATGAAATGGGTGTGGATTACGAGCTTGACGTCGCCCCGAGATATGAAAATTCAAGGATGCTGATTTTTTAATGGAAACTACAAGAATAGAGTGGCAGGACGTAGGTGGACTTTTTGTCGCAATAAATGAGCATCATCGCTTTGGAACAGATGCTGTTTTGCTCGAAAATTTTGCCCTTTCCCGCCCTGCAAGCCGTATATGCGATATCGGCTCGGGTTGCGGAATTATTCCGTTTTTGATCTGCAAGCGCAAAAAGGATCTCGATATATTTGCCGTTGAAATTCAGGAGGATGCCGCTGAGCTTATAAAAGCCTCTGCCGATAAAAATAACCTTAACAATATAAAGGTGATATGCGGCGATGTCAGAGATAGGGAGCTTGTTTCTCGTAATATTGAAAACACAAGCCTTGATCTAGTTATCTGCAATCCCCCTTATTATAAGGAAAACAGCGGTGCAAAATCAAAGAGTGAGGAGCGGGCAAAGGCAAGAGAGGAAAACACCCTCAGTATTTACGATGCGGCAGAGGCGGCAAATAAAATGCTTAAATTCGGCGGCAGATTTTGCATCTGCCAAAAGAGTGAGCGCCTTTGCGACTGCTTTGACGCAATGCGAAAAAACTCAATTGAGCCCAAAAGAATGAGGATGATTTATTCCTCGATCTCTCAAAAGCCGTGGCTTGTTTTGATAGAGGGAAAAAAGGGAGCAAAGCCGTTTTTGGAGGTTATGCCGCCCCTCGTTATTGATTCTGAGGAAGGGCAGAGGGAGATCAAATCAATCTACACAGTAATGGGATGTGAATAAATGTCTGGAAAGCTTTATGTTGTGGGAACGCCGATAGGAAACCTTTCGGATATGACTCCCAGAGCAGTTGAAACACTTGCAAAGGTTGATTTTATAGCCGCTGAGGACACAAGAGTGACCTTAAGGCTTTTAAATCATTTTCAAATAAAGAAACCACTTATAAGCTACTATGAGCATAATCGCACCGAAAAGGGCGCGCAGATTGCTGATAGAATTATGGCGGGCGAAAACTGCGCTATTGTAACCGATGCGGGTATGCCTTGCATTTCTGACCCTGGCGAAGATCTGGTGGCACTCTGCAGAAAAGAGGGAATAGCCATTGAGGTCGTTCCTGGTCCTACCGCCGCAATGTCTGCCATTGCAGTTTCGGGAATCTCCTGCTCGAGATTTTGCTTTGAGGGATTTTTGTCAACCTCAAAAAAGAGCAGATTTGAACATCTTGAAGAGCTAAAAGACGAAACTCGCACAATGATTTTTTACGAGGCGCCTCATAAACTTCGCGCAACACTCTCTGATTTTAAGAAATATTTCGGCGGCGAGAGGAGAATCTCGCTCTGCCGCGAGCTTACCAAGATTCACGAAGAGGTGTTGCTCCTAACCCTTGACAGCGCCATAGAATATTATGTGGCAAATGACCCGCGCGGCGAATATGTGCTGGTATTAGAAGGCGCCGAGAAAAAATGCGAGGAATATTCGCTTGATGATTGCCTTGAAATTATGCTTGAGATGGTGCGCTCGGGCAAAAGCAAAAATGATGCCGCTCGCCTTATGGCAAAGCAGAGCGGGTTTAGAAAAAACGAGCTTTATAAGCTCCTTGTAGACTGTGAGGAGGAAAATTGATGAAAAAAAGTATCACTATTTTAATGGCATTTTGTATGGCTCTTATGTTCCTGCTCTCATCCTGCGGACAGGAGGGTGTAAAGGGAGAAAGCTCTACACTCAGTGATAGTGAGATCGCTTCAAACACCAAAACGGAGTCTGAAGAAAGCAGTCAAGTGCAGTCTGAATCCGAGCCAGAGTCTGAGTCGTCGGAGATTGATGCCTCTTCAGAGGATAAGCAAAGCAGTTCGTCGAAAACACAAACCTCATCAAAGGGCAGTTTTGTTATAAACACAACCAGCGCAAACCTTCGCGATGAGCTTTCGTCAAATAAAACAACGACAACCTCATCAAGTAAAACAACCACAACATCGTCTAAAAACACCACTACAACCTCATCACAGGCTCCTGTTGTGAATGTAAAGCTTGATCCCATTACAGCTGATAAATATTATGGATGGCTTGAGCTTTCCAAAAACGGAACAGAGGCCGAGAAAAAGGCGTATAAACTTTTTGCTGAAAAGTTCGGAAACTATGAAAAGCAGGTCGGTTTTGACTTTGATATAACAAAAGAAGAGGTAGAAAATGCTTATAACTATTATTCGGATGACTATCCTCAGCATTTCTGGAGAGGTAATACAAGATATTATACCTTCCTTGGAGATAAGGTCCTAGACATCTCTCTAACAAATATGCTCTATGACGGTGATAAAGCTAAGATCAAGGTTATGGATGATAAGGTTAAGGCTGCTGCTGATAAAGTATTAAAGGGCGTTAATAGCTCTATGACCGCCTTTGATCGCGAGGTATACATCCACAATCATCTCGTCAATAACTGCAAATACGACACAAGCTATAAAGCTGAAAATGCCCACGATATGTACGGCTCGCTTGTAAACGGTGTGGCGGTTTGCGAGGGCTATGCCTATGCCTTCCAGTATCTTGCAAGAGAAGCGGGAATACAGAGCATAGTTGTAAAGGGCGAGTTAATAACCGAAACCGGAACAGAATCTCATGCCTGGAATATGGTAGAGCTTGACGGAAATTATTACCACATTGATGTAACCTCTGACGACCCCGTTATGAAAGATGGCAGTCAGGTTCTGGAATTTACTTATGTTAACTTAACAGATACGCAGATAAAAAAGGATCATATTATTAAGGATAACAATCATTCAATACCGGGCGCGACCTCAACAAAGTATAATTACTTTGATTATCTCGGCCTTAGATTTTCAAATTATAGTGTAGACAACTTTGCAAAGGCGATAGTTTATGCCGCAAGAAATAATTACGATAAGGCAAGTATGACCTTTACAGAATGGGACTACTCTGCATTGAGCAGCTTCCTTTCCAAAAACTATTATTCGATCATTGATGAGGCGAATAAACTGCTTGGAAAAGAGATGATCGATGCATCAGGAATTTCGTTTACCAGAAAAGACACCCACAATATGTTCAGCTTAAAAATTGTTTACAAATAAGGCCTTGTGCTTTTAATAAAAATATGATAAACTGATTTTCGTAAAAATAAACGGACGGAGAACTTTTATGGCCAAGAAAAATTCTGTGCAAGAAATCGATATAGTTTCAAGGGAGCTTGAAGCTTTAAAGAAACAGTCTGCCGATTATGCGATAAACGGCGATAAAAACAATAAAAAGGCTAAAATAATAATTACATTCTGCGTAGCTGTTGCGGTTGTGCTTATTGCCGCAGTTATAACCGCGGTAGTTATGGTTGAGTCGCAGAGCCCTATAAGCTACGGACCGCACGCGCTTGAAAGCGAAATGACTGACGAAATGACCGCCGAGCACGAAAGACGAATTAAGATAATCGACGAAAACGGCGGTATTCGCGAGGGAGTTAACTTCGTCGGCTATCACGCTAGATTTGATGAGAATGGCGACCTTGTGGTTGATGGTTATATGAGAAACTTCACAGGTCACGAGATCTACGATATTACGGGCAATATAACCGTTTCCAATGCAAATGATGACCATGTGGGAAGTGCGTATTTTGAGTTTATGCAGGAGGATTTCGGAACTCTTAAGAACGAAAAATCGCGCCCTTGGAGAATTATAATCGACAATGATTATGTTAACGTCGAAGTTACAGACTTAAGCAGTTTTAAGGTAAAGACCGAGTTCACATTCTATCAGAAATAAAACCAAAAAGGGATGATTTCGCTTAGAAATCATCCCTTTTGTAAGGTTAAGAAAGCATTCTGGGAATAGAGTCAACAATGCTCTGAGCGGTGCTTATCATCTTTCCTGCGTTCTTCTTGATCGCTTTCTTTGACTGCCTTACAAATTTCGAGTTTGCAACCTCAGGGATCTTCATTGCACCGAGAGCGCCGAGGGTAACTCCTGCGGCAACTCCGATTGCCATTCCGGTTGCCATTTTAGAGGATTTCTTTTTCATTTTAATTTCTCCTTTCTGTTTCGCTTACATTTATATTTTGTCCGAAAAAACAAATAAAAATCAAAGAATAAAGGGAAAAATATGGCACAAATTAACATTGTACTCGTAGAGCCACAGATTCCGCAAAACACGGGAAATATCGCAAGAACCTGCGCCGTAACAGGCGCAAGACTGCATCTTGTAAAACCGATGGGATTTGCGATCGACGACAAGAAATTAAAGCACGCAGGCTTGGATTATTGGCACATGCTTGACATCACTTATTATGATAGCCTTGCCGATTTTCTGGAAAAACATAAAGAGGAAAATGACAAATTTTTCTTTTTCAGCACAAAATCAAAGCAGGTCTACAGTAATGCAAATTACCCCGACGGTTGTTATCTCTTTTTCGGCAGGGAAGATAAAGGCCTTCCCGAAAGCCTGCTTCTTAATAACCGTGAAAAATGCGTAAGAATGCCGATGCGCTCAGAGGCGAGGAGCTTAAACCTTTCAAACTCGGTCGCAATAGGAGTTTACGAGGTTTTAAGGCAGTGGGATTTTCCCAAACTTCAGAATTTCGGCACACTTTTTGATTAAACCGCAAAAAAATATCAAAAATTCCGTATTTTGTTAAAAATTTATCTTGAAAAATTTGGGATTATGGTATAGAATAGTTTAGGTATAAATTAAATAATAATTTAGATCTCATTGAAAGGATGATATTGAAATGACATCTGTTAACAAAAAAACTGTTGAAGACATTTCCGTAAGCGGAAAAAGAGTTCTTGTCCGTTGCGATTTTAACGTTCCCTTTAAGGATGGTAAAATTGCTGACGATAAGAGAATTCGCGGTGCTCTTAAAACAATCCAGTATCTTAAGGATAACGGCGCAAAGGTTATTCTTTGCTCTCATATGGGTCGTCCCAAGGGCGAATTTAAAATGGAATATTCACTTGCTCCCGTAGCAGTTCGCCTTGCCGAACTTCTCGGTTGCGAGGTTAAAATGGCAAAGGATGTTATTGGCGAGGACGCTCAAGCTGTCGTTGACTCACTCAAGGACGGCGAGGTTGCTCTCCTTGAGAACGTTCGCTTCCACAAGGAAGAAACCAAGAATGATCCTGAGTTCGCCAAGAAGCTCGCTTCTTTTGCTGACATTTTTGTAAATGACGCATTTGGTACCGCTCATAGAGCACATGCATCGACCGAGGGCGTTTCTCACTACCTGCCTTCAGTTTGCGGCTACCTCATTCAGAAGGAGATCAGCATCATGGGTGCTGCTCTTGAAAATCCTCAGAGACCCTTCGTTGCCATCCTCGGCGGCGCAAAGGTTTCGGATAAGATCGGTGTTATCAACAACCTGCTTGAAAAGTGCGATACCATCATCATCGGTGGCGGTATGGCTTATACTTTCTTTAAGGCTATGGGCCACTCTATCGGAACCTCTATCTGCGAGGAAGACAAGCTCGACCTTGCAAACGAGATTCTTGCAAAAGCAAAAGAGAAGAATGTCAACTTCCTTCTCCCCGTTGATAACGTTATCGGTAGAGAGTATAACGAGAACACCCAGTTTATGAGCATCTATTCCGACTCTATTCCTGACGGTTGGATGGGTCTTGACATCGGCGAGAAAACTCAGGAGCTCTATGCTAAAACTCTCGTTGGAGCAGGAACTGTTGTCTGGAACGGACCTATGGGCGTTTCCGAGTGGAAGAACTTTGCAGCAGGAACCCACGCTGTAGCTAACGCAATCGCTTCTTCGGGTGCTATTTCCATCATCGGCGGCGGCGACAGCGCAGCAGCAGTTGAAAAGCTCGGCTTTGCCGATAAGATGAGCCACGTTTCAACAGGCGGCGGCGCATCTCTTGAATTCCTCGAGGGCCTTGAGCTTCCCGGAATTGCCTGCCTTGAAGATAAATAAGAATTTTTGTTGCAGGCAGTCGAGCAAGACTGCCTGCAAATTTGTGATAAGAGAGGAAAATTAAAATGAATAAACAGGTAAGAAAAGCAGTTATCGCTGGTAACTGGAAAATGAATAAGACCCCCGCTGAGACCACAGCACTTATCAATGAAATGAAGCCCCTCGTTGCAGGAGCAGATTGCGACGTTGTTCTTTGCGTTCCTTACGTTGACATTGCCGCAGCAGTAGAGGCTGCAAAGGGCTCTAACATCAAGATCGGCGCTGAGAACGTTCACTTCAAGGCTTCGGGCGCTTACACAGGCGAGGTTTCCGCAGAAATGCTTACCGCTTGCGGCGTTGAGTACGTTGTAATCGGCCATAGCGAGCGCAGACAGTACTTCGGTGAGACCGATCAGACCGTTAACCTTCGCACACTTGCTGCTGTAAATGCAGGCCTTAAGGCAATTGTTTGCGTTGGTGAGACCCTTGAGCAGCGTGAGCTCGGTTACACCGAAACCTTACTTAAATATCAGACCAAGATGGCTCTTACAAACGTATCAAAAGAGCAGCTTGAAAATATCATTATCGCTTACGAGCCCGTTTGGGCTATCGGCACAGGCGTTACCGCAACCGCAGAGCAGGCTAACGAGGGTAATGGATTTGTTCGCGCTGCTATCGCCGAGGTTTACGGCAAGGACGTTGCTGAGACCGTTACTGTTCAGTACGGCGGTTCTATGAACGCTGCAAACGCTGAGGAGTTAGTTGCTCAGGAGCACGTTGACGGTGGACTTATCGGTGGCGCATCTCTTAAGGCTAATGACTTTAGCGTAATCGTAAAGGCAGCAAGCAAATAAATTAAAAAAGAGGAATTTTTAAAATGAGTAAAAAACCTTTGGTTTTAATGATTCTTGATGGATTTGGTAACGCAGGGGAGAAGGACAACGCTATTTTCAGCGCCAACACCCCTAATCTTGACCGCATTTTTGCCGAAAATCCCTTGACCGAGATCGGTGCATCGGGCCTTGACGTAGGCCTCCCCGACGGACAGATGGGCAACAGCGAGGTTGGCCACACCAACATCGGCGCAGGCAGAATTGTTTATCAGGAGCTTACCAGAATCACCAAAAATATCAAAGAGGGTGAGATAAATAAGAACGTGACCCTCGTTACCGCTATGAAAAATGCCGCGGATAACGGCTCGGCTCTGCATTTTATGGGCCTCCTTTCAAACGGCGGCGTTCACAGCCACAACGAGCATCTTTACGGTCTTGTTGAGATGGCAAAATCTCTCGGCGTAAAAGAGGTTTACGTGCATTGCTTCCTTGACGGACGTGATGTTCCTCCCGCATCGGGCGCAGACTTTGTAGCAGAGCTTCAGAGCGAGCTTGACAGAATCGGAGTCGGCAAGATCGCAACCGTTATGGGCAGATACTATGCTATGGACCGTGATAATCGTTGGGAGAGAGTTGAAAAGGCTTACGCCGCAATGGTTTACGGCGAGGGAATTTTCAATCCCGATGCAGTAGGCGCAGTAAGAGCTTCTTATGATGACGGCGTAACTGATGAGTTTGTCGTTCCCGTAGTTTGCGAGAAGAACGCAGAGATAAAGAAAAACGATTCTGTTATCTTCTTTAACTTCCGCCCCGACAGAGCAAGAGAGATCACAAGAACTCTCGTTGACGAGGAGTTCAGCGGCTTTGAAAGACGTGACGGTGCAGTTCTGCCTCACTTTGTCTGTATGACTCAGTACGATGCAACTATGCCTAACGTTTCGGTTGCCTTCAAGCCCCAGTCGCTTGAAAACACCCTCGGCGAGTACCTTTCCAAAAACGGACTTTCTCAGCTTAGAATTGCCGAAACCGAGAAGTATGCTCACGTAACATTCTTCTTTAACGGCGGCGTTGAAAAGATTTGCGAGGGCGAGGATAGATGCCTTGTCAATTCTCCCAAGGTCGCAACATATGACTTAAAGCCAGAAATGAGCGCCTATGAGGTTACCGATAACGTTGTTGAGCGCATCGAGAGCGGAAAATACGACGTTATTATCCTTAACTTTGCAAACTGCGATATGGTTGGCCACACAGGCGATTTTGATGCGGCTGTAGCCGCCGTCAATGCGGTTGACACCTGCGTTGGCAGGGTTGTAAACTCGGTTGTTGATATGGGTGGAACCGTTATTATCACCGCTGACCACGGCAATGCAGACCATATGCGTGATGAGAACGGCGAGCCTTTCACAGCTCATACAACCAACCCCGTTCCTTTCTGCGTGATCGGCTATGATTGCGAGCTCCGTGAGGGCGGCGTTCTTGCCGACATTGCTCCCACAATGCTTAAAATTTTAGACCTTCCTCAGCCCGAGGAAATGACCGGCAGAAGCATTATAAAATAAACAAAAGAGGCGCTCTGCGCCTCTTTTTTACTTTATTTGCCATAAATTATTATTGCCTCTTGATTTTTTTGTAAATGACGGATATAATATAGTTAGATAAAAACGAACGGAGGTTTTTAATATGTTAAAAAAGGTATTAGCCCTTATCGGTTTAGTAGCTCTTATCGCTGCAGCAGTTGCAGGTGTTCTTTATTTCTTAAAGCTTCGTCGCGATGCCGAGGCTGAGGAAGAATTTTGTTTTGATGATTACGATTTTGACGATCTCGATTGCGATAATTGTGATTGCCCCTGCGGCTGTGAGGATGCTCCTGCCGAGGAAGCTCCCGCACAGGACGCTGAATAATCTTAAATAATATCGAATAAAAAGGCTCCCGATAGGGAGCCTTTTTGTGTTATGTTTCGTTTTTACTGTAGGGAATGACCTATGTGTCATTCCGTTATATTGCGATTTACGTTTCGGAACGGCACATAGGCCGCTGACTACAATTTTTAATAAAACTTTTTTATTTTAACAATTCTTTTATGATAGCGCAGGAATAAAGGGAGGAGGCGTTTACAAACTTGTCAAAGGAAACGTCGGCGCCCTCATCGGCGCAGTCTGAAATAACTCTGATAACGGCGCAGGGAACGCCTGCCTCAAAGCAGGCCTGAGCCACAGCGGCACCTTCCATTTCAACGCACTTAACGTTTTCGATTTTTTTCTTTATCCAGGCTTTTCTTGCGCTATCGCTTATAAACTGATCGCCCGATGCAATAATTCCGGTATGTACGGCGGGGGCAGTTACACCAATCTCCTTAAAAAAGTCGCAAAGCTCGGCGCTTTTTTCGCTCTTACAAAAGCTTTTAGTGGCATTAAGGCACTTTTTTGAAAGCACCTTGTCGCAGGGGATATTTGAAATATTAAGGAGTGGGATCCTGAAAATATCGTTGTCTGCAAGATAAAAATCGTGCTGGACGCAGCCCTCGCCGATAACTATATCGCCAATCTTAACATTGTCGCCAAGGCCGCCTGCAATTCCGCAGAAAACAACTGCGTCAACCTTGAATTTCTCAATCAAAATTGCAGTCGTAAAGGCGGCGGCAACCTTGCCGATTCGCGAAACTACCGCAACAACGTTTTTGCCCTCAATCTCTCCAGAGATAAAATCTCTGCCGTAAAGAGATAGGGTGGTAGCGTTTTTTATTTCCTTTTCGAGTATACCGAATTCCTCGGGCATAGCGCATATAATTCCGTATGTCATAATATCCTCCGCAAATTAAACGCAGATGTAACCCTTTATCTTCTCAAAGGTCGCATCTCCGATTCCTTTAACATTTTTAATTTCAGAAATGTCCTTAAACTCGCCGTTTGTAATTCTGTGAGCAATGATCTCCAAAGCCTTGCTCTCGCCAATGTATTTGAGCGTGCAAAGTGTTTCTATGTCAGCCGTGTTTATGTTGACCTTGCCGTTTTTGTACTGCGATACCGCACTTGACGAAACATTGTCCGCACTTACGGTGTAACTGTTGTCAACAGGAACAAGAGCCTTTTGATAATACAAAACACAAGCCGCTATGCTCAAAACCGCGATAACCGCAAGAATTAAGAAACTGAAATCAAAGGATCTTTGCTTTGAGTCCTTAAAAAGCTTTTCTTTGGGTCTTGCGCTGTCGGGAACACAATGCTCGCTTTTCAAAAACGTGTCAAATGAAATTTTGTCGTCCTGCATAATTTAACTTTCCGCCATTTTGATAAGCTCAGCTTCTGTTATAACGGGAACGCCGAGCTCGTTTGCCTTTGTAAGCTTAGAGCCTGCTTCTTCTCCCGCAACAACGTAGGAGGTCTTTTTTGAAACGCTGCCGCTTACCTTGCCGCCTAAGTTTTTGATTATCTCAGAAGCCTCATCGCGCGTGTAGGTTGGCAGTGTGCCTGTCAGAACAAAGGTGAGCCCCAAGAACTTAGAGCCTTTCTCTTTAGCCGACTGAGTCATATTAACTCCCGCGTTTTTAAGCGCCTCTATAAGATGAACAGACTGCTCCTCGCTAAAGAACTGGATAATGCTCTTTGCCATCTCTTCGCCAACGCCATCGATAGCGCAAAGCGTGTCAAAATCAGCCGCCATGATCTCGTCAATGGTCTTAAGCCTCTCAGAGATAAGCTCGGCAACCTTTTCGCCAATGTGCCTTATTCCTAAAGCTGTCAAAACATTTGAAAGCTCTCTTGATTTTGATGCAGAAATAGCATTTATAAGGTTTTGTGCCGATTTTTTTCCAAGTCCCTCGATGTTTTCAAGCTGCTCTGGGATAAGGGTGTATAGATCAGCCGCAGAGGCAATAAGAGAGTTTTCAATAAGCGTGTCAACTATTGCGGGGCCGAGCCCGTCAATGTCCATAGCCGCCTTTGAGGCAAAGTGAATAATGTTTCTTGAAAGCTGTGCAGGGCATTCGGGGTTTATGCAGCGGATAACCGCCTCGTCCTCGCTTTTAAAAACGGCGCTGTTGCAAGAGGGACAAACCGACGGAATAAAGTAGGGAACACTTCCGTCAGCGTGCGCCTTGCTGTAAAGCACCTCGGGAATTATCTCTCCCGCCTTGCGAACAACTATTGTGTCGCCGATCCTTATGTCCTTTTCGGTTATGAAATCCTGATTGTGCAAAACCGCCCTTGAAACGCTTGTTCCCGCAAGCATAATGGGGTCAAAGATGGCGGTGGGGGTGAGGGCACCCGTTCTGCCAACGTTTATTTCAATCTCACGCAGTACGGTCTCCTTTTCCTCGGGCGGATATTTAAAGGCAACCGCCCAGCGAGGATATTTGGCCGTTGCGCCAAGCGCCTCGCGGTCTGTTAAGTTATTTACCTTTACAACCGCTCCGTCAATGTCGAAGGAGTATTTTCCGCGGTTTTCGCCTATCTTTTCAATCTCTGAGATTACATCTTCAATATCTTCAAAGCAGTTGTATGATGGGGTAACGGGAAAACCAAGCGAAGCGAGAAAATCAAGGCCGCCGCTGTGGGTGTCGATGTCCTTCCCCTCAATCTGCTGAATGTTAAAGATGAAAACAGACAAACGGCGCTCTCGGGTAATCTCCGAGTTCTTTTGCCTAAGCGAGCCTGCCGCCGCATTTCGCGGGTTTTTAAAGGGTTTTTCGCCGTTTTCCTCCTGCTTTTCTACTATCGAGTAGAAAACCTCAGTCGGCATATAAACCTCGCCGCGCACCTCTAAAAAGGGGAGAGCTTCAGGTAAAGATTTAGGAATTGAGGTTATTGTCATAAGATTTGCGGTAACGTCCTCGCCGACAAAACCGTTGCCGCGGGTCGAGCCGCGAACAAACTTTCCGTCGACGTATTCGAGCGAGACTGAAAGCCCGTCAATTTTCGGCTCAACAACATAAACGGGATTTTCTATGGTTTCACGCACCTTGCGGTCAAAATCCCGAATGTCTTCAAAGCTGAAAACGTCCCTAAGGCTACCCATCTGCACCCTGTGCTCAACGGGGACAAAAAGTCCTTCAGAAAATGTTCCGCCAACGTGCTGAGTAGGGGAGGATGCGGACACGAAATCGGGGTTTTCAGCCTCAATTTTTTTAAGGCGCTGCATCAGCATATCGTATTCATAGTCGCTGATCTCGGGGGCATCGTTGTCGTAATACAAACGGTTGTGCCGCTCGATCTCTGCTACAAGACTCTGGTACTCACTAAAAAGCTTGTCTTTACCGCTCATAATAACCTCACAAATACTTTAATATCTATATTTTAACACATTTATTTTTATAATACCACATTTTTTTGCTTAAAGTTGGAAGAATTGTTTATTTTTGTTGCTCTGTGCATAATTTTGTGCTATAATGTAACGTGATATATTATTATTTGGAAAGGGGAGTGCGGCTCTGTGAGATTTAAAAAATGGAAAATATCAGATGCTGAGGATTTTTCGCAGACCCAGCAGAAATATTCTGTATGTTCGCTTGCTGCAAAGGTTGCCGCCGCAAGAAAAAACACCCTTTCTGATAAAGAGCTTTTTTCTAAAAGTGATAGCATTTATTCGCCCTTTGAGCTAAAGGATATGGATAGGGCGGTAGATAGGATTAATGAGGCTATTGACAGCGGTGAGAAGATCACAGTTTATGGCGACTATGATGCCGACGGTGTTACCGCTACGGTTATTCTGTATTCCTATTTAGAGGCGATGGGTGCCGAGGTGGATTACTATATTCCCAGTAGGGAGTCCGAGGGCTACGGACTTAACTCTGATGCTGTTTCTGCCCTTGCCGACGAGGGAACGCAGCTTATCGTAACAGTCGATAACGGCATTGCGGCAGTAGAGGAAATAGAGCTTGCCAAAAGCCTTGGGGTAGACGTTGTTGTAACCGATCACCATATGCCTCAGCAGACTCTGCCCGACTGCATTATTGTTGACCCTCACAGAGAGGATTGCGAGAGTAAATTTAAGGATATTTGCGGCGCATTTGTCGCATTTAAGCTTGTTGCCGCGCTTGACGGCGGCGATTATGACGGCGCCTTTGAGCAGTACGCCGAGCTTGTCGCAACAGCGACCCTTGCCGACGTTGTTCCGCTCGTTGATGAAAATAGGACGATAGTGCGTCTCGGCCTTGAAAAGATACGCGAAACCGATAATTTGGGACTTCGCGCCCTTATGTCCGCCGCTTTTTCTGAGGATAGTGTAGTTGATTCGACTTCGGTAACCTTCGGTATCGTTCCCCGCATAAATGCCGCAGGCAGAATGGGCGACGCTAAAAGGGCGGCAGAGCTTCTCTTGTGCGATGATGAGGAGAGGGCAGAGCAGCTTTGCGAGGAGATCTGCGCTGAAAATAATAGAAGAAAAAGCATTGAAGCTGATATTCTTGATGAAATAAAAGTGATGGCCGATAGAGAGCACGAGCTTCTTAGCGGCAGAGTTGTTGTGGTCTGCGGCGAGGGCTGGCACCACGGAGTGCTTGGTATAGTAGCCTCAAAGCTCGTTGAAATGACGGGTAAACCCGCTCTGGTGCTTTCAAGTGACGGTGAGAGTGCAACCGGCTCGGGACGAAGCGTTGAAGGATTTTCGCTTTTCGATGCGATGAGTTCTTGCAGCAGTTTGTTTGAGAGATTTGGCGGTCATAGCCTTGCTTGTGGCGTAACGCTCGATGTTGACAAGGTTTCTGTTTTAAGACAAAGGATAAACGAGTATGCAAAGCGACATTTTGCCTATATGCCGCAGAATGTTGTAGAGGCTGATGCAGTAATATCTGCAGATGAGATTTCGCTGCACGCAGTTAAAGAACTCTCTAATTTTGAGCCATTTGGTAAGGATAATTCAAGTCCCGCCTTTGCGCTCACTAACCTGACTGTCACCAAGCTTGCATCGATAGGAAACGGCAAGCACACAAGGCTCTCGCTTTATGACGGTAAGCATTCCTTTACCGCGCTTTATTTCGGCGTTACCGCAAATGAGCTTAGATTTTTTGACGGCAGGCAGATCGACATTATTGCCCGCCTCAAAACAAGCGTGTATGCAGGTGAGGAATCTGTTACCGTTCAGGTCGTAGACTTAAGGCCAAGCGGCATAAATGACGAGCTTTTCTTTAAGGAAAAGCAGCTTTTTGAAATTGCCCAGCGAGGCGAAAACCTTTCAGAAAAGCAGGCGCGCTACCTTATGCCGAGCAGGGATGAGGCGGTAGACGTTTACAAGTTTGTACGGCAGCTTTCTGGTGCGAGTGCTGATGCCGATGTTATCTGGTGGCTTATGGGCGGCGGAATAAACAGAGCAAAGCTAGCGGCTATTTTAGAGGCATTTAGTCAGAACGAATTTATTAAAATACAAAACGGACAGCTTTTTGTAAATAACAGTCAGCAGAAAAGAGACCTGTTTGACTGCCCGATTTTAAAGCACATTTCGGGATATTTGCAGAGCTGAAGGAGCAAAATAGGTTTATGAAAGAATTGTACGATAAGCTGACACAGGCAATTGAGCGCAACAGCAAAAACTTAAATAAAGATGTAATAATGCAGGCGCTCTCCTTTGCCGAGAGTGCTCACGATGGTCAAAAACGTAAATCTGGTGAGCCGTATATAATACACCCCGTTGCGACCGCCATAATCTTAATTGATATGGGTATGGACACCGAAACGATAGTTGCCGCACTTCTTCACGATGTTGTTGAGGACACCGAGGTAGAGCTTAGTCAGGTGCAACAGAAATTCGGTGCAGATGTTGCAGCACTTGTTGACGGTGTTACAAAGCTTGGCCTTTTGCCCCTTACAAGCCGTGAGGAGCAGCAGGCAGAAAATGTAAGAAAAATGCTGCTTGCAATGTCGCAGGATATCCGCGTCGTTGTTATAAAGCTTGCCGATAGGCTTCACAATATGAGGACTATTGACTATGTCAGAGAGCAGAAACAGAGAGATAAATCTCTCGAAACTATGGAGGTTTATGCTCCTATTGCGCACAGACTTGGTATCCGTGCCGTTAAGGAGGAACTTGAGGATCTTTCGTTAAGACATCTTGATCCCATTGGATACAAACAGATAGAGGAAAAGCTTGTCGGTCAGAAGGAAGAAAGACAGGAGTTTCTTGATAGAATTAAGGAGCGCATAAAGGAGCGCCTTGGAAACGATGAAAATGTCGTAGTTGAGGGACGAGTTAAGAGTGTTTACGGCATTTACCGCAAGGTCTTTATGCAGAATAAGGCATTTGAGGAAATTTTCGATATTTACGCTGTTCGAGTTATCGTCGATAGCGTAACGGACTGTTACAATGTTCTCGGAATAATTCACGATATGTTCCGTCCTATCCCAAATAGATTTAAGGACTATATTTCAACCCCTAAGGCGAATATGTATCAGTCGCTACACACAACCGTTATCGACAAAGAGGGAATTCCCTTTGAGGTGCAGATAAGAACATGGGATATGCACCACACCGCCGAGTACGGAATTGCGGCACACTGGAAATATAAACACGGTGTAAGCGGCAAGGATAAGCTCGAAGAGCGTCTTGTTTGGGTCCGTCAGCTGTTAGAAGCTCAAAAGGAAAGTGAAGATGTTGAGGAGATAGTCCGAAGCATAAAGAGCGATATTGCTCCCGAAGAAGTCTTTGTGTTTACCCCTAAGGGCGATGTTATAAGCCTACCAATCGGCGCTTGTGTTATCGACTTTGCCTATGCTATTCACACTGCTGTAGGTAACAGTATGGTAAGTGCCAAGGCAGACGGTAAGATTGTTCCGCTCGATTATAAGGTCAAAACGGGCGAAATTGTCGAGATTATTACCCAAAAGGGCAAAGGCCCCAGCCGAGATTGGATAAAACTCGTTGTAACAAGCGAAGCAAGAAATAAGATAAGAAACTGGTTTAAAAAGGAGTTCCGCGAGGAAAATATCGAGCAGGGTAAACTTGAGCTTGAAGCGGAATTTCGTAGAAATCTTATCAGCATAAAGCCCGAGCTTAAAGATGAGTTTATTTTAGGCATTGCAAAAAGGCACCATTACGATAATCTTGAGGACTTCTATGCCGCTATAGGCTACGGCGGAATTCTCCTTTCCCGCATTATGCCGCGTGTTAAAGAGGCTTATAATAAAGCCGTTAAAGAGGCAAAGGCGGCAAGTAAAGCCTTTTCTATCGAGGATGTCGTCAGCGAAAATCTCGGTAAAAAACAAAGCGGCGGCGTAATAGTTGAGGGGCTTGATAATTGCCTTGTAAAGTTTGCAAAATGCTGCAGCCCTCTTCCTGGTGATGAGGTCGTCGGCTTTATTACAAGAGGCAGCGGCGTTTCTGTGCATAAGGCAGACTGCGTAAATGCTAAGAACGGAATGAAGCACGATAGCGCCCGCTGGGTTAGGGTCATCTGGGCAAATGCCAATAGAAAGAGCAGCTACGATGTTTCTCTGCATATCTGGGCGAATACCCGCCCCAATCTGCTTCTTGATATCAGCGCACAGTTTTCGAGCATGCGTGTTCCCATTCATAGCATAAGCGCTAAGGACACCAAGGACGGCAGGAGCTTTTTCTGGCTCTCTATCAGCACCGAGGGAACAGAGCATCTGAAATCAATTGTTGACAGACTTATTAAAATTCCAGGCATTAACAGCGTAGAAAGGGCAATAAACTGATGATAGCACTAATTCAGAGAACAGACAGCGCGAGCGTTAAGGTTGATGGTAAGACTGTCGGCGAGATTGACGGCGGACTTGCAGTTTTTCTCGGCGTTTTTGAAAACGACGGCGAGGCAGAGTGCGACTTCCTCGCTCGCAAAATTGCAAATCTGCGTGTTTTCACCGACGAAAATGATAAAATGAATCTTTCGCTTTTAGATGTTGGCGGCTCGGTGCTTGCTATCTCTAATTTTACCTTATGCGCCAACGCACGAAAGGGAAACCGCCCGTCTTATGACGAAGCTATGCGCCCCGATGGAGCAAATAGGCTCTACGAGCGTTTCTGCGAAAAGCTTCGTGAAAACGGCATCAAAAACGTTCAAAAAGGCGTTTTCGGCGCGCATATGAAGGTGTTGGTTTCGAATGACGGGCCTATCTCAATGGCTCTCGATACAGATAAGATAATGCCAAAAAAATGAGGATAAAAATGGATATTAAAACTCTTAAAATGGGAAAGCTCGATAATAATACCTATATCGTTTCCACCGAGCAAGGAAACGCCGTTGTTATTGATCCGAGTATGGATTTTTCTAAGATCAAAAAGGCAATAGACGAGCTTAATGTGACTGTAAAGTATATTTTCTTTACACACGGACACTACGATCACACCGCCTCTGCTTACGATCTGGTGGAAAAAACGGGGGCAAAGCTTGTTATCCACAGCCGAGATGCCGAAATGCTCTATGATTTTAACAAGAGCCTTGCATTTATGTTCTCAAATCACCCTAAAGAGCTTCACGCCGATATAACGGTCGAGGATGGGGATACGATTACTCTCGACGAGCTTACCTTTGAGTTTATAAGCACTCCGGGGCATAGCAACGGCTGTGTTGTTATCGCCTGCGAGGACGTTATGTTTACCGGCGATACAGTTTTGGAGGGCGTAGTCGGCAGGACAGACCTTTACGGCAGTAACGATGCGCTTATGGTTCAGTCGGTTAGAAAGCTTGCCGCGATAGATAAAAATTACACACTATTGTGCGGTCACGGCGCACCCTCGACCCTCGATTTTGAAAAGAAGAACAACCCTTATTTTATTCATTACACATAAGGAAATAATATGCAGATCATTATAAACCGCCATAATTTCCGCTACGAGATGGAAAATATCGCAAGAATGTTTTTTCACTCGTCGACTCTCGAAATTAAGTTTGATATTTACGAGCCGATAGGGGACTATGTGCTGACAGAGATAAGAAATAACGAAATCATAATAAAGGTGTCTGTTTTTGGCAAAACAGAGCAGAAAACCGCTCAGATCATCTCTCAAAACGAGAACGATACTGAGTGGCAGATGGCAGAAATGCTCTATGATTGCCTTTGCGCTCTTTCGGGCAAAGAGCAGAAGTGGGGGCTCTTAACCGGCGTGCGCCCCACAAGGCTTGTCCATAGAATGATTGATGACGGCAAGACTATTGCCGAAATCAGAGATAAATTCATAAACGGATATAAGGTAAGCGAGGAAAAATTCAGGCTTCTTTGGCAAACTGCTATGGCAGAGCGCCCGATTATTTCAGCATCAAAACCGCAAGATTTCAGCCTTTATCTTTCAATTCCGTTCTGCCCGTCAAGGTGCAATTACTGCTCATTTGTGTCGGGCTCGGTTGAAAAGATGGGTAATCTTATCCCCGAGTATGTAGAGTGCCTTGCAAAAGAGATAGAGGACGCGGCAGAGGTCTCAAAAAAGGCAGGACTGCGCCTTAAAACCGTCTATTTCGGCGGCGGAACCCCTACAACCCTTTCGGCAGAGCAGCTTAAATTTCTTATGGACAAAATCGAGTCCTGCTTTGATTTGTCGTGTATAAATGAGTACACGGTCGAGGCGGGCAGACCTGACACTGTAACAGAAGAGAAACTGCGCACCATTAAAGAGATGGGTGCTGACAGAATAAGCATAAACCCGCAGACCTTTAACGATGATGTTTTGAATGCTATAGGAAGACGGCACACCACCGAGCAGACCTTAAAAGCCTACGAAACAGCACGGAAAATCGGATTTAAAACAATAAATATGGACCTAATTGCAGGCCTTACGTCCGACAGTTACGAGTCGTTTTGCTCGTCGCTTGACACCGCGATAAATCTAAACCCCGAAAACATAACCCTGCACACCCTTACCGTAAAAAGAGCGGCAAATCTTGCCGAGGACAGCCAAAATACATTTTTAACGGGCGAAACACCCGCAGAAAAGATGGTGGGCACTTCCTTTGAAAAGTTCTTTTCGGGCGGCTATTCACCTTACTATATGTATAGGCAAAAGGGAACTCTTTCAAACCTCGAAAATGTCGGCTACTGCAAGGCGGGGCACGAGGGCTATTATAATATCTATATAATGGACGAGGTGCAGAGCATAATCGCTCTCGGAGCGGGCGCAGTTACAAAGCTCAAAGCGCCGCATAGCGAGCAGATAAGCAGAATTTTCAATTATAAATATCCTCTTGAATATCTAAGAGGCTTTGAAAATATAATAAACAGAAAAAGAGAGGTGCTAAAGTTTTTTGAAAAATATCCTTTTTAACGATAACGGAATTGTAACAGATAAAGCAATAAACAAAGCGGCAGAAAGCTCGCTTTCAGAGCTTGTTGCTTTTTGTGAAAAAAGATATGATGACCAGATAAGTGCGCTCTCTGAGCTTCTTGTTGCGTCAAAACAGTATAAGATAGTTCTGCTTGCAGGTCCCTCGGGCTCGGGTAAAACAACCACCGCAAGAAAGCTTTCCGAAAAGATAATTGCGGGCGGCAAAAATGCCCTTTACATCTCGCTTGATGATTTCTTTTTAAACAGAGAGGATCTGCCAAAGCTTCCCAACGGCGAAACCGATTTTGAGTCGGTCTATACCCTTGATATCAACGAGATCCGTAAATGCTTTTCTCTGCTTTTGTCGGGTAAAAAGGCTTCTATTCCGTACTTTGATTTTACTACTGGAAGAAGAGCTCCCGACAAGGCTCGCGATTTTACGGCAGGCGAAAATGATATAATCATTGTTGAGGGACTTCACGCCATTAATCCCGAGCTTACAGACGGCATTGACGCCTTTGACGGCAACGGCTTTTACAAGCTTTTTGTAAATCCCGATAGCCAGATATATAAAGAGGACGGCAGTAAAGCACTCAAAAGAAGAACTTTGCGTATGATGCGCCGTATGATAAGGGATTACTATTTCAGAGGCAGCAGCCTTGAAAACACCCTTAATATGTGGGAGGGGGTCTGCCGAGAGGAGATAAAGACCATTATTCCTTTCAAGGACACCGCCGATACAGTTGTGGATACGACCCATTTTTATGAGCCTTGCATCTACCACAACTATTTGCTTCCCATCATAAAAAAATCGCAGATAAATAACCCTAAGCACGCAGAAACTCTTGCTGAGCTTACCGCCTGCCTTGACCTGTTTTACGATGCACCCTGCGATGCTGTTCCTAAAAATTCAATGATAAGAGAGTTTATCGGCGAGGCGTAAGCTTGTATTTTAACTAATAAAGAAGTATAATCAGATCATATAAACAGAAAGGATGCTGACAAATGAGTTTGTTTGAAGAGATCCGCGACACCGCTAAGGCGGCAATAGATATGACAGGCGATAAGGCCGAAGAAATAATCGAAAAGGGCAAAACCAAGTTGAAAATTTATAAGCTGCGCCAAAAACTAAAGGATTCTTATGCCTATCTTGGACTGCGAGTTTATATAAAGAACAAAAGAGGAGAGGCTCTTGAAAATGCTTTTGAGATGCAGCTTAAGGAGATTGACGCCATTCGTCAGGAACTTTCTGAACTCAAAGAGCAGGCCGACCTCATAAAGTATTACGAAAAGTGCAAAAATTGCGGTGCCTTTAACGATAAAGAGGATGAATTTTGCCTAAGCTGCGGCAGCTCCCTAAAGCCGTTTCATAAAACGGTCTACTCGGTTAAGTTTCAAGAGGATGAAAAAGACAAATAAGTGAGGTATATGCTTTGAAAAAAGATAAAACTCAGAGTCGAACAAGCCAGAGCTTTCTTGAGGGCGCACTGATATTGGCGCTCGCGACCATTATTGTAAAGCTCATTGGCGCAGTCTTTAAAATACCTATCGGCAACCTTCTTAAAGAGGAGGGGTTTGCCTATTTTAACGTCGCGTATCAGATGTTTACGCCGCTTTATTCGCTTGCTATGGCGGGTCTTCCCGTTGCAGTTGCGAGGATGGTTTCTGAAAATGCAACCCGGGGAAATTACCGCGACGTAAGAAAAATTCTGCGAATTTCAACCGCGGCGTTTACCGTAACAGGCGCAATAGGCAGCCTTATAATGATTTTGGGAGCGGGGATATATTCCGAGAAGATCGTTGAAACGCCCGCGGCATTTCTTTCAATAATCTGCCTTGCTCCTGCAGTTTTCTTTTGCTGTATGATGAGCTCAAGGCGCGGTTATTATGAGGGCCTTAAAAATATGTACCCGACCGCCATTTCGCAGGTTATCGAGGCAATGGTAAAGCTTGTCTTGGGTCTGCTCCTTTCTTGGCTTGTTATCTATGTCGGAACAAATCAGTTTACAAGCAGCGGCGTAGTGTTTGGAACTGCCTGCGATAGCGAAAAAGAGGCAATGTCTATCATTTACCCCTTTGCCTCGGCTGCTGCTATATTGGGTATAACCTTAAGTACTGTGTTCGGTGCGGTGTATCTGCATTTGAGATACCATATAAAAGGGGATAGCATAACACCTGAAATGCTCTCAAATGCGCCTGCCGCAAGAGGCGGTAAGGATATTTTAAGGTCGCTTCTTTCTATCGCTATTCCCGTTTCGCTTGGAACACTTGCAACGACAATCACCTCGTTTATTGACTCGAGCTCAATAGTCAACCGTCTTAAGAATGTAATGGAAACCGACGGTCAGACCATTGTGCAGATGTATTCGGGAATAACCGAGGTCGCAACCGATATACCCGATTTTATTTACGGCGCATATTGCTATGCTATAAGCATATTTAACCTAGTTCCCAGCCTTACAACAACATTTGCAATAAGCGCGTTGCCTGCGGTGACTGCCGCCTGGACGCTTAAGGATAAGGAAAAGACAAAGCAGAGCATTGAAACTGTTCTGAGAATTACCAGCCTTGTAGCTCTGCCTGCAGGCGTTGGTATGTCGGTTATGGCAAAGCCTATCTTGCAGATTCTTTATCCCGATAGAGTGCTCGGTGTTGAAATTGCCGCACCTGCCCTCACCATTCTTGGAATTGCAGTTATATTCGTAGCGCTGCTTGCACCCATTAACAGTATGCTTCAGGCGATCGGCAGGGCAGATATCCCAGTAAAGCTTATGCTTGTCGGCGGAGCTATAAAAATTGTGACAAATTTTGTTCTTGTTTCAGTCCCCGAAATAAACGTAAAGGGCGCACCTGTGGGAACGCTGCTTTGCTATGTGTTCCTGTTCTTTGCAAGTATGTATTTTGTCTGCAAAACGACCGAGCTTGTGCCAAATATCAAAACAACCTTTTTGAAGCCTTTTGGCGCGGCTGTCTGCTGCGGAGTGGCTGCTTTCCTCTCGCATATGCTTTTGGATAAGCTTATCGGCGGAAGAATTGCTACGGTAATTTCCATAATTTTAGCCGTGGTTATTTATGCAATTTGCCTACTATTTTTCAAGGCTTTAACAAAAGATGACATAAATATGCTCCCAAAGGGGAAAAAATTTGTAAAAATACTTGAAAAATACGGCCTAATAGGTTAAAATATATAGTAGCAAATATAGGGGTTTACCCCCTATTTATCCACAAAATAACATAAAATAAAGGAGAATGTAAAATGACTAAGGTTGAACTTATCAATGCAATCGCAGCAGAAGCTGGTCTTACTAAGAAGGATGCAGACGCTGCTCTTAAAGCAACTGTTGACGCTATTACCGCTGCTCTCGTAAAGGGCGAAAAAGTACAGCTCGTTGGCTTCGGAACCTTTGAGGTTCGCGCTCGCGGCGAGAGAACCGGCAGAAACCCCAGAACTAAAGAGACCATCACAATCCCCGCTTCCAAAGCTCCCGCTTTCAAAGCAGGTAAGGCTCTTAAGGACGCTGTTTCTAAGTAAGAAACCTTTGAAAGCTGTTTTGGCGAAAGCCAAAACAGCTTTTTTACTTTCAGGAGAAAAATATGAGAATCGATAAGTTTTTAAAAAATGCCAGAATAATCAAGCGAAGAACCGTCGCAAACGAGGCCTGCGATAACGGTAGAATAACCGTAAACGGCAGGGTAGTAAAGGCTTCTTATAACGTCGCGGTGGGCGATGTTATAGAGGTGGTGTTCGGGAGCAGAAATTTAAAGGTCAAGGTGCTCTCAGTAAATGAATATGCAAATAAGGAAACTGCCAGCGAGCAGTATGAAATAATAGAATAAAGGGTGCCTCTGCCGAATATATTTTAGTTAGAAATATTCGGGAGTGATATACTTGGCAGAGCAGAAAATAAAGCAACCAAAACCCCATAACCTTATTATGAACAACTGCGAAAAAATGAGCCTTACGGGAGTTTTCGATGTCGAGAGTTTTGATGATAAGACCGTCGTTTGCTACACCGATTTTGGTAAGCTCTTTGTCCGCGGTAACGGCCTGCGGGTCGATAATATGAATGTCGATAGCGGCGATATGGAGATAACCGGCAGGGTGTATTCGCTTTCGTATGTAGATGAAAAGCCGCATAGATCCGTTTTTTCAAAACTGTTTAAATAGGGTGACTTGGCTTGATTGTAAGCGTATCTGAGCAGCTTTACGTCTTTGGTTTGGCGGCTTTAATGGGAGTAGCGCTCGGCGTTTTGTATGACGTTTTTAAGGTGATGCGCCTTGTGGGCTTAAATAGCCAAGTGCTTGTCTTTCTAGAGGATGTTCTGTTTTTTGCAATTTCAACGGTAACAGTCTTTTCGTTCTATATGCAGATTACCGACGGGAAGTTTCGGGTCTATCCGCTCATTGCGGCGTCGCTGGGCTTTTTGGTCTATTTTTTGACGCTCGAAAAGCTAATCTTTTTTGTTATCAAAAAGCTTTACTATGCGCTGTACTCATTCTTTGAATTTGTCTACAAAAAAACGGTGCTTTTCGCCTTTAAAAAGCTCAAAGCCTTGGCAAAATTTGTTTTTAAGCCGATTGGGAAAATTTTTCATAGATTTTTTAAAGAAAATCTTATTATTTTTTTCAAAAAGCTATTGCCAAAGAGAAGAAAAATGTTATATAATAATTCGAGAAGTAAACGTAAAGGAAAGGGGAAAGTGCGCCGCTATGAAAAAGAGCAGGAAAGGCACAAAAAAGCGTTCTTTTGCTAGCACCTTTTTAAAGCTCGCGGTTGTTTGTGTTGCGGTGTATGTAGCCTTTTCTTTGGTTTCTTTGCAGATCGAGCTTGCTGAAAAGCGTCAGACCCTTTCAAAGCTCGAGGAGCAGAAGCAGCAGCTTATGCTTTCAAATGAAGAAAAAAAGGAACTGATTGAAAAAAGCGATCAGGACGAGTTTGTCGAGCAGATTGCGAGAGAGTATTTTGATTTTGCTTATCCCGATGAGCAGATCTATATTGACATCTCGGGCAGTTAAATCTCGGCAGGTAATTTGTTTAAGGAGTCTATACTAACCTATGCAGCTTGAAGTCGGAACAATTTTAGAAGGAAAAGTTACAGGCATCACAAAATTCGGAGTTTTCGTTGAACTCGGCGAGGGCAAAACCGGAATGGTACATATTTCTGAGGTTTCATCAAACTATGTAACCGAGATTACTGACCATGTTAAAGAAAACCAAATCGTAAAGGTCAAGGTCTTAAGCATCGGGGAGGACGGAAAGATCCGCCTTTCAATGAAAAAGCTTAACGGCGATGAACCTAAGGAAAAGCCCCAGCCTCAAAAAAGAGAACCGAGGCAGGATAGAGAGCCTAGGGGCGATTTCGGTTTCCAGAAAAAAACAAATCAGCCTATGTCTTTTGAAGATATGCTTACTAAATTTAAGCAGTCGAGCGACGAAAAGATGAGCGACCTAAAGCGTAATATGGATTCAAAGCGCGGTAGCGGCGGCCGTCGAGGCGGAAGATAAAATTCAAAAAGGCGAAGTGGAAACACTTCGCTTTTTTTAAAGGTTTGAAAGGTAAAAATATGGAAAATTTAAAGATTTCTTGCCCCTGCCATTTCGGGCTTGAAAGCGTGCTTTCGGGCGAAATGAAAAGGCTTGGCTTTGCAAATGTTACGAGTGAAAACGGAAAAGTCAGCTTTTCGGGAACCCTTTCTGATATAGCAAAGGCTAATATAAACCTAAGAACTGCCGAAAGAGTTTTAATAGAGCTTGCCTCGTTTACCGCTCTTTCATTTGAGGAGCTTTTTCAAGGAGTAAAGGCGATATCTTGGGAGGACTTTATCTGTGAAGATGAGGCCTTTCCAGTAAAAGGCTGGTCGCTTAACTCAAAGCTTCACAGCGTCCCCGATTGCCAGTCCATTATCAAAAAGGCGGTAGTTCGTAGATTAGAGAGCAAATACGGGATGAGCATTTTCCCCGAAACCGCCGCAAAGCACCAGATCCAGTTCTCGATCTTAAAGGATAAGGTCAGTATTTATCTTGATACAAGCGGTGAGGGACTTCACAAAAGGGGCTACCGCCGAAATTCAAACGCCGCGCCTATTAAAGAGACCCTTGCGGCAGGCATTTTAGATATAGCCAGAGTAAAGGGCGACAGCACCGTTTACGACCCCATGTGTGGTAGCGGAACCTTTCTTATCGAAAGCTTTTTGAGAGCAACTAAAACAGCACCGGGACTGCGCCGCTATTTTGCCGCAGAAAACTGGAAGATATTTGATAAAGCCATTTTCAAAGAGGCAAGGGCAGAGGCTTTAGACAAAATTGACCGCTCTGTTTTTTTAAAAGGCTTTGGCTCTGATATTGACAGCGAGGCAGTGCGCCTTTGTATTGAAAATAGCAAAAAAGCCAACGCTGAAAACAGGCTTTCCTTTAAGCAGATGGATGTAAAGGATTTTTCCTTGACAGACATAGAAAATGGCATAGTTATCTGCAACCCGCCTTATGGCGAGCGGCTTTCGGATATCCGCAGTGCAGAGGCACTTTATCGGGATATGGGAAGGATCTTTGAGAGAAAAAGCGGGGTAAATTACTATATCATTTCGCCCCACGAAGATTTTGAAGCGCTTTTCGGCAGAAAGGCGGATAAAAGGCGAAAGCTTTACAACGGAATGATAAAGTGCACCCTATATCAGTATTTTTTATAATCGGCTATTTTTTACTTTACACTTTACAAAGAATATTGTATAATAGATTAAATAAGAATTTTAGAAAGAAGGTAGTTTTATGCCGGCTGTAATTATCTCAATCGTTGTGGTTTTATTGATCTTTATTTTTGCTAATGCAAAGATAGTTCCTCAAGCTCACGAATATGTTATTGAGTTTCTTGGAAAATATAAAACTACCTGGTCTGCAGGCTTCCACGTAAAGATTCCTCTTGTTGAGAAGATCTCCAAAAAGGTAACCTTAAAGGAGCAGGTTCTTGACTCGCCACCGCAGCCCGTTATTACCAAGGATAACGTCACAATGCAGATCGACACTGTTATTTACTACGCAGTCTACGATGCAAAACTTTACGCTTACGGTGCAGTAAACCCCATTTCAGCTCTTTCAAACCTCGCCGCAACAACCTTAAGAAACTTAGTTGGTGAGCTTGAGCTGGACGGAACTCTTACCTCGAGAGATACCATCAACGCTAAAATGACCGAAATTCTCGACGATGCAACTGATAAGTGGGGAATTAAGGTAAACCGCGTTGAGCTTAAGAATATCATTCCCCCTGCCGAAATTCAGAACGCCATGGAAAAGCAGATGAAGGCTGAGCGTGACCGCCGTGAAACTCTGCTTCAGGCGGAGGGACACAAGGCCGCCGCTATAACCCGCGCAGAAGGTGACAAGCAGGCTATGATCCTTGCCGCTGAGGGTGAGCGCGACGCAAGAATCGCCAGAGCGGAAGGTGAGGCAAAAGCCATCTATCTTTCAAAGAAGGCTGAGGCCGACGGTCTTATTGCACTTCGAGAGGCGGGCGTTGACGCCGCTGTTCTCGAGCTTAAAAAGTATGAAGCTCTTGTTTCAATGTCTAATGGTAAGGCATCAAAGATAATCGTTCCTACCGATGCCGTTAATATGACAAAGGCAAACGTGCTGTTTTCCGAAACAACCGGTTTAGGAGATACAACTCCCGAGGCGCCCGAGGCTCCCGCTCCTAAGAAAACCGACCCTTGCTGTGATTAATAAATTTATATAAAAATAAAAAAGCGGAGGATGTTTTATGGCACTGAAGTATAAGAGAATTCTTTTAAAGCTTAGCGGTGAGGCGCTTGCAGGCGACAAAAAAATGGGTATCGACAACGAAACCGTTGCCGTTATCTGTAAAAGCATCAAGAAATGCCTTGACGAAGGCGCTCAGGTTGCAATAGTTGTAGGCGGAGGTAACTTCTGGCGAGGCCGCTCAAATGAGCATATGGACAGAACAAGGGCAGACCATATCGGAATGCTTGCAACTGCTATGAATGCTCTCGCAGTAGGCGATATGCTTGAAAGTTTAGGTGCCGAGGTCAGAGTTCAGACCGCTATTGATATGCACCAGATCGCCGAGCCCTATATCCGCAATAAAGCAATCAAACACCTTGAAAAAGGCAGAGTTGTTATCTTTGGTTGCGGCGTAGGTAGCCCCTATTTCTCAACCGATACAGCGTCGTCGCTTCGTGCTGCTGAGATAAATGCCGACATTATGTTTAAGGCAACAATGGTTGACGGCGTTTATGATAAGGATCCCCATCGCTTTGACGATGCCGTAAAATACGACACACTTTCGCTTTCAGAGGTTCTTACCAAGGGCTTGCAGGTTATGGATAGTACTGCGGCCGCTATGTGTAAGGATAATAAAATGCCTATCTTGGTATTCAGCCTTGAAGACCCCGAGAATATTTACCGCGCCGTTGTTGGTGAAGATATCGGTACGGTAGTTTATACAGAATAATAAAAGGAGAATATAGTTATGCAGGAACAAATGAAAACACTTAAAGAGAAAATGAACAAGAGCATTGACGTGCTTAAGGATGAGTTTGCATCCATCAGAGCGGGCAGAGCAAACCCCGCCGTTCTGGATAAGATCTCTGTCGATTATTACGGAGTTCCCACACCAATTCAGCAGATGGCTGCTGTTTCGGTTTCTGAGGCAAGAGTTTTAGTCATTCAGCCTTGGGACGCTTCAACCTTAAAGAGCATTGAAAAGGCGATCTACGCTTCGGATATCGGCATCAATCCTACCAACGACGGTAGAATTATCCGCCTCGCATTCCCCCCGCTCACCGAGGAGCGCCGTAGAGAAATTGCAAAGGATATTTCCAAGCTTGCTGAAAATACTAAGGTTGCTATCCGCTCCATCCGCCGCGACGGTCTTGAGAAGTTCAAGACAATGAAAAAGAATTCCGAGATCACAGAGGACGATCTTAAGAATTGCGAGAAGCAGGTTCAGGATTTAACAGACCAGTTCTGCAAGAGCGTTGATGAGCTTGCAAAGATAAAGGAAAAGGAAATTCTCGAACTGTAATAGGGAGTTTTTATGATTTCAGATAATAAGACAGCTCAGTCAGAATGCCTTCCTACTCATATCGGAATTATTATGGACGGTAACGGCCGCTGGGCAAAAATGAGAGGTCTGCCTCGCTCTGCAGGGCATAGTAAGGGCGCCGCAGTGTTTAAAACTGTGTCGAGATACTGCCGTGACCGCGGTATAAAGTATCTTACGGTCTACGCCTTTTCAACAGAAAACTGGAAACGCTCTGAGCAGGAGGTTTCCGGTATTATGAACCTGCTTAGAGAGTACCTTAAGGATGTTAAAAACTACACTAAGGATAATATCCGTGTCTGCTTTATAGGGGATAGAACCCCGCTTGACGAGGATATTAAAGCTCTCATGGAGGAAACCGAGAAGACCTCTGAAAACTTTGACGCTATGACCCTTAATATCGCAATAAACTATGGCGGACTTCCCGAGATTGCCAATGCTGCAAGAATTTGTGCCCAAAAGGTCAAATCGGGTGAGATGTCGGTAGAGGATATAACCTGCGAGGAGATAGAAAAGCATCTTTATACTGCTCCTCAGCCTGCACCCGACCTTATTATAAGAACTGGCGGGGAATATAGGCTTTCCAATTTCCTTACCTGGCAGTCTGCCTATAGCGAGCTTTATTTTTGCGATGTTTTGTGGCCCGATTTTAACGCAAAGCATATCGAAGCCGCGCTTTCTGAGTATGCAGGCAGAAACCGCAGATTCGGTAATGCTTAAAACCTCGATTGGAGGATAAATTTATGAAACAGCGAATTATTTCGGGAACGCTCTGCGTTGTCGTTCTCGCAATAGTTTTGTGTTTTTATCAAACTCTTTTGTTTGAAGCGGCGCTTTCTGTTCTTTCTGCAATAGCTGTTTTTGAGCTACTCACTGCGGCAGGCTTCAGAGAGCATAAGCCATTTCTCTATGTCGGCGTTGCTGCCGCTGCGCTTACCCCTTATGCGCAAAGGCTGGGTGTTCTGCCTTTCGTGATAGCGGCGTTTTTGGTTTTGGTTGTTGTTCTGCTTCTTCGCTATCACTCCAAAATTAATTTCGAAAAAATCAGTTTTCTCGTTGTGTCGACCCTTGGTGTTGCGCTTGCCTTTAATTGCCTTGTGGTTTTAAGGGATATGAGCGAGAAGATAGGCTTGTTTTATATTCTTGTTGCCTTTGGCGGCGCTTGGTTTGCTGACACGGGAGCGTATTTTACAGGTATGCTTTTAGGTAAACATAAGCTAAGCCCTGTAATCAGTCCAAAGAAAACGGTAGAGGGTGCAGTTGGCGGAGTTGTCTGGAACATAGGTCTTTTGTGCCTCCTTGCATTTGTCTACACAAAGATATATGCATCGATGGGAACAGTACTTACCGTTTCGTATCTTAACATAGCCATTCTTGCAGTTGCAGTTGCCTTTGCTGGTATGGCAGGGGATTTGATTGCTTCTGTTATTAAAAGGCAGATTGGAATTAAGGACTACGGAAAGCTCATCCCAGGCCACGGCGGCATTATGGATAGATTTGACAGTATTCTTTTCACATCCGCTGCGGTCTATTTCGTTGTGCAGTACGTTACGGTAATCAGTTAAATTAAATTTTGCGGCCACCGATTGTATAAGCAGTTGGTGGCTTAACAGTTAAAACGGGGGTTTTGTATGAAAAATATTTCTGTTTTGGGCTCAACCGGCTCGATCGGAACTCAAACTCTTGACGTTGCAAGAAAGCATAATGTAAAGGTTTCTGCCATTACGGCTAATAGAAATATCAAGCTTTTGGAAGAACAGGCAAGAGAGTTTAAACCCTCGCTTGTTTGCGTAGGCGATAAATCCCTTTATGCAGAGCTTAAAACCGCCCTTGCTGACACTGATATAGAGGTTTCTTGCGGAGAAGAGGGCATATTAAAAGCTGCATCGCTTGACGAGTGCGACCTCGTTGTGAATAGTATTGTCGGAATTGCGGGTCTGCTACCCACTTTAACTGCAATAGACGCCTGTAAAGATGTTGCCCTTGCCAACAAGGAATCGCTTGTAACAGGCGGCGCGCTTGTTATGAAAGCGGTAAAAGAAAAGGGAGTAAAGCTTCTCCCGGTTGACAGTGAGCATTCTGCTATTTTTCAGTGTATGCAGGGTTGTAAGGCGAGCGAGGTCAAAAAGATTATCTTAACCTGCTCGGGCGGTCCCTTCTTTAACTATACCCCCGAAATGCTTCAAAACGTAACCAAAGCGCAGGCGCTGAAGCATCCAAACTGGGATATGGGTGCAAAAATAACAATAGACTCGGCAACCCTTATGAATAAGGGCGCAGAGCTTATCGAAGCGGTCTGGCTCTTTGATAAATCTCCCGACGATATTGAGATAGTCGTTCATAGAGAGTCGGTCATCCATTCTCTTATCGAGCTTGAGGATAATGCCGTCTTGGCTCAGCTTGGCACTCCCGATATGCATATCCCCATTCAGTATGCCATAACCTATCCCGACAGAAAGCCGTCATCGTCGGGCAGACTAAGCTTAACAGACTATGCAAATCTCAGTTTCTACAAGCCCGATTACGAAACCTTTAGAGCACTTACTGCCTGCAAAAAGGCGGCAGGGCTTGGCGGGCTTTATCCCTGCGCCGTAAACTGCGCAAATGAGCAGGCGGTAGCACTGTTCCTTGAGGATAAAATAAAGTTCTCGCAGATCGGCGAAATTGTAGAGTCAGCATTGTCGTATAAGGATTATAGCGGCGAATATACATTAAATGATGTTTTGAATACCGATAAAGAAATTCGGGAATATGTAAAAAAGATAGCTTTGAGGGTGTAATTTTTCTTTAGAAAGGCGCTTTTAATGAACACAGTTGTAACCATTATTTTAACGGTTGTAATGTTTGGAATTCTTATTTTCATTCACGAATTCGGGCATTTTATAACCGCTAAAATGTTTAAGGTAAAGGTAAACGAATTTGCTCTTGGAATGGGTCCTAAGCTCTTTGGCTTTGGAAAAGGGGAAACCACCTATTCTTTAAGGCTTCTTCCCATTGGCGGATACGTCAGTATGGAGGGTGAGACTGAGGATAGTGACGACCCGAGGGCCTTCCGTAAGCAAAAGGTATGGAAAAGAATTGTAATCAGCGGCGCAGGCGTTTTTATGAATTTTGTGCTGGGTCTTGCCATTGCAATCTCGCTTGTCGCGGTGGAAAATCCGCAGTACCTTGTCAGCACAACCGTTGCAGGAGTCCTTTCAGAGGAAACCGAGCTTAAAGCAGGCGATAAGATCGTTTCAATTTCGGGATATAGGGTTTTCAGTGGCGAGGATATTTCTTTCGGCGTTTCGAGGAGCGACCCGACTGGTAAAACCGAGCTTATCGAGCTTGAAACCGAGTTTGTCGTGATTCGTGACGGAGAAAAGGTGACCTTGCCTAATGTAAAGCCTTTTGTAAGGGTGACCTACGAGGACAAAACGCAGGAGGATAGATACTGCTTTTACGTTGAGCCTGAAGAAAAAACTTTTTTCGGTGTTGTAAGGCACGGTTTTTTTGAGGCGGTCTCATATGTAAGAACGACCGTTCTCGGCCTTGTGGATCTTATAACGGGCAGAGTGGGTATTGATTCGCTCGGCGGCGTTGTGAAAATCGGTCAAGTAGTCGGAGAGGCAAGTAAGTACGGCGTGACCAATCTGCTTTATCTTATGGCGCTTATCTCGGTAAACCTCGGCGTTATGAATCTGCTTCCCATTCCTGCGCTGGACGGCGGCAGAATAGTTCTTTTGGCCGTTGAGGGTGTAATGCGTAAGCCACTTAACGAAAAGGTTGAAACTGCCCTTATTTCAGTCACTATGATACTGCTTTTGCTTTTAATGTTGTTAGTTACAATTAAGGATATAATTACTTTGTTTTAAAGGACTAAGTTATGAGTAACACAAAAGAAATAAAAATCGGAAATAAAAGAATCGGAGCGGGAAATAAGATCCTCGTTCAGTCTATGCTCAACGTGATAAGTACTGACATTTCGGGCAACGTAGAGCAGGCTAAAAGGCTTGAGGCGGCAGGCTGCGATATAATCCGCGTGTCTGTGCCCGATATACAGGCTGTGCGCCTTGTCGATGCCATTAAGAATGAGACCAATATTCCGCTCGTTGCCGACATTCATTTTGACTATAAAATTGCCCTTGAGTGTGCCGCGGCAGGCGTTGATAAGATAAGAATAAACCCCGGCAATATAGGCAGCAGCGATAGGGTAAAGGCGGTAGCAGATGCCTGCAAGCAAAAGAATATCCCTATTAGAATAGGGGTAAATTCGGGTTCTCTTGATAAAGAGATTTTAAAGAAGCACGGCGCCGTTACAGCCGCCGCCCTTTGTGAGAGCGCACTCACGCAGGCGAAAATGCTCGAAGAGTTTGATTTTGACGATATTGTTATTTCTATAAAATCCTCAGACGTTCGCAAAACCATTGATGCTTATAGAATGGTATCAAGTCAGTGCAACTATCCGCTTCACCTCGGCATAACCGAGGCGGGAAGCGCACATATGGGTTTAATAAAATCCGCCATCGGCATCGGCTCTCTGCTCTGCGACGGAATTGGTGACACCATAAGGGTCTCCCTTACCGATGCGCCCGAAAAAGAGGTGGACGCAGGCCGCGATATTTTAAGGGCAATAGGTTTAGAAAAGGGCGTTCAGCTCGTTTCCTGCCCAACCTGCGGCAGAACTAAAATCGACCTTATAAAGATTGCCGCTGAGGTAGAAGCCGCTCTTAAAGATGTTAAAAAGGACACCAAGGTCGCAGTTATGGGCTGCGTTGTAAACGGACCGGGCGAAGCGTCAGATGCCGATATCGGCATCGCAGGCGGCGATAAATGCGCCGTTTTGTTTAAAAAGGGCGAGATAATCTGCAAGATCCCCGAAAATGAGATAGTAGAGAGATTGCTTTCAGAAATTGATAAAATGTAAAAGAATAGGATAAATGATATGAAACCGAATTTCAGGGAAATGTTTGAAAACTACCTGCCCTCAGAGCTTATAGATATGTTTTCAAACTGCGAAATACAGCGCATCAGCCTTGGCGAAGATGAAAATCTCGTCAGGGTTGAAGCCGCTTTTGAAGCTTTGCCGCGCCTTAATGACATTTTAGAAGCTGAGCAGGCGCTTTCCAAGGTGCTTTTAAAGCGGGTTCGCTTTGCGCCGCATTTTGCCCCCGAGATATTTAATAGCAGCGCTGTCCCGTACGTTTTGGACGAGCTTAAATTCCGCGGAAAAACCGTTAACGGATTTTTTAACGGCGTTTCTGCAGAACTTAACGGCGATAAGCTTATTTTAACATTATCTCACGGCGGTAAGGATATACTTACAAAAAATTACTGCGACGGCGAAATCTCTAAAATAATCGACGAGTGGTTTTCTAGACACATCTCTGTTGTTTTTGAGGAAAACGCAGATGAGATACCTCTGCCTAAAGAGGAATATGTCGAACAGATAGTTTACCGCAATCTGCCACCCGCACCGCCTGCTCCAAAGCCTAAATATAAGGGTAATTACAATCTACCATACTCGGCAGAAAAGCCCGAGATGATCCTCGGCAAAACTGCCATAAAAAATACCCCCGAACCTATTGCAAATTTAGGCCCTCAAACTACCGTGACAACAGTTTGGGGAGATGTTTTCTTTGTAGACAGTAAAGAGGTAAGGAGCGGCGAAACCACTATTTTTACCTTTTACATAAGTGACGGAACCGACTCTGCAACCCTAAAGGCTTTTGTAAAGAAGGATAGCGAGAGCAGTATCCCCTCTATTCGCGAGGGAGACACCATAATCGTTCAAGGCAGGTATCAGTTTGACGATTATGCCAAGGAATTTGTTTTAAAACCCACCAAAATTCAAAAGGCCGAAAGGCTTAAACGACGCGACGATGCCAAGGAGAAAAGGGTAGAGCTGCACCTGCACACAAGCCTTTCTGAGCAGGACGGCGTTTCCTCGCCCAAATTGCTTATCAAGCAGGCTCACGAGTGGGGACATAAAGCTGTGGCAATAACAGACCACGGCGTTGTTCAGGCATACCCCGACGCTATGAATACCGTCGAGGATATATGGCAGAAGGACCCCGATTTTAAGGTCATCTACGGTATGGAGGGATACTATGTTGACGACTCTGTTAAGAGCGTTGTGGGCTCTCACGATGTAGACCTTGACGATTATATGATAGTTTTTGACCTTGAAACAACGGGCTTAAATGCAAACTTTGAAAGAATAACCGAGATAGGCGCTGTAAAAGTGAAAAACGGCGACGTTGTTGAAGTTTTCAATACCTTTGTAAACCCCGAAAGACCCATTCCGCCGCATATTACCGAGCTTACAAGCATAACTGATGAGATGGTAAAGGATGCTCCCAGTGAGAAAAAGGCGCTCGAAATGTTTTATAATTTCTGCGGAGATTGTAAGATTCTCGTTGCTCATAACGCCCCCTTTGATACAGGCTTTTTAAAGGCAACTGCCACGAGAAACGGTATGGACTATGACTTTACATCTATTGATACCGTTCCCATTATAAGAACACTTTACCCCGAGCTTAAAAGGGTGACCCTTGATAATGTTGCAAAGTTTTTGAAGCTGCCCGCATTTCACCATCACCGCGCATGCGATGATGCCCAGATGCTTGCGGATATTTTTAGAGCGGTCGTAAATAAGCTTAAAAAGGACTTCGGTGTTTCAACCACCAAGGAGATCAATGAGAAATTTAACACCGCAGACCCCAAGAGATTGCACCCTAATCATATTTCGATACTTGTAAAAAATCAGACGGGTCTTAAAAATCTCTATAAGCTCGTTTCTATGGCGCACCTTGAGTTTTTCTACCGACGCCCGCTTATCCCACGAAGCGAGCTTATAAAACACCGCGAGGGACTTGTTATCGGTAGCGCCTGTGTTGACGGCGAGCTTTACGAGGCAGTCCTTAACGGCAGACCCTATAACGAACTTTGCGAAATTGCCAAATTTTACGATTACTTAGAAGTTCAGCCCCTTGGAAATAACGCATTTCTTGTTCGCGATAATAAGGTCGAGAGTGAGGAGATTGTTAAAGAATTTAACAAAACCGTTGTAAAAATAGGTGAGGAGCTTTCTATCCCCGTTGTTGCAACGGGAGATGTTCACTTTAAATCTCCAGAGCAGGCAATGTTCAGAAAGATCGTTCAGCCTGCTGAGAGCAAGAGCGAGGTAGAGGAGCAGGCGCCTCTCTATTTCAGAACTACTGATGAAATGCTCGAGGAATTTGAGTATCTCGGCAGTAAAAAGGCGTATGAGATTGTTGTCACAAACACAAACCTTGTGGCCGATATGATTGAAAAGGAGATAAGACCTATTCCAAAGGGCACATATCCGCCGTCGATCGAAGGCTCTGAGGAGGATCTTATAAGAATAACCAACGAAAAAGCCAAGGAAGTTTACGGCGATCCTCTGCCCGAGCTTGTGCGCGCAAGACTTGACAGGGAGCTTGACTCGATTATAAAGAATGGATTTGCCGTTCTTTATATTATCGCCCAAAAGCTCGTTTGGAAATCGGTTGAGGACGGCTATCAGGTAGGCTCCCGAGGCTCTGTCGGCTCGTCGTTTGTTGCAACCATGGCGGGAATTTCTGAGGTTAATCCTCTTGTTCCGCACTATGTCTGCCCCAAGTGTAAGCACTTTGAGCCGTTTGAAAACGGCGAGGTCGGCTCCGGATTTGACCTGCCGCCCAAAAACTGTCCCGAGTGTAACACGCCGCTAAACCGCGACGGACACAATATCCCGTTTGAAACCTTCTTAGGCTTTAAAGGGGACAAGTCTCCCGATATAGACCTTAACTTTGCCAGCGAATATCAGTCAAGAGCTCATAGATATACTGAAGAACTGTTCGGCAGAGAAAACGTTTTCAAGGCGGGAACTATCTCGGCTATTAAGGATAAAATTGCCTTTGGCTATGTTAAAAAATATCAAGAGGAGCATAATTTAAGCTATTCTCCTGCTGAGATTCAGCGCCTTACCGCCGGCTGTACCGGCGTTAAGAAAACAACCGGTCAGCACCCCGGAGGAATGGTCGTTATTCCTAACGGATATGAGGTCTACGATTTTACCCCCATTCAGCATCCCGCGAATAAAACCGACTCTGAGGTCGTTACGACCCATTTCGACTTCCATTCGCTTCACGATACTATCTTAAAGCTCGACTGCCTTGGTCACGTTGTACCTACCCATTACAAGTATGTTGAGGATCTGACGGGTATCCCCGTAACCAGCGTCGATACCTGTGATAGTAAGGTTATGAGCCTCTTTACAAGTCCGCAGGCGTTGGGCGTTACTGCAGACGAGATATTCTTTGAAACGGGTAGCCTCAGCCTCCCCGAGATGGGAACCAACTTTGTAAAGCAGATGCTTGTTGAGGCTCAGCCAAAAACCTTCTCGGACCTTTTGCAGATATCGGGCCTGTCACACGGAACAGACGTTTGGCTCAATAACGCGCAGGATCTTATTAAAAACGGAACCTGTACCATTTCAGAGGTTATCGGAACGCGAGATTCTATTATGACCTATCTTATCCAAAAGGGCGTTCCTAACGATATGGCCTTTAAGATTATGGAGATAGTTCGAAAGGGAAAGGCCCCCAAGCTCTTGACCGACGAGCATAAGCAGGTAATGCGGGAAAATAATGTTCCCGAGTGGTATATTGACTCCTGCCTTAAAATTAAGTATATGTTTCCCAAGGCTCACGCCGCCGCTTATATCATTGCGGCAGTTCGCCTCGGCTGGTACAAGCTTTATAAGCCTACCGAGTATTATGCTTCTTACCTTACCGTTCGCGGCGCCGATATTGACGTTGCCGCAACAATAGGTGGTAAAAATAAGGCAAGAGCAAGAATTTTAGAGCTTAAAGAAATGGTGCGCGAAAAAACCGCTGAGAAAAAGGATATGGACACCCTCGATCTGCTTCTCGTTATAAACGAGGCGCTTTGCAGAGGTGTTAAGTTCCTTCCCGTCGACATAAAGAAATCCCACGCGACGATTTATAGGGTAGAGGACGGAGCAATAAGACTGCCCTTTAACTGTATCGACGGCGTTGGCGAAACGGCTGCCGATGCAATCTATTCAAGCGTTCAAGGTTTGGAGTTTTTCTCGATCGAGGACTTTGCTCAAAAGACCAAGATCTCAAAGGGAATTATCGAAACTCTGGAGAATATGGGCGCTTTCGGCTCTATACCCAAATCAAATCAGCTGACATTCTTCTGATAGAAAGGTGTTTTTTATGACTAAAGAATCAAATTTCTGGATAGTTTCATTAAAGGTTCTTTTGATGTCCTTTTTTGCAACCATCATATCATTTATGTTTAACTGCCTTATTGCCGCAGTTGTACCTCCCCAGTGGTTTGATGGGGACGCGGTAGGCGTAAGCCTGCTCATACAGCTTGTAGGTGTTTTGGTTGAGTTTATCTTTATCTACGGAACTCTCTGGGATTGCGGACATAATGACCGCCTGCAGATAAACTTAGGGCTTAAAGACTATTCCAAATACCGCGGCGTGCTTATCGGTCTTGTTGCCGCCATTCCTTATTACCTTATGGCAATTGCAATGATGCTTATGACCTTTGACGTCATTCCCGATATTACTGGTCTTATGAGGGTGCTTTCAGCGCAGTTCTGGGGCCTTTATCAGCTTCTTTTCCCGGTCGTAACTTCTTCAACCGCGGGTGTTGGGCCTACCTTTGCCCAGTCTGTCGCAACTCCTGCACAGGCAATAACCGCAACTTTTGTGCCGACCATTATTCCGCTTATTTCCTACATTCCTTATACCCTCGGTAGAAAGGATATTTCTCTCGGCGAAAGACTCATTCTTGTAAATAAGAAAAAGTAAACCTGTGAATAACCGCGCCCTAAAAATCATAATTTTATATAACTGATTTTTGGGGGCGTGAGTGTGAAATTTGCTTGTTTCAGATTTGCTAAAAAAATCTTTGCACCGATTTTAATTACGGCGCTTGTTGTATCTTTGCTGGTAGCCTTGTATAAGGTCTATGAGCCTGCAAACCTCGCTGCATCGGCAAGGCAGACCGCTATTCGCCCAACAGTTGTTTTAGACGCAGGGCACGGCGGGTTTGACGGCGGAGCCGTTTCTGTCTATGGCACACTTGAAAAGGATATAAATCTTTCAGTTGCTAAAAAAACAGAAGAATTTCTAAAGCTTTTCGGCTTTGAAGTTGTTATGACAAGGCAGAGCGACGAGGCGCTTTCTTCAAGTAAAAAAGAGGATATGTATAAGCGGCTCGATATAATAAAAGGTGCGCCCGATTCGGTTTTTGTAAGCATTCATCAGAATAACTTTTCTCAGAGTAGGTATTTTGGTGCGCAGATGTTTTACGGCAGTAAAAATCTTGACGATAGCCGCGCTTTAGCTTTAGCTCTGCAGGAGAATTTTAAAACAAATCTGAATCCTCAAAACACAAGAGAAGTAAAGCCTGCCCCGAGTGACCTTTTCCTCTTTAAGAATGCTCCACAGCCAAGCGTGCTTGTCGAGTGCGGCTTTCTCTCAAACTATAACGAGGCAAAGCTGCTCGCAAACGAGGAATACCAGAATCAGATCGCTTTTACAATAGCGCAGAGCATTATCCAGTTTTATGCAAACGATATGATAGAAAGGACTTATCAAAATGGCTCAGCAGAAGTTTAAAACCGTGTATGTCTGCAGCGAATGTGGCGCTCAGACTGCAAAATGGAGCGGGAAATGCCCTTTTTGTAACCGCTGGAACACCCTTGAGGAAGAGATAATCGTCGAGGGCGGCTCTAAGGGCGGTAGCGCTCCGTTTGCGGAAAACGCTCTTGAATATACCGAGCCTCAGAATATAAATGAAATAGGAACAGATAACGAGGAAAGATATTATACAGGGGTAGGGGAACTTGACAGAGTTCTCGGTGGCGGACTTGTTAAAGGCTCGCTGGTGCTGCTTAGCGGTGACCCAGGTATAGGCAAATCGACTCTTCTCTTGCAGATCTGCCGTTATCTTTGCGACGGGCTTAAGGTTTTATATGTATCGGGAGAGGAGTCTGCAAGGCAGATCAAACTGCGCGCAAACCGCCTTGGAGTAGAGAGTGAAAACCTTTACCTCGTTTCCCAGACCAATGTTGAAACCATTATAAATACAATAGCCAAATTCGCTCCCGACGTTGTTATGATAGACTCTATTCAGACAATGAGCCTGTCCTCAGTCAGCTCGTCCACTGGCAGCGTAACTCAAGTGCGCGAATGCACAAACGCCTTTATGAAAACGGCCAAAACCGCCGAAATCCCCATCTTTATTGTGGGACATGTTAATAAAGACGGCGCTATCGCTGGCCCCAAGGTGCTTGAGCATATTGTTGATACCGTTCTATATTTTGAGGGCGATAGAAATATGTCCTACCGCATCTTAAGAGCTACCAAAAACCGCTTTGGCTCAACTAACGAGATAGGCGTTTTTGAAATGCAGTCGCAGGGACTTGTTGAGGTACCCAATCCCTCGCAGATGCTTCTTTCCGAGCGCCCCGTAGGTGTTTCGGGTTCCTGCGTTGTCTGCGTTATGGAGGGTACAAGACCCATTCTTGCCGAGGTGCAGGCGCTTGTTTCAAAGAGCGGGCTTTCCGCTCCCAGAAGGGTCTCAACAGGCTTTGATTACAGTAAAATGGCAATGCTTATCGCAGTTCTTGAAAAAAGAGTGGGTTACTTTTTCGGCAACCTCGATGCCTATCTTAACGTAGTAGGCGGACTTAGACTCCTAGAGCCTGCGGCAGACCTTGCCGTCGCGGCGGCGCTTGTTTCAAGCTTGGTGGACAGGCCTGTTGATGAAAAGGCACTCGTTTTCGGTGAGGTCGGCCTTGCGGGAGAGATCCGCTCGGTTATGAACGCTGAGGAGAGAATACGCGAGGCGGCTCGCCTTGGCTTTACCAAGTGTATAATACCAAAACAAAACGCCGTCAAGCTTCTGAAAGAAGTTGAAGGCGTTGAGATAATCGGTGTTTCAAATATTAAAGAAGCTCTGAGTCATCTGAAGAATTAAAGATGCCCAGTTCCTCTTCGGGCGGGTCAAAATAAATGCATTCGCTGTTTCCGCAGTGCTTTGCGCCCGTTGCGTCATTTAAGCAGCAGTACCCGTCCTGCTGGTATTTGCAGTTGTAGTTGCAAGCTATCAGATTCATAAAAACACCACCGAAGTTATTTTTTGTAAACCTTTTTTGTTTATACATTCCTTATATAATTTTATAAATTGTATAAGTTTTTTATTCATAATTTGCTTCTTTTTAATAACAATATTTTTAGTAACTTAAAAAGAGGCGTAGCAAATGAAATTTTCAAGATTTTTACTTGTACTTTTGATTTTTGCGGCGGCAGTTACTGCCGCCGTTAATATTTTCCGCGATAACGATGTGGGTGTAACTGTAAGCAGAGTAAAAACGCAGGAATATGCGCCGTATCTTATCCTAAGCGGCAGCATTTCCGAAACCGACTATGTGGAGGCGAGCACAGGCGCAGTCAAAACCGATGCAATGCTTGTGGCGGTGCTTGTAAGCGAGTCCAAGATAAGCTCTGTAAAAGAGGGACAAAGGGCAGAAATAACGGGCGATGGATTTGAAAACAAAAGCTATACCGCTTATGTTTCCTCTATTGGTAAAACGGCAAAAAAGGTTACTGTAGGCAGTAGTAAAATAGTTGTTGTTGACGTAGTTCTCGAAATCGAAAACCCCGACGACGCCTTGAAATCGGGCTTTACCGCCAAGGTAAAGCTTTTTACAGACGATGCAAGAAATGTAACCGTGCTTCCGTATTCCGCCGTAATGCAGGACGAGGTCGGCGAGTATGTTTACCTTTACAGTAACGGAAAGGCCGTTAGAACAAACGTAAAAACGGGCGGCGAGCTTGCGAACGGCTATGAGGTATTAAGTGGAGTAGATGCAGGCGACTTTGTTATAACCTCGCCGCTTGAGATAGGAAGTAGCTCTGCTTCTGTTTTTGTAGAAAAGCAGGAGGACTAAAATGAATTTGCTTTTTTCGGTCTTAAAAGGCTTTAAAAGAAGAAAATCAAACCTCTTGTTTCCTGTTATCAGCGTTGCGGTGGGCGTAATGCTTGTGGTGCTTGTATCGAGCGTCGGTGCAGTCGGCAAAAACGCCGTGCTTTCTGAAATGTCGGGTCTGGGACTGGGTGGAATTATGGTTTCCTCAAAAGAGGGAATAAGTCTGCTTACAACAAATGAGCTTGAAACTGTGAGGGAGTGTAGCTGTGTTTCGGCGGCTACCCCGATCGTTTACGGCTATAGCCAGATAGAAAGTGTAAATAAAAGCGAAAAATGTCTTTTGTGGGGTAGCGATGACGCTACTGATGAAATAATGAATCTTCCGACGGTTTACGGCAGGGGAATTTCAAAGGGTGATGTAGCATCTCAAAATAGAGTCTGCCTTGTGGATAGCTCATTTGCAAAGCAGAACTACGGCAGGGAAAACATAGTCGGCAAAAAAATTCACCTAAACATTTCTGAAAATGCCGAGTATTTTACGGTGATCGGCGTTATAGACGGCGAAAACAGCCTTATTAAGTCGGTGGTTTCTGAATATATCCCTTGCTTTGTCTATGTTCCGTACAGCATTTTTGAAAGCGTCGGCGGCGAGTATTTTTTCAGCAATATCGCAGTTAACGTAAAGGAAACTGTTGATTTCCCATCAGCCGAGGCGCAAATCAAGGTGGCGCTTTCAGAAAGCGGCGCTATTGAGGACGGATACAAGGTAAAAAATATGTTCAGTCACACCCAGACCATAGAAAAGATATTTAATATCGTAACGATAATTCTCTCGGGAATTGCCGCCATTTCGCTTGTCGTTTCGGGAATGTCTGTTATGACAGTTATGCTCTATTCGGTCGGCGAGCGAAAGCATGAGATCGGCATAAAAAAGGCAATAGGAGCATCTTTTTCTGATATAATGTTTGAGTTTTTGCTGGAATCTGTTATAATAACCTTGTTGGGCTGTGCTCTTGGTGTTATTATAGGACTGCTCGCCTCTTTTATAGGCTGCGTTGCGCTAAATCTGCCGCTTACCTTTGATGCGGGAATGATTGGTGTCTGCGCGGTTGTAACAGCACTTTTCGGTCTTGTTTTCGGCATATACCCCGCGCAGAGCGCCGCAAGGCTCGACCCCGTAGACGCCCTCAGACAAAAATAAGGAGAAAACTATGGATATTATGATCCCTAATCTGCCTCAGAATAAAGTGACTCTGTTCGCGGTAGCAGAGGGCTTTGACACGCTCTCAGACGCTCTTAAAGCGTTTGGGGCAGAGGTGATAACAGTAAAAAGGGATAGCACCTTTGAGAGCTGCGAGAGCAACCACCCCGATATGCACATTCACCATCTGGGCGGCAAAAAGGTGCTGCTTTACCGCGAGGACGAGTATCTTTGTAAAGAGCTTGTAAAACGAGGCTTTGAGGTGGTTTTCGCGGCAGAGAAAAAGCAGGGTAAATACCCCAAATCTGCCGCCCTTAATGCCTGTCGTATAGGGAATATCCTCTTGTGCAATGAAAAGGCGCTCGAGCCAAATCTGCGCCTTTACGCCGAGCAAAACGGTGTTGAAATAGTGCCTTGCCGCCAAGGCTATGCAAGATGCTCGACCTGTGTTGTGTCAGAAAACGCGGTCATAACCTCAGATGCATCTGTAGCAAAGGCTCTAAAGGGCAGGGTGGACCTTCTTGAGATATCAAAAGGTCAAATAAAGCTTGGTGGCAGCTATGACGGCTTTATAGGCGGCTGCAGCTCTATGATTGACAAAAATGCGCTCGCCTTTTTTGGCGATATAACGCGGCATAGCGACTACATAAATATAAAGAGCTTTCTTGAAAATCACTCGGTTTTGCCCGTTGTTTTATGCGGCGGGGAGCTAATCGACGTTGGAACCTTTATTCCGCTTAAAACAAAATAAAATATTTTACAAAAACACTTGATTTTTTTTATGCAATATGTTAAGATATAAGGGCATTTGAGTTTCCGCGCGCAAGCGTGGGGGTTAATGCTTGACCATGTGTCACGA
>JAFTYW010000028.1 GCA_017461245.1 Oscillospiraceae bacterium
GTATACTTCAGCTTTATCAAACTCAATAAAGGTTTCGCCGTCAAACTCTCTTAAGTACAGAGCAGAATTGTTCTGTCCCGCATTGTGTTTGGTTTCATCATTGTATTTCTTACAAAGAGTACCAACGCTTGAAGGCCATCCAAGCTCGGTCACACCAGCGGGAGATTGACCTGCACTATACGCAATATACGGATTCTTTGTAATGTCATCATAGACATTCATGAGATAATATGCGCCGTCGCCCTTACGGGTTCCGTAAGGAGTGGTCCAAATGCTCTTAGAAACAATCTTATCAGATGTTGCATATTTAGCATATACGGTATACTCTGTTTCTTTCTTGAGGTTTGCAGTAGTTGCATTAAACTCAACAGCATTAAGCCAAGCAGAAGCCTCAGCTTTATCGTCAAGAGAGTAAACAATGCTTGTATCGTCGCTAACTACAGTGACGGAAGCATCACTCGAGGTCAGATCAAAAGCGGGGAAGCCGTGAGCTTTATTGAAAGCCGCAAAGTCCTTAACGATCTTCATGTCGCCCTGATAGAAGGTCTTGCCGTTTGTGTTAGAGAGATATCTAAAGCCAACAGATTTAACATCGGCCATAGCGATAGAACCATAGAACTGTGACTTGGGAACTACAATCCAGCCATCAAAGTTTGCAGGAAGTGAATAACTTGTGCCGGATGCGGTTATTTTTGTGGTGGAACTATCTGTGTAGTTGATTAAAACTATGTTCTGCCAATTACACTTTTTGGAATTAGCATTGTCTACTCCAACATGGATATAGGCAGGAGTTACTGTATCGCCAACGATCTTCTGGCGAATTGCAATATAGTTGTAATCAGCAGCATCTGAATAAAGTGCGCTTATAGGCTGAGCACCGTAAAGCTGGCCTGCATACTTTCCGCCTTCAACGGTATTTTCCGCAGTAGCGTCATAGTTAACATTAAGCTCATAGGTTGCAGGAAGATATGTAGGCTGACACTCTTTCTCTTCAGTAACCTCGACCTTAAACATATTTTCGCCGTTAACATCTACGCTGCTTTGGCTATGGAATGCAGTGGTAGCGCCTTCGGTTGTAGACCATCTGGTAAGACCCCAATAATAGCCTGCTCCCTCAGGTTTATCCCAACCGGCGTTGTTATAGAAAATATAACTATCCTTGGGAACGGTCAAGATGTTTTTTGCAGTATCGTCAACTGTGTCGCCGGCGCTTGCTGTAAGTGTAAAAGGAACAACACTTAAGAGCATTGCAACACAGAGAACAACTGCTAAAATTCTCTTTTTCATAATTTTTCTCCTCTTTGAAAGTATTCGTGTAGGGACACTACCCCGATAATAAAATTATATAGCTTTTTAAGCAAATTGTAAACGAACAAAATAGACAATAATTTCCCGTAATGTTTAGTTGCTTTGCACAAAACGCCCACATAAACGCACGATTTATAGCCAAAAAGTTTGAGCGGCACGACACACAGGTCGTGCCCTACGAAATAAAATTTATGTGCATTGTTTTTGCATTTTGGTTGTATAGCGGGCGCTTCGTGAAGCGCCCCTACAATTTTACCCGATGTTCAATGAGATTTGTAGGGGCGCGTTGCCGACGCGCTCGCAGAGCTAGATGAAGCGAGGCATAAGCGGGTGCCGCGGTCGAAAATTTGAGCAACAAGCGAAAAATTTTCGGGCACCGCAAACGGACGGGCCTCTGTGCCGTTCCGCAAGGTTTGTGTGTTTTTTCGGGAGGAGGGGAATGGGACACCCCTCCCCTACAATTTATGTCGGTGTTTTATTTGTAGGGGCGGGTTTCCATGCCCGCCCGTTTTATTTTGCGGCGTGTTGTTTTACACTGCGGGCGAACAGTGTTCGCCCGCCACACGAACAACAAAAAACGGGCGACTAATGGTCGCCCCTACAAGATTAAGCCAACGTAAATGTTTACGATGGCATTTTCAATTTTCAATCTAAAAAGAGCAGGCGCTGGGCCTGCTCCTTTTTCTCTCCCTCAGTCATTTTTTGCAAAAATAACAGCCCCCTCATCAGAGGGGGCCGTTTTTATAAGCTTTTACTAAACTTATTTGTTTAATGCTCTTTTCTTTGCAAGAACAACTACTGCGCCTGCCATAAGAGCCATAACAACTGCAAGGAGGATAGAAGCGCTGTCGCCGGTCTCGGGAGCGAGATTGCCGTCATCCTCAGAACCTGCACCTGCGTTGTCACCGTCGGTGTTGCTTCCACCTGTGGTGGCGTCACCCTCAGTCTTATCGTCATCGGGTGTTGTTGCGTCGCCGCCGGTGGTGGTGTCGCCGCCGGTGGTGGTGTCGCCCTCGGTCTTGTCGTCATCGGGAGTTGTTGCGTCACCGCCTGTGGTAGCGTCGCCTTCGGTCTTATCGTCCTCGGTCTTGTCGCCCTCAGTCTTGTCGTCATCGGGTGTTGTTGCGTCACCGGTTGTGGTGTCACCCTCGGTCTTATCGTCGCTGTCGGGTGTTGTTGCGGTTCCCTTTGCGGGAATATCTTTACCAGCCTCGATAACGGTGTTGCAATCCTTACATACCTTATCTCCGGTGTAACCCTTTTCGGTTTCAGTTGCGTCCTTCTTGTTCTGGATCTCGGTGTTTGTGCCGTGTGCATCCTTATCTACTTCGCCGTAAGGCTGCTTACAAAGTTCGCAAACTGCCTTGTCCTTACAGGTAGCTTTACCGCCCTTATGTGTAAGAGCATCTGTTGCAGTACCCTTTGCGATCTCGGTGTTACAGTCAAGACACCATGTATCGCCGGTGTGACCGGGCTTGCCGCACTCAGCTGCTACAACGCCCTTAAGCTCGGTGTTTGTGCCATGTGCGTCCTTATCTACTTCGCCGTAGGGCTGACTACAGAGTTCGCAAACTGCCTTGTCCTTACAGGTAGCTTTGCCGCCCTTATGGTTAAGAGCGTCTGTTGCAGTACCCTTTGAGATCTCGGTGTTACAGTCTAAGCACCAGGTATCGCCGGTGTGACCGGGCTTGCCGCACTCAGCTGCTACAACGCCCTTAAGCTCGGTGTTTGTGCCGTGTGCAGTAGCATCTACTTCGCCATAAGCTGTCTGACAGGTTGTGCAAACCTTTTTGTCCTTACAAGTTGCTGTACCGCCCGTGTGAGCATCCTTATCAAACTCTGTGCCGCAGGTGCAGGTGTGCCAGTGGTTTGTACCATCGGTCTCCCACTTGCCGTCTACGTCAACGTGTGCGCCTGTTGCGGGATCAAGCTGACCGTCAGCGATCTGGGTGTTACAGTCAAGACACCAGGTGTTTCCGGTAAATCCGTCGTTCTTACAATCGGGAATTGTCTTATCTCTAATCTCAGTGTTTGTGCCGTGCTTTGTAGGATCAACATCGCCGTAGGGCTGTTTACATACAGAACATGTAGCCTTATCCTTACAGGTTGCTGCAGTTGCCTCTACGTGACCTGCTGCGCCGCAAACGTGAACGCTCTTGAAGAGGTCCTCATCCTCGAAGACAACAACATCGCCGAGATAGAGGATCTTGTCGTCCCAACCATCTAAATTAAAGCTATCGCCGCCGGAGCCACTGTCGTGACAAGGAGAAGCGGCATTTTTTCCATTATGCATATAGGGCTGAATGGCAAGTCTGCCATCGGAGCTACCATCGGTAATGTTAGCCTTGGTGTAAACATCAAGGGGAACAACGATCCAACCATCAAAGGATCCTGTAAAGATATAGCTCTTGGAGTTCCACTTTTTCCAGCTGTCAGGAGTGTTGATAGCGCCTGTTGCCTTATCAATGGTATAAGCGGTCTTAATAGTTGTTGTGGTTTGTCTTCCGTTCATATACAGATAGAAACCACTTGTCTTGTTGTTCGGATCATCAATCTTAATTCTGAATGCCATATATTTAAGATTGGTTTTATCAATAGAGCTGTGAAGTCCTGCGGTAGCAGCACCATAAGTAATAGCATCAGCTAAAACGCCCTGGTTTACACAAGTAACAACAGGATTTCCTGCGATAGAATCTTTTACTCCATCACCATCAGCATCTGTGCTGCCTACTGCTCCTTCAGGATATACTTCAGCTTTATCAAACTCAATAAAGGTTTCGCCGTCAAACTCTCTTAAGTACAGAGCAGAATTGTTCTGTCCCGGATTGTGTTTGGTTTCATCATTGTACTTCTTACAAAGAATACCAACGCCTGAGGGCCATCCGAGCTCTGATATTCCCGCAGGAGATTGGCTCTTGCTGTATGCGATATACGGATTCTTTGTAATGTCGTCATAGACATTTAAGAGATAGTATGCACCGTCGCCCTTACGGGTTCCGTAAGGAGTAGTCCAAATGCTCTTAGAAACAATCTTATCAGATGTTGCATATTTAGCATATACGGTGTACTCTGTTTCTTTCTTGAGGCTTGTGAGGGTCGCATTGAATGCGTCTTTAGCGAGCCACTGCTCATTGGCTGCTTTATCATCAAGAGAGTAAACAACATCAGCATCGTCGCTTACTACAGTGACAGAAACATCACCCGCGGTCAATTCAAAAGCGGGGAAACCGTGAACTTTATTGAAAGCTGCAAGATCCTTAACGATCTTCATATCGCCCTGATAGAAGGTCTTGCCGTTTGTGTTAGCAAGGTATCTGAAGCCAACAACTTTAACATCGGCCATAGCGATAGAGCTATAGAACTGCGACTCGGGAACGATGATCCAGCCATCAAAGTTTGCAGGAAGAGAATAGGTTGTGCCGGATACAGCTATTTTTGTGGTGGAACTATCTGTGTAGTTGATTAAAACTATGTTCTGCCAATCGCATTTTGCGCCATTAGCACTTGATGTACCAACATGGATATAGGCAGGAGTCACTGTATCGCCAACGATCTTCTGGCGAATTGCAATATAGTTGTAATCAGCAGCATCTGAATAAAGTGCGCTTATAGGCTGAGCGTCGTAAAGCTGACCTGCATAGGTTCCGCCTTCAACGGTATTTTCCGCTTTAGCGTTAAAGTTAACATTAAGCTCATAGGTTGCAGGAAGATATGTAGGCTGACACTCTTGTTCTGCAGTAACCTCGGTCTTAAACATATTTTCGCCGTTAACATCTACGCTGCTTTGAAAATGGAACGGAGCGGTAGACGCTTCGGTTGTAGTCCATCTGGTAAGACCCCAATAATAGCCTGCTCCTTCAGGTTTATCCCAACCGGCATTGTTATAGGCAATATAACTATCCTTGGGAACGGTCAAGATGTTCTTTGCAGTATCGTCAACTGTGTCGCCGGCGCTTGCTGTAAGTGTAAAAGGAACAACACTTAAGAGCATTGCAACACAGAGAACAACTGCTAAAATTCTCTTTTTCATAGTTTTTCTCCTTTTTGAAAAATTTTCGTACAGGGGGCATTTCCCCGATAATAAAATTATAAAACTTTTTGGCCTAATTGTAAACGAACAAAATAGACAATAATTTTCCGTAATGTTTAGTTGCTTTGCACAAAACGCCCACATAAACGCACGATTTATAGCGAAAATGTAGGGAACGGCCTATGTGCCGTTCCGTTTTTCGGCACGACACACAGGTCGTGCACTACGGAATAAAATTTATGCGCATTGTTTTTGTAGGGGCGATTCACGAATCGCCCGTTTTTGCATTTTGGTTATATAGCGGGCGCTTCGTGAAGCGCCCCTACAATTTTAAAACCAACGTTCGATAGAATTTGTGCGTGCCATAATTTTCCATTTTCAATTTTCAACTAAAAAAAGGACGCCTCATCGGCGTCCTTTTTTACTTAAAACTCTATCGTTTTTTCGATATATGCGGCGACATCTTCGATCTTGACTCTTGTCTGCTGCATTGTATCTCTATCGCGGACCGTTACGCAGTTGTCCTCTAAGCTATCAAAGTCAAAGGTGATGCAGAGAGGAGTTCCGATCTCGTCCTGTCTGCGATAGCGCTTGCCGATCGAGCCTGCCTCGTCAAAGTCGACCATAAATTTCTTAGAAAGCTCAGCCTGCAGCTTTGCGGCGGGCTCAGAAAGCTTCTTTGAAAGGGGCAGAACAGCCGCCTTAAAGGGAGCGAGAGCGGGATGCAGGTGCATAACAACGCGGGTGTCGTTCTTCTCGGCGTCAACAACTTCCTCATCATAAGCGTCGCAGAGGAATGCAAGCGTGATTCTGTCCGCGCCCAGAGAGGGCTCGATAACATAGGGAATATATTTCTCATTGGTCTCGGGATCAAAATAATCCATAGGCTGACCGCTGTGATTCTGATGCTGGGTGAGGTCATAATCGGTACGGTCGGCAACGCCCCAAAGCTCGCCCCAGCCAAACGGGAAGAGGAACTCAAAGTCAGTCGTTGCCTTGGAATAGAAGCAAAGCTCGTCGGGGTCGTGGTCACGAAGTCTGAGATTCTCCTCTTTAAGACCGAGATTTAACAGGAAGTCGCGGCAGTAGCCTCTCCAGTACTCAAACCACTCAAGGTCGGTGCCGGGCTTGCAGAAGAACTCAAGCTCCATCTGCTCAAACTCGCGGATACGGAAAATGAAGTTTCCGGGAGTGATCTCGTTTCTAAAAGACTTACCTATCTGAGCAACGCCGAACGGGACCTTTTTACGAGTTGTTCTCTGAATATTTTTAAAGTTTACGAAAATACCCTGTGCAGTCTCGGGGCGCAGATAGATGGTTGAGGAATTATCCTCGGTCACGCCCTGGAAGGTCTTAAACATAAGGTTAAACTTACGGATATCGGTAAAATCGTGAGAGTCGCAGTTGGGGCAGGCGATATTATTTTCCTTTATGTAGTTTGCCATTTCCTCGTCGCTCCAGCCTGCAGGATTGATGTCGAGGTTGTTCTCAGCGGCATAATCTTCGATAAGCTTATCGGCACGGTGGCGAGTTTTACAAGCCTTACAATCCATAAGAGGATCGGAGAAACCGCCGAGGTGGCCCGAAGCTACCCAGGTCTCAGGATTCATAAGGATAGCGCTGTCAAGGCCTACGTTGTAGGGGCTTTCTTGAACGAACTTTTTCCACCAAGCGCGCTTTACGTTGTTTTTAAGCTCAACGCCTAAGGGGCCGAAGTCCCAAGAGTTTGCAAGTCCGCCGTAGATCTCACTACCGGGATATACAAAGCCACGGCCTTTACAAAGAGCAACGATTTGTTCCATAGTCTTTTTTGAGTTTTCCATTTTTATGTACCTCTTTTAAATTGATTACCTATTATTTGCCGCGGCTCTGCGAAGCGCCGCAATCTCAGCGCGTGTCAGTTCCCGCCACTCACCAGGTTGTAACATTCCTAATTTCAGCGGGCCGATGGCTGTTCGTTTAAGGCGCTTAACGTTAAGTGAAACCGCCTCGCACATTTTTCTTATCTGTCTGTTTCTGCCCTCACGGATAGTCATTTCCATAACCGTTCTTGTGGGCGAAGCAGTAACGACGTTTATAACTGCGGGAGCGGTCATTCTGCCGTCAATCACAACGCCCGAGGAGAGCCTTGAGAGCGCCTCGTCGGTAACGCCCGAGTCCACCGTTACTCTATACCTTTTAGTAATGTGGAACTTGGGATGCATCATCATATTAGCAAAATCGCCGTCGTCCGTCAAGAGCAAAAGCCCCTCTGAAACCATATCCAGCCTGCCTATCGGGTAAACTCTCGTTCCGACTTCAGAAACAAGCTCTGAAACGGTTTTTCTGCCGCGCTCGTCTGACATTGTTGTAACGTAGCCGCGGGGTTTATTTAAGGCGATATAATGCTTTTCTCTTTTTGACGAGTAGTTTATCGGCTGGTCGTCAACTGTAATTCGGCATTGGTGGGGGTCTACCTGCTGGCCGATGGTGGCTCTATGCCCGTCAATTTTAACTGCGCCTGCGCGGACAAGCTCCTCAGCCTTTCTTCGAGAGCAGACACCTGCCTCTGACAGAATCTTCTGTATTCTTTCCTTCAATTTTGTGTCCTCCGTTATTTAAAAAGCGACTTAAACCACTCGATTAATCTTTCAAAAGGATTCAGCGGTTTTTCGCTCAGCTTTTCATTTTTAGCGTGAGCCGACTCTGATAAGATCAGCTCGGTTTCATAAATCTCTGCGCCGTCAACCTCTACGCACAGACTGCCCACTATCTGCCCGCTGTAAACGGGGGCGTACTCAAATGGGCGAATTTTGGTCTTAACGCTTATCTTTTCACCCTGCCTTGACATAATCTTTGGCGTTTCTTTGGGCAAAGCGGCGACAAGGTCTTTTTCTGAGTTTACGATCTCAAGCTTTATCGGCTCGGCCTTGATTTCGCTTTCATTATAGAGCGAAAAGCCGTAGTTATACAGCGCCTTATGGTCACTCCAGTCGCTCGGAGCCTTTAGGGTTACGCAGACGAGGGTTCTGCCTCCTCGCCTTACCGCCGAAACGAGACATCTGCCCGCTTTTTTGGTAAAGCCCGTTTTGATGCCTATGCAGCCCTCCACCTCTTTTACAAGGCGATTGTGGTTATAAAGTGTGCGCCTACTCGGCTGGGCGCCAAACTCAACTGTATATTTACTTTTTGAGCAAATTTCCAAAAACTCGGCGTTTTTTATCGCCTCGGCGCCAAGCAGCGCCATATCGTAGGCGGTGGAATAGTGGTTTTCCTCGTCAAGGCCCGAGGGGGTTACGAAATTGGTGTTCTTCATACCGATCTCGGCGGCCCGCTCGTTCATCTTCTTGGCAAACGAGGCGTTACTACCCGCCATAAAAACCGCGGCGGCGTTTGCAGCGTCGTTTCCCGAGAGCATAAGCATTCCGACGGTGAGAGTTTTCAAAGTCACCTTATCGCCGTCTTGCAGTCCCATAGAGCTGCCCTCTACGTTTATCGCCTTGCTATCGACGGTAAAGCTCTCGCCTTTTTTGTCATTTTCAAGGGCGAGGAGCGCCGTCATGATCTTTGTGGTGCTCGCCATAGCGAGCCTCTTGTCTTGGTTTTTGCTATAAAGCACCGCTTTTGTATCAGCATCTATCAGAACAGCCGCAATAGCCGAAACCGAAACGGATGCCGACGAGCTGATCGGCAAAGCAAAAAGCAAGACCGAAACCGACAGAAAAACTGCCGCAAATCTTTTCATAAAACCACTCCCGCATTTTTAGTAAAATATATGCAGGGGCGGCCCCGATTTTTCCGCTATTGCTCAGCGTCCTCTTTATCCTTTTTAATAAAGGAGGAGATCTGATTTATAGCATCGGGAATCATATTACAAAGTCTATCAATGCTCTCGCCGTCTTTTGCGAGCTGAAGAAGACGAACATTTCCGTTTTCAACAACTAAAAATGCCTTGGGAGTAACGGTTACGCCCGCTCCGCCTCCGCCGCCGAAAAGATCTTTGGGATTTTTAGAAGGGAAGTCCGAGCCGCCCGAGGCAAAGCCAAGCGAGAGCTTTGAAACGGGGATGATAACTGTGTTCTCTGCAACCTGAATGGGATTGCCGACAACAGTTTCAGAATTTGCAAGTTCTCTTAGCTTTTCAATAGTTGATGACATAAGCTCGGTAATGGGATGCTCACTCATTGTTTTTTCTCTCCTTTTTTGTTGTCTTTAGGGGGTAATGCATCTGCAATTTTTAAGAGCAGAGGCAATATCTTATGGATGTTAAAAATATAGGCTATCGGGCGGGAATAAAGCCGCGCCGAAAGGTCATATTCGCTCTTTTTGCTGTTATAGTCGGGGCGCACTGTTATGCGCCTTTTTTTGATATTTACAAAGTTTGCAAAAACGGCCGCCGCAGTGTGAAGATATGCAGACATTTTACCTGTTCCGACCGCTATCTCGGCCGCATCCTCTCCACCGACGGTTACTTTAAAATTAAGGTCAGCGCGGTGTAATGAAAGCGCAAGCTTTCCGAGCGCCCCGCCCAAAGAGAGCAGGTCAGCAAACCTTTGAAGCGTGTCAAAAAATGCTTCTTTTGGCTTTTTGTCCTTTTTAGGTTTGTCCTCTTTTGGCTCTGCGCCTTTTTCAGCCTTTTTCTTGTCCTGCGGCATAAGGCGCTTTTTGTAGAAAAGAAATTTCAGATCCACGTAAAGCTCCTCGCCCACATATTTAATATAGAACGAAAGGGGGCAACAAAGAAGCAGCGCCAAAAGCAGTAAAACTGCCAAAATTACAATTAGTGCGATTGTGCCGCCACTCACTTTTCTTCACCCTCGCCGCCCTCGAGCATCATCTGCTCGCCGCCGATAAGCGCCTGCGAAAGCTCTGCGGCCGATGCCTCTGCGGGAAGTGCAGGAAGCAGGTCAAGCGAGGAAATTCCAAAGGCTCTTAAAAAGTTTGCAGTCGTTTTAAATGCGATGGGTCTACCGGGCAGGTCAAGTCTGCCCGCCTCCTCGATAAGCTCCTTTTCGCAAAGGTTTGCAACAACGCCCGAGCAGTCAACGCCTCGTATCTGCTCCATAAAAGCTCTTGTTACAGGCTGGTTGTATGCGATAATCGCAAGCACCTCTAGCGCCGCATTGGACAGCGGCTGGTTGCGGCGAATATCAAGCGCCGCGCGCACCTTATCGGCATACTCTTTATTGGTAGTCATTTGGTAGCTTTCGCCAAGTTTAAGGACAGAAATTCCGCTCTCACGGTTTTCGTAATCGTCAGAAATACCGTCCAAAAGGTTTTTGGCGGTTCTTAGATCGATCTCGAGCACCTCGGCAATACGGGCGGCCGAAATGGGCTCGCCGCTTGCAAATAAAATTGCCTCTATTGCTCCTCTATGTTCTCTGATTCCCAATCTGAATCTCCTCCTGCGCTGTTATAACAAATAGTTCTTCCGTCGTCCGAAACCATGACCCTTGAGTGACGGATAAGCTCAAGCACCGCCAAAAACGATGCAACAAGCTCGTAGCGGTCATTATTCTGCATCCAGATCTCCTCAATAGGAATATTGCCGTTTCCCATAACTTTAGACAAGATAAGCATAATTCGCGAGCGAATCGAAACCATTCTCCTCGCAACTATCTGGGTAAAGGCCGAGGCGGGCGGCGGCATTTTTCTCTGCCTTTTGCCTGCGACGGCAAGGTAAGCCTCAAGTAGCTTTTGCTTGTCCACAGTTCCCTCAAAGGTTTTGGGCAGCTCTATCTCTGCGGCTTTTCTAACGTAAATATCACCGCCGACATAATCTTCTCTAAGCTCCTGAGCCACCTGCTTGCAGACGCTGTATTCAAGCAGTTGTCCTTCGAGCTCAATTTTGAGCTCCTGCGCCTCGTCCTCGTGCTGAGGTAAGAGCATAGCCGTCTTGATGTAAACTAAGCGGGCCGCCATCTCGAGAAACTCGCTGGCAACGTCCATATCGTGCTCCTGCATCTGCGCGATGTAGGCAAGATACTGCTCTAAAAGCTGAGAGATGGGAATATCGTAAATATCAAGCTTGTGCTTTGCGATAAGCGAAAGCAGAAGGTCAAGCGGGCCTTCAAATTTTTCAAGTTTAAATTCGGGAGCTGCCAATTTTCTTGGCTCCTTTCTTTTTATCCGTTATGCAAGGTCGAGCAAGAATGAGATCGGCACAAATCCTGCATCGCCCATAAAGAATGTCATTTTATCAAGCAGCCAGTAAACTGCGCCCGCAAAGAAGTCAATTATTACAGACAACAGACCTACGCCTCTGTCAAGCGCCAAAACCGCAATAAGAATATATGTGCTGTATCTCTCAAGGTTGTCATAAACCGCCTGAGCCTTGTAGGGCAGGAAGTAGCTTAAAATCCTCGAGCCGTCAAGCGGCGGAATGGGAATTAAATTAAAGAATGCAAGTCCTATGTTGGCGTACATAATATTAAAGGTAAGCCAGTTTAAGAAATAAAAGAAATCGTTTCCTGTAGCGTCCCCCAAAAGGTAGGTTCCCTTTGAGAGTATCATAAAGATAAGGGCAAGCAGAATGTTTGAGAGCGGGCCCGCAAGGGCTGTCAGCGCCATGCCTAGCCTCATATTGCACTTAAATCTCCTGGGGTTGACGGGAACAGGCTTTGCCCAACCGAAGCCGACTAAGATCATTGAGATGGTTCCCCAAAGGTCAAGGTGAGCCAAAGGGTTTAGGGTGAGCCTGCCTTGATAATACGCGGTATCGTCGCCTAATTTATTGGCAATATAGCCGTGAGCAAATTCGTGAACGGGCAAAGAAATAACGACCATAAGAACAAAGGGGAGATATTCTATCACCCTTACAAGTATCTCTGTCATATCCTTTCGCCCCTTTCAAAAAATACTTTCCTATCTTAAATATTAAGTATAACATAGTAAACACAAAAAAACAACTAAAAAATGCATTGATATTAAAAATTCAGTTTGGTATAATATATAGAGTATTGACAAAATTTTGAGAAATCTTTTCCGTAAACAAAGGATGATGAAAATGGCGGCTGACAAGCTGATAATCAAGGGTGCAAGAGAGCACAACCTAAAAAATATAAACGTTGAAATTCCGCGCGACAAGCTGGTTGTTCTGACCGGCCCTTCGGGCTCGGGAAAGAGTTCGCTCGCCTTTGACACCATTTATGCCGACGGTCAGCGCCGCTATGTTGAGAGCCTTTCGTCTTACGCGAGGCAGTTTTTGGGTCAGATGGACAAGCCCGAGGTCGACAGCATTGAGGGCCTTTCGCCCGCCATTTCGATAGACCAGAAGACCACCTCAAAAAACCCCCGCTCCACCGTTGGAACGGTTACCGAAATTTACGATTACCTTCGTTTGTTATATGCAAGGATAGGTGTTCCCCACTGCCCCATTTGTAACAGAGAGATCAAACAACAATCGGTTGACGAGATAGTCGACCGCTTAAAAGCCATGCCCGAGGGAACGAGGCTGCAAATTCTCGCTCCAATTGTCCGCCGCAGAAAAGGAGAACACAGAAAAGAGCTCGAGGGAGCCGCAAAATCGGGCTTTGTAAGAGTTCGCATTGACGGCAGTATGTACGACCTTTCGGAAGAGATAAAGCTTGACAAAAACAAAAAGCACGACATTGAGATAGTTGTTGACCGCCTCGTTATAAAAGAGGGGGTTTCGTCGCGCCTTTCTGACTCGGTTGAAACGGCTCTGCATCAAGCAGACGGACTTCTTATAGCGCTGACCGACGAGGGCGAGACCCTCTTTTCACAGCACTACAGCTGCCCCGAACACGACATCAGCATCGAGGAACTTTCCCCGAGAATGTTCAGCTTTAACAACCCCATGGGTGCCTGCGAAAAATGCACGGGGCTGGGCAACTTCTTGGAGGTTTCGCCCGACCTTATTGTGCCCAACAAAAAGCTTTCTATAAATGAGGGCGCAATAAAGGCAAGCGGCTGGAGCGTTTGGGAGCACAGCACAATTGCCGCAATGTACTTTGACGGACTCGCTAAGCATTTTAACTTCTCACTTGACACGCCGTTTGAGAATTTGCCTAAGAAAATTGTCGACATTCTTATGTACGGCACGCAAGAAAAGTTTGAAATGACCCGCAAAAACGAATACGGCAGCGGCACCTATAAAACCACCTTTGAGGGAATTGCCAACAACCTAAGCCGCCGCTTTAGAGAAACCACAAGCGACTGGGTGCGAAACGACATCCAGCGCTCCATGACCGAAATTCCCTGCGACAAGTGCGGCGGCAGGCGCTTAAAGCCTCTTGCCCTCGCTGTTACTGTCGGTGGACTTAACATAATGGAGCTGTGTGAGCTTTCGGTAGTCGAGGCTATCGACTTTATCAAAAACCTCACCCTTACCGAGCGCGAAAAGCTTATTGCAGAGCGCATTTTAAAGGAAATTTGCGACAGACTTGAGTTTTTAAACAACGTCGGCCTTTCGTATCTTACACTTTCCCGCCCCGCCGCTTCCCTTTCGGGCGGCGAGAGCCAGAGAATACGGCTTGCAACACAAATAGGCTCGTCGCTCGTCGGCGTGCTTTACATTCTTGACGAGCCAAGCATCGGCCTGCATCAGCGGGACAACTGCAAACTTATCGATACCCTTAAAAACCTTCGCGACATCGGCAACACCGTTATCGTTGTTGAGCACGATGAGGACACCATTAGAAGCGCCGACTATGTTGTTGACATCGGCCCCAAGGCCGGTGTTCACGGCGGCGAGGTCATCTACGCGGGCGATGTTGAGGGGCTTAAAAAATGCGAAAAGTCGCTTACGGGCGACTTCCTAAGCGGCAGAAAAAGGATCGAGGTCCCTAAAATGCGCAGAAAGCAAGACGGGCGCTTTTTGACGGTTGCGGGAGCACAGGAAAACAACCTTAAAAACATCACCGCCGAGTTTCCCATAGGCCTTATAACCTGCGTTACAGGAGTTTCGGGCTCGGGAAAAAGCTCACTCGTAAACGAGATAATCTACAAAAAGCTTGCCGCAGAGCTTAACCGCGCTCACACCGTCCCTGGCAAGCACGACGAGATAACGGGCACCGAGCATCTTGACAAGATAATTGCCATAAACCAGTCGCCCATCGGGCGCACTCCCCGCTCAAACCCCGCAACCTACACAGGCGTTTTCGACGATATTCGAGCTCTTTTTGCATCAACCCCCGACGCCAAGCGCCGCGGCTACAATTCGGGCAGATTTTCCTTTAACGTCAAGGGCGGCAGGTGCGAGGCCTGCAGCGGCGACGGAATTTTAAAGATAGAAATGCACTTTTTGCCCGACGTTTTTGTTCCCTGCGAGGTCTGCAAGGGCAAGCGCTACAACAGAGAGACCCTGGAGGTCAAATACAAGGACAAGAGCATTGCCGACGTTCTTAATATGACGGTCGAGGATGCGCTCAGCTTTTTTGCAAACGTTCCCAAGATAAAGAACAAGCTGCAGACGCTTTATGATGTCGGTCTTTCCTACGTAACGCTCGGTCAGCCCGCTACCACATTGTCGGGCGGCGAGGCACAGAGGGTGAAAATAGCGACCGAGCTCCTTAAAAAATCAACAGGCAAGACACTCTACATCCTCGACGAGCCGACCACAGGACTTCACCCCTCAGACGTTAAGCTGCTTATCGAGGTCATAAACAGGCTTGCCGAGGGCGGCAACACCGTTATCATAATCGAGCACAACCTCGACGTTATAAAGACCGCCGATTACATCATCGACCTCGGCCCCGAGGGCGGAAATGGCGGCGGCACGATTGTTGCAAAGGGAACGCCCGAAGAGGTTGCTAAAGTAAAAGGCTCATACACAGGACAGTTCTTACTACCCCTTTTAAAAGACTAAAAAGCGAGGCACACAATGGAAACATCTCTAATAGTAATTGAGCAGGTCGTAATTATCCTAATTCTGCTCGCAGTTGGCGCAGTAGGCTACAAAACAAAGCTGATAAGCGAAAAGGCCGCAGACGATATGGCGGCGTTCTGCCTTAAAATAGTTACACCCTGCGTTATCATAAACACCTTTCAGATAGACTTTGACTCCCGCAAGCTTTACAATATGCTTATCGCGGCGGCGCTCGCGATACTCACTCACGTTGTTGGCATAGGGTTAGCGCACCTGTTTTTTAAAGATGACGGCGACGCATACAAGGTCCGCCGATTTGCAGTGGTTTACTCCAATTGCGGCTTTATGGGCATACCGCTCATACAAGGCGCGGTCGGCGACGAGGGCGTTTTGTATGCCTGCGTTTATCTTGTATTCTTTCAAGCAATTATGTGGAGCCACGGCGTTGTTACCATAAAGGGCGGCATAAAAAGCATAAAGCTGCACAAGATATTTATCAATGCGGGCACGATAGGAATCGCGATAGGTCTGCCCCTCTTTTTCCTGTCTATTAAGCTTCCCTTTGTAGTTTCTGAGTCGGTGCGGCATATTTCAAACCTCAACACCCCTCTCGCAATGATAGTCAGCGGAGTTTTTGTTGCAAAGTCTGACATTCGCAAGGCCTTCACCCGCCCAAAGAATTATCTTGCCGTGGCACTGCGGCACATAGCAGTTCCCCTTGTTGTTCTCGCCTGCATTCTTGCCCTTAACGTCGACAGCACTGTCGCACTGGCGATCCTTTTAATTGCGGCCTGCCCCTGCGCCTCGGCGGTTACCCTGTTCGCCTCGCTTTACGGCAGCGAGCGCGACCTTGAATGTGCGGGCAGAGTTCTAACTCTTTCAAACATTCTCTCGGTTATAACCATCCCGCTGATAGCGGTACTTTACAGTTTTCTTACAACAGTAATTTAAAAAGCAAATCAAAAGACCGATAGGCATTAGCCTATCGGTCTTATTTTTATTCATTTATGAGTATATCGGCGATTTTCTTGCCGCAGCCGTTTAGGCTACTTGCAAAATACTTTTCAACGATACGCTCGCGTTCCGCTTTAAGAGGGTCCTCTCCGCGAGAGAGCATCTCAATATACATTTTAAGCTCTTCCTGTCCGTCCGCCACATAGCAGCCCTGAAGCATTTCTTGCGTCTGGTCAAGAAGCTCATGCTTGACATCTGACTTGCAATAAATTATAGGCTTGCCCGTTATATAATAATCTATAATGATTGCAGAAATGTCGGTTATAAGAGCATCGGAGGTCCAGAAATTGTCGGCATACTCCTTCATCTCGTCAAGTTCGATATTTTGAGCCTCAGAGATCTTTTTCTTGTACTCTATTTCTTCCTCTTTTGTCATATTGCCGTTTTCAACAAAGTTCGAAAACATAAGGGGATGGGGACGTATAAGCAAGGATATATTCTGATTTTCGCCGAAAAACTCGAGCATAAAATCCTTGTAGTTAAAGAAGTTGCTGCCGCCCAAAAGCGCATCGATCGACCAGCGCGGAGTCCAGATAAACCTTGGCCTTGTTTTAAGGGAGGGAAAGTTGTCCTTTGCCTTTTCCCTATCGCGATACATAAGCTCTAAATTTGCCGCGCCGACAAGCTTTGCCGACTGAACACCTGCTTTAACGCCCATTTTGTTCTTGTTTTCAAAATACCATTTGTTGTATCCCATCTCAGTAAAATAGAGCGAGACATCCTTAATGTAATCTTTGTTTAAAACAGTTGATAGTGCATTTTTAATAAGGCAGGTGCCGTAGGAAATGTTGCAGATTTTGGTATAAGAAGAAAGAACCTCTGACCTATACTGCTCAGGCATACGGGCGTTATAGGGCCTTGACTGGAAGACATAATCGGGATCCAGCGATTTTAAATCAAACAAGCTTCCGTCCTCGTTTATAGCGTTTATTGCGCTGTAGCCGTGCTCTGTAAAATAGTTGTAAATGTCGTTTTTCTTGGGGTCGGTTTCGGTTATATCCGAGGGGACACAAAGTATAAACGCTTCCGCTTTATCGGACGCGCACAACTCTCTGTATATAAGCTCGTGCCTGATCCAAGAGGGAATATAATGCACCATAAAAACGATTTTTCTTATATCATTTTTGGGCTTCGCGGCGGTTTTTTTAAGGCGCTTTACTGCCTTTATTGCCGCGTATATTCTCTTTAATTTGTTTATTACCCTTGTTGTAAAATTTTTCATTTTGCGTCATCTCCGTAAACATACCAAACAAAGCTTTTTAAAAGCTCATCGGGGTACATATCCAAAAGTTTCTGTGGCACTATCTCAGTTATCTTGTATCCGTTTTTATCGTAAAACCTCACAGCACGAGCATTGATCTTATTAACGCACCAATAAATGTTTTTAAGGCCAAGCTCACAAATTCCCTTTTCTAAAATAGCCTTCATTCCCCAGCCCGACGCGCCTGTTCCCATAGTCTTTTTGCGGACTGTGATGGCAAACTCGGCATAGCCCGCCTCTTTGTCTATATGCTTCAGGCTGACCGTTCCGAGATACTCGTCACTATCGTCAGCAATAGCAAGATTCAAATCGATTTGGCTTGTCTGGCTGTAGGTTATAAAGCCCTTGCAATCCTCAATGGTCTTTTCCTTGAAGTTTGAATAAAGGTCCTTTACAACATCATCGTCGTGCATCCATTCGAGCATAAAGGGAGCATCCTTTTGCTCAAGCATTCTAAGTTTCATTTTGCGCCTCGTTTCAGATAGTTTTAACGGTTTTTTATTGTTTTAAATACACCTAACAGCTTGTTTCTGAAAATAAACATCACAACAAGCACCAAAAGAGTAATAACAATTCTCCACACAAGGTAATCATAAAGCAACATGCCCAGACCCGACGCCGCAACAAACAGAACAAAGATGCCAAGCAGCGCCTTTATATTGTAGGCATCGCTGACAGCTCGCCCATGGTTTATAAGCCCTCTCACCGCAAGATAGTTGCAGAAAGCAAACAGAATATAACTTACAAAGGTTGTATATCCTGCCGCAACAAACGAGATCTTGGGAATGAGCCAAGCATTGAGAACTATGTTGACCACAGCAGACGCTATTGACGCAAGCGCCAAAAGCTTTTTCTCCTCGTAATAAAACTCGAGGTTTATAAAGAGCTGAGAATAATACAGAAGCAGGATACTCATTGCAACAGGGGCGACTACGGGAATTGCATCAACGTACTGCGGGCCCGCCATTACAAGAATTATCTCGGGAGCGTACCAAATAACCGCCAAAAGCAGAATGCCGAGAAGCACCGCTATACCGCAAGCAACGCCTTGATTATCCTTTGCCTTTCCCTCTTTAAGTTTTCCATAAAACCACGGAACATACGAGCCGTTTATAGAATTTAACACAAAGGTCAATATCATGGCAAGGTTAAAGGCAACGCCGTACATTGCCGCCGCCTCAGTTCCGCAGTAGTGGTTTATCATAATTCTATCGCTCTGGTTAAAGACAACCTGCGAAAGATAATAGACAAGCAAAGGAACATTAAAGCCCAGCGCATAGCTCCAGAGCTCCTTGTCATAAAGCTTTTTGCCCTTTAAGATGTTATAAACAAAGAAAAATCCACCTACTGCGATATAGGCAAATGCATAGCCCAAAATTCTTGCTATACCCTTTTCCTCGGTAAGTGTTACCAGCACAAAAGCCGCTATAGGAGCAACAAGTGAGTTTACCAGCGTAACAATAACCACGCTTTTGTACTTATACTCAAAGCGATTTTTTGCCATCCACAGCTGTAGCGAGCAGGTAAACAGAATTTCAAGAAGCATTACGACCATAAGGTAGGTAGGCATCTCGAAAAACTGGTTAAACCAATCGCTGAACGGAATATATATTCCAAGGAAGGCGGCCGTAAGCATTATGCATATTCCTTGAATTGAGGAAACATACTCGCTCCTCCGCTGTTCATACTTTACCATGGCGGTTGAGAACGAGCCATAGGCAAGGTTGAGAGTTACGAATATCGTAATAATATTTGACCACGACTGGTATACAGTATACTGGCCGTACTGGTCGGTTGTGAGAAGCCTCGTAAACAGAGGCAAAGTAAAGAACGAGAGGCAGCGCTGCAGAATACTGCATATTGCATATGCAGTTGAAACCTTGACGGTAAGCGGAATAGCTTGCCATTTTTTTCGAATTTTTGAAATCATTTAACAGAAAATCCTTTCAAAATGATTTTTGAAGAGCATTTATCTATCAGGAAATTTTCCATATATCTTTAATCGGCAGTTTTTTCTGAAGCAGATCAAGCATTCTGCCGACAGTATTTTCATAAATGAAGTAAATTGCGACTCCCGCGGCATAAATCAAAATTGCGCTTACAAAAACATGCGCTGTCATAGTCAGCGCAGAGGTTTTGACATACCGCGGAATATTTATAAATCTGAAAAAGAAGGCGTGGGTTAAAAAAACGGTAAAGCTTGCTTTTGCAACAAAGTTTACTGCCCTTAAGTTGCCCAGCTTTATTCTCTTAAAAATCAAAAACACAACAGCAGCAAGGGCTATAACAAGTGGATTGTTGTACGCCCAGACCACCTTTCCTATTGAAAGGGAGCGTAGGATGTTTAACTTTGCCCAAACAAAAAGCGCGGCAACAAGCAGCAGGAGCGCTAAAAGCAGTTTTTTAAGAGAGGGACTTACATTAAATCTTCTGATGCAGGCGCCTACTATATACATCATTATAAAATTAACTATGGTATAGCCGCCCTGTCCGCCGGAGTTACTTACCGGGCTAAGACCAAAAAGGCTCTTGTCTAACACTGTTCCTGCAACACTTATAAAGGTTTGATAAACCGAGAAAATTAAAATCAGCAGCGCAAGGAAAACCTTAAGCTTTTTATCAGACATCGAATTTAAAAGCAAATTTATATAGGGAGAAACTATATAGAGAACACAGAACAAGACCACAAAATAGTTTTCGGGGATAGCGGCATAAAAGAGGTCTCTAAACGAAAAACTTTTATTTATAGCGCGGTTTGCAAGGTAAATGGCAATGTTCATTACCACCACCTCGGTAACAAGGCCTATGGGCTTCCAAAGGGTTCTGTTATCCGATCCGCTCATAAAAAAGCCGCTTATCATAACAAAAACGTTGACAGCGCAGATTGCGGCACATTCAAGCAAGATCAGAATGTTCTGGTTAAGCGAGCCCCCTGCAACAGCCGCAAAGCCGCCGCCTATAGACGAATTGTTATAGTGCAGAATTATTACACCCAAAATCGCCAAAATCCGCAAAAGCTCAATATTCGAGCTACGCGCAGGCTTAGTGGTTTTTTGTTCCATAACTACTCCTTAGAGGCTGTTAAAATTCATTAATAGCATCAATTACATACTGGATCTGCTCGTCTGTCATTTTGTAATACATAGGTAAGCTTAGCTGAGTTGCACTGATCTCCTCAGCGATAGGCAGGTCGCCCTGCTTTAAACCTAAGTCCTTATAGCAGTCCTGCAGGTGCATTGCGATGGGGTAGTGTTTATTTGTTCCTATACCGCGACTTTCAAGATAAGCGGCAAGCTCATCTCTCTTTTCTGTACGGACGGCAAAAATATGCCATACGGGATCTGTAGTTTCGGGAACATACGGAAGAATGATTTTATCATTCTTAATTCCGTCAAGATATTTCTTGGCGGTTTCTCTGCGGTTATCGTTCACCTTGTCCATAAGGGGAAGTTTTGCTGAGAGAAACGCTGCCTGAAGCTCGTCAAGACGGGAGTTTACACCCTTGTAGATATGGTGATACTTATAATCAGAGCCGTAATTTCCAAGAGCGCGAATCTTGTCAGCAACCTCTTTGTTGTTTGTAACGGTGGCGCCAGCGTCGCCAAGTGCGCCGAGGTTTTTACCGGGATAGAAGCTAAATCCCGCAGCATCACCAAACGAGCCGATCACCTTGCCCTTATAGGTTGCACCGTGAGCCTGAGCGCAGTCCTCAATAACCTTGAGGTTGTATTTGTTTGCGATTTCCATAATGGGATCCATATCGCAGGGCTGGCCGTAAAGGTGAACGGGCATGATCGCCTTGGTTTTGCCGGTAATTTTCTCCTCGATCAAGGCAGGATCGATGTTATATGTGTTTATATCGGGCTCTACAAAAACGGGAGTCGCGCCGACATATGTTACGGCAAGAGCGGTTGCAATATAGGTGTTGGACGGAACGATAACCTCATCCCCTTCGCCTATTTCAAAGGCGCGCAGGGCGAGCATAAGGGCATCAAGCCCGTTGCCGACGCCGATGCAGTACTCGCTCTCGCAGAACTTTGCAAAGGCCTCCTCAAAGGCTTTATCCTCTTTTCCGTCAATATACCAGCTATTTTTAAGTACACGTTCAAAAGCACCGCGAAGCTCAGCATTAAGCTCCTGTTCAAGCGGCAAAAAGCTAACAAAGGGCACCTTCATTTTTATTTTCCTCCCTGCAAATTACTGTTTGTTTTGATTTACAAACTGCTTAAACTTATCATAGTCGCGGATATAGTCAGCCTCGTCGTAATACTCCGACGCAAGCACAAGCAAAACAGCGTCGGGAGAAAAGTCGTACATCTCTCGCCACATATTGTTTGCTATATAGAGGCCCTCGTAGGGCTTGTCCAGTACAACCTCGGCGGTGTCAGTTCCGTCATCAAGGTGTATCTTGCAGCTTCCCTTAACGCAGACTAAGATCTGCTCAAGGTTAAGGTGGGCGTGAAAGCCGCGACGCACTCCCTCAAGAGTGTCGTAAATATAATATACCCTTCTTATTTCAAAGGGCAGGTCCTTAAGTTGCTCTATGGCAACAAGCTGACCTCTATCATCTCCGTGGGGAGCAAATGTATATTTTTTTACTTCCATTACAGTCAATCACACCTTTTATAGTCAAAAACTAAGTAAATTCTTTAGTCTGTCCAAATCGCTGTGCGCACAGGCTACTTGTTTGTTTTTAACAAGTTTCTTCTGACCTGCTATTTTAATGCAAAGTACGGGATGGGTAAGCAACTTTTTCAAAAGCCGTCTACGCCTATCAGAAATAACCAAATTACAAAACAAAATATCCACATACGGATTATTAGGGAACATCCTTTTTAGCTTTTTTACAGCCTGTATGCTCTCATTTTTAAGAATTTCATCCCATTTTGATTTTCTGGCGGTCGAAATTCCTGTTCCATCCTCATACCAGACAATATTCCGGTCAAAATACTGGATATTAACGCCGTCCGCCAAAGCAAAGGCGGTTGAGCTTGAATCCTCTGTATATCTGCAGACATCAAGAACCTGCTCAAAATATTTTTTTGCCGTCACGGTCTTGCGAAAATATGCCGCACCAATAATCCAGTCACAGCCAAAAAACGCCGTATTTTTTGTTTTTAACTGCTTGTCCGGAGCATAAAGCTGCGGTCTTAAGGGCGAGCCATATTGCCTTGTCAGCTTAACATTGCCGTTTTCATTTGAATAAAACACAGCATTGCCAAAAGAAACACCTGCTTCATTTTTTTCGGCAAAGTCATAGAAATCCTTTAAAACCGTTTTATCAAAGAGAATGTCTCCGGGGGAGGTTATAAAAACATATTTTCCCTTGGCGGCACAAACAGCATCAAAACAGTTTTTAACAGTTCCGCCGTTTTCGGCGTGCTCAAGAATTTTATAGTCGGTTATGCCCTTCTCTCTAAAAAATTCAGACAGCCAGACAAAATCCTTCTCTTTTGAGGCATCGTCGGTAATTATTATTTCAAACGAAACATCCTCTTGGGCACACGCCGCGGCAAGAGTCGCTTTCAGCTTTTGATTATCGGGATTATAAGTTGCAACTATAATAGAAACTTCCGGCATTTTTGCACCCCCCGCTTTGTTTTAAGCTTGTTTATTTTTTGTTAGAATGCCCACTTCTTTTCTGTTTTTTCAGCCTCGACGAGCTTATCCTCTTTTTCAAGCTTGTCGTAAGCGTAGAAGAGCGCAAAATACACCCATGCGATCTGGTCAAACATCAGCACCGCCATAACATTAAGAGCAATAAGCGCTATGACCATAAATATCGACATTTTATAGAAGTTAAAGCCGCGACTCTTATTTCTTTTCCTTATCGACACGACAAGAATGTAACCGAGAAGGCCGATATATGCCAAAAATCCTACAAGTCCGCTCTCGGCAAACAGGGCAACAAAGCCAACATCCATCATCTTAGCAACAGCCCATTTACCACCCCAATCAGCGCGGTAAAAGTACACCTTGCCCTCGGCAAAGCCGTTATATCCATAACCAAACAGCAGCTCTCCATCCATGGCCATTCGCTCTATGGCTGTCCACTGCATGACCCTCGAATATGTTGGATTTTCGTAATTAAGCCCAAAATCCTCAGAAAGATCAGAGTGAGGCTTTGAGGGCTGTGAGCTAACAGGAGGCTTTGAGGGCACAGACTGCGAGCTGTTTGCGCTGGTATTACCGCCAGAACTTATGCTAGCTGCAGAGCTGGTGCTAGCTACAGAGCTTGTGCTGGCCGCAGAACTTGTGCTGGCCGCAGAACTTGTGCTGACTGCAGAACTTGTGCTGACCGCAGAACTTGTGCTGACTGCAGAACTTGTGCTGGCTGTAGAACTTGTGCTAGCCGCAGAACTTGTGCTAGCCGCAGAACTTGTGCCGGACTCTGAGCTTATCTGAGAAGAACCTACAGGCTCTTTTTCAAACCAACTATCAGGAAATACATCAATAACTGTATTTAAAGATGATTGTGCAGTTACCACAAGTGCCTGTCCAAATTTCACCTGAACTAATGAAAGACAAACACATAAAACGATCGCTATAGCAACGCTTGCCCACATTTTCTTTACAAACTTTACAGGCCTTGTAAGGAAAATAAGTCCAAAAACGCCAAAAAGAGCAAGCCATGCACTTCTTGAAAATGTGCATATAAGCGCAACAAGATTTAATGCAATAGCAACCGAATAACGATGCCTATATGTTTGACTCAGTCTGTAATACATAAGAACTAAAACAAACGCGGTATGACATCCATAGCTTATAGCATTTGTGGTTCCAAATGCTCGGGTTAGCCCCATACGCTCTGTAAGAGAAATGCTTGTGATCGTTTCGGTTATATGTAGCGGAGCCGCCGCATCTATTTCAAAAACAGTCTGCAAAACTCCTACTACCGACAGAGCAGTAAAACCAAGTATAACAAAATCGATCGCTTTGTTGAATTCCTCTTTGTCATCAATAAGGTCTGCTGCCATTACAATGACCAGCACTCTCTCAAAGAAATAGAGAAACATTCGGTTCACTTCATCAAAACCGAACCGCAGATTCACAAGAGAAACCAAAATATTGACTCCCAGAAAAGCCAAAATGCTTATCGGGGCCGAAAACTTTTTCGTCTTAAACTTTTGATATGCCCAAAAGCCGCACACCAAAACAATAAGCAGTCTTGTTGCGGTTATAAGCGGAAGCTTTTCGTGTATCTCAAAAGAGAACTGCTCAGGCAGAATTCCCATAAATCCAAAAAGCAGGAACAAATACCATTTTTTTTGCTTACACGCCAAAAAAATTATCGGTGTGAGTAGAGCAATGATAATTATATATTCCATTTCACCCTCCAAAATTATCTGAGCTTCCCTCTTACCTTTTTAACCACCAGCGGCCACGACAGATCGGGATATAAAAGCATAGCCACGGCCTTGTGCAAGAAGCTTTTTCCGTGATAAAGCTTTCTCATTTCAAAACGGCGTTCAAACTTGCTCGCAAGTTTTTTTGACACCGCGCTGTGTTTTTTAAGAAAATCAAGAACATCCATAGAGGATGTTGTAATTTTTTCAAAGTCAGCCGAATAGTTGACACCCGTTTCAACGTGAGTGTATAGCTTTTCAGGGTTGATAGTAACCTTACAGCCCTCATTTTGCATAAGCAACCACAAAAGCAGATCATCCGAGCCGTTATGCTCGATCTTTTCCTGCATCCAGACCTGCGGAATGGCGCTTTTTCTTATAAGACACTGACCGGGAGACCATATCATACAACCTATAGAATAGTAATATTTTGGCTCAAGTGCCATTTTCTGCTGAGAGACAGAGGTGTATAGCACCTCTTTATAGTTTTCGCTCTCACTCTCGCTATAGCCGTTGGCGATAACCATATCACAGTCGCCGATAGCTGTAAGCTGAGAGTAAAGCGCGTTGTCGGCGAGCTTGTCGTCCTGATCGAGCATCTGAATGAACTCGCCCTTTGCATTATTGATGCCGTTAATGCGCGCACCCTGTATTCCAAGATTGTGCGGATTATCTATTACCCTTAAAATATAATCGTCACTTTTTATATCGGGAATTTCTATGGGGATATCGGGACTGTCGTTAACTAATATCAGCTCAAAATCCTCATTACAAAAGCTTTCTGTTTTTGCCTTAATGGTTGCAACATTGGCATTCATTATGTTGAGCAAATTCTTTATATGCTTGTTACCTTTGTAAACAGGAACAATTACAGAAATCTGCATATTTTACCTCCAAGGCTTATTTCCAACGATTCACAAATCTATACGCTACACGGATAAATGGACGGAAATAGAAATACAAGATCAACGCTATTTTCAGCTTGCTTTTTATGTTCTTATCCTTAAGCACAGCCTTTCCGTTCGCTTTAAGTATGTTTATTGCTTTGCTTGTGCCCTCATTAAACTCCTCTTTTTTGGGAACATTGAGCACAATACGAAGAGCGGCTGCAACAGAGTATGCCGTTGCGGCTGCTTTTAATTTCTGCGATTTGTCGTGAGCAAACTGCTCGATTTTGTCAACAACGGTCAAAATGTCCATATCTGCAGAGGAAAACTCCCTTGTTGTTATGCTTCCCTCGTGATGAACATAGCCGTAAAGGCGCGCAGTCGTTTCTGCAATGCGCTCAGCCTTCCAATAGATCTGATAAATTATATCGACATCTTCAAAATAAAGGCCCTCAGTAAAACGAAGTCCGTCAAATATACTGCGCTTAAATAATTTTCCGCAGGTGCTGGGAAATACCCTCTGATACCACATATCTAAGATCGCACTTTCTCTGTCCATAACGGTAACCTCACCATCGCGGACAAACTCTGCGGGAGCGTTGCTGAAGACGTTTGCCTGATAGCAAGATGCCACATCAGCGTTCTTTTCTTGCATCAGCTCGTACAGGTGCGTGCAGGTGGTGCTATCAAGTAGATCGTCGCTGTCCAGAAACAGAACATAGTCACCCTTTGCAATATCAAGTCCGGCATTTCGGGCACTTGACGGTCCTCCGTTTTGCTTGTGTATGACCTCGATGCGAGCATCCTTATGTTCCCATTTATCGCAAATACTGCCGCAATTATCAGGCGAGCCGTCATTAACGAGAACTATCTGAAGGTTTGTCCAGTCCTGAGCTACGATACTTTCTACACAGGCATCGAGCCGGTCCTCTGCACGATACACCGGCACAATGACAGATATTAGGGGTCTTGTTTCCATACTTCACCCTCCGACTTTAGCGTTTAAAATATTTGGGCATAACGCTCGGTAATATACTGCCAGCTATACGCCTCTCTGACCCTTGCCTTAGCCTTTTCGCCCATTTTGGCAATCTCATCCTCGGTCATTTTATCTGCCGAGTTTATAAGGGCGGCAAGATTTCCATCCTCTTTTGTAAAGTAGAGGGCGCAGTCCTCTGCAACCTCGCGGTTAAATCCGACGCCTAAAAGCAGGTTGAGGTCAGTTGAGCCGAGCGCTTCAATAAGGCTGGGGTTTGTGCCGCCGACCTCGTGTCCGTGGAAATATGCGTAGGCATTTTCGCGGATCTTCTTAAGAAGCTGCTGGTTGTAAACGGTTCCAACAAACTTGATGCGAGGATCCTTTTTAAAGCCAAGGCGGCTTTCAAGCTCCTCTAAAAACTTATCGTTCACATTAGTTATGATAGCAAAATCGCGTTCGGTCTCGCTTTTCATAAACTCTCTTATCATGGTTTCGTAGTTGTTTTCGGGAACAAACCTGCCAACTACGAGGTAGTAATTGTTTTTGGAAAGACCCTTTTCGTTGTACCACGAAACGAGCTCGTCAGCCTCGTCGGAAAGGGTGCTTTTAGTGAGATCAGCGCCGTAGGCAATAAAGGTAGTTTTGGGAGATGTTCCCTTTATTCCTTTATTGTCATAGCACTCGTGAATATATTTTTCAATGTTAACAGAATCGCAGACAACAAGATCGCTGTGCTTTACCATCATCTGCTCTGAGATTTTCCAGTATTTACGAATGGGGGCGCTCCATTTAGCGCGCATCCACTCGTGTCCGTCTGGATTTAAGAAAACTCTGCCGCCAAGAGCATGAATTTTGCGTCTAAAATAAGATGCAAACGGTCCGATGCGGCAGGCCAAGATATAAACAATGGCATTTTCAATTTTATTTTCTTTAATATATTTACAACAGTAATTAAGCGCTGCAACATCATAATAGATTGCAACTGCGGGGCCCAGAGCTTCGGGCACCTTGATCTTAAAACAATGGGCGTTGTGATAGATAAACTCGCTATCGTTTATTCTTTCCACGCCCGAGAGGGTGCTTTCATCCATACAGCCGTCGCCGTTAGCCTTACAGGCAATGTGATACTTTATCTTTTGGTTATTCTGGTGATATTCGGTGAGCTTGTCCACAAAGGTCTCATATCCGCCGTATGCCCCAAGGGATTTTGACCCTACAATAAATACGTGTTGCATATCTTCTCTCCAAGTCCTCTTAAAAACTAAAGGTATCGTGAATGCCCGACCATTTCTGGTCCTTATCGCTTAGGTTAAGCGGTGTGCCGTCCTCTAAGGTGTATCCCTCTGCAGATGCAGAGCCGCTATACTTGCCTACAACCTCGGGCCATTTTATATTTATCTCGGGGTCGTTCCAAGCAAGGCCGCCTTCGTCACCGGGGTGATAAAAATCGGTTACCTTATAGCAGAACTCGGCCATATCCGAGAGCACCAAAAAGCCGTGGGCAAAGCCCTCAGAGATATAAAACTGCTTTTTATTCTCCTCAGAAAGCTCTACGCCAAACCACTTGCCGTAGGTTTTACTGCCGCTGCGCAGGTCGACCGCAACATCAAAAACCCTGCCCTTTATAACGCGGACAAGTTTTCCCTGCGGAAACTCTTTTTGAAAATGCAGACCGCGCAACACACCCTTTGTGCTCATGCTCTGATTATCCTGCACAAAGACCATATCAAGACCTGCTTCCTGCATATCTCGCTGGCTGTAGGTCTCCATAAAATATCCGCGGCTGTCACCGTGAACTGCGGGCTCTATGATATAAAGACCCTCGATATCGCATTTTGTAACCTTTATCTGTCCCATAACGGCTCCTTTTAAGCGTTGATTTCTTTTAAATATCTCTCTAAAGCGTCCTGCCAAGTGGGCAGAGGCTCAAAGCCCATTTCTTTTAGCTTGGATTTATCAAGGCGGCTGTTAAAGGGTCGGGCCGCTTTTGAAAGACCGTATTCCTCTGTTGTTACCGCATTAACCTTGGTGTCATAGCCTGCCTTTTTGAATATCTCGCGGGCAAAGTCATACCAGCTTATATAGCCGCCCTCGTTTGTGGCGTGATAGTAACCGTATTTGTCGGTTTCTATGATATCGACTAAAAGCCTTGCCAAATCAAAGGTATAGGTCGGGGTGCCTATCTGGTCGGCTACCACTCGAAGTTCGGGATATTTTTTGCCGACATTAAGCATCGTCTTAATAAAGTTATTGCCGTTTTTGCCGAATACCCAGGCGATTCGCACAACAAAAAACTTTTCAAGGGTGCTGCTCACAGCCTTTTCGCCGCCGAGCTTGGATTTTCCGTAAACATTAAGAGGGGCGTAATTTTTATCGTCGGGCTGCCAAGGCTTTTCACCCTTACCGTCAAAAACATAGTCGGTGCTGATATACATCATTTTGGCGTCGACCTTTTTTGCGGCATCTGCGATATACCCGGTAGCCAGCTCGTTGACAGCGAAAACCTTTTCTCTGTTTTCCTCATCCTCGGCCGCATCAACGGCAGTCCAGGCAGCGCAATGGATAACAGCGTCGGGCTTTGCTTCGGAAATGACACGATTTACCGCCTCTTTATCGGTTATGTCAAGGGAAATGTAAGGCGTTGTCAGCGCACCGTTATACTCCGCGGCTAAATCTGAGCCTACCGCATTGTGTCCGCGGCCCATAAGCTCAAGAACAACATCATGACCGAGCTGTCCGCAAACGCCCGTTACAAGCACCTTCATTTAATTTCCCTCCGTTTTTATCTGTTTGAATACATCTTATCGTAGTAGTTCTGATACTCGCCGCTGATGATCTCTTCCCACCAGTCCTTGTTATCGAGATACCACTGAATTGTCTTTTTAATTCCGTCACGGAACATAGTTTCGGGCAACCAGCCAAGCTCGCTGTGGATCTTTGTGGGGTCGATAGCGTAACGCATATCGTGTCCCTTACGGTCAGTTACGTATGTGATAAGGCTTTCGGGCTTATCGAGAGCCTTACAGATTATCTTAACAATGTCGATATTAGCCATTTCGTTGTGGCCGCCGATATTGTAGACCTCGCCTACTCTGCCGTTGTGAATAATGAGGTCAATAGCCTTACAGTGATCCTCAACATAGAGCCAATCACGAACGTTCTCGCCCTTGCCATACACGGGCAGAGGCTTATCATTGAGTGCATTGGCAATCATAAGAGGAATAAGCTTTTCGGGGAAGTGATAGGGGCCATAGTTGTTGCTGCAACGGCTGATGGTAACAGGCAGACCAAATGTTCTGTAATAAGCCAGAACAAGAAGGTCAGCGCCAGCCTTAGAGCTGCTGTAGGGAGAACTTGTGTGAATGGGGGTCTCCTCGGTAAAGAAGAGGTCGGGTCTGTCAAGGGGCAGGTCGCCGTAGACCTCGTCTGTCGAAACCTGATGATAACGCTCGATACCGTACTTGCGGCAGGCGTCCATAAGGGTCTGTGTTCCCAAAATATTAGTTTTAAGGAAGATGCCGGGATCCTCAATAGAGCGGTCAACGTGGCTCTCAGCCGCAAAGTTCACAACAATGTCGGGCTTTTCCTCTTCAAAAAGCTTTTCAACTGCCTCTCTGTCGCAGATGTCAGCCTTTACAAAGCGGAAGTTAGGGTTGTCCATAACAGGCTTTAAGGTTGAAAGGTTGCCCGCATATGTCAGCTTATCAAGGCAGATAATGCGGTATTCGGGATATTTTTTAAGCATATGGAAAACAAAATTGCTTCCGATAAATCCGGCGCCGCCGGTTACGATAATTGTCTTTTTCATTTGTGCACCCTCCGTCTTTTAATGAAGAACATCAAGATATTTGCCGTCCAGAACATCCTTAAGATACTGGCCGTACTGATTTTTCTTAAGCACCTCGTAGACCTCTAAAACATCCTCGCGACTGATCCAGCCGTTAAGATAAGCGATCTCCTCAAGGCAGGCGATCTTTCTGTGCTGGTGAGTCTCAACGGTTTTGACAAAGTTGGTAGCGTCAACCAGCGACTCGTGTGTGCCTGTGTCAAGCCAGGTAAAGCCCTGACCTAAAAGCTCAACATTTAAGCTTTCATTCTCAAGGTAGATGCGGTTTAGATCTGTAATCTCAAGCTCGCCGCGAGGCGAAGGCTTTAAATTCTTGGCGTATTCTACAACGCGATTGTCATAGAAATAAAGACCCGTAACGCAGTAATTACTCTTAGGCTGGGCGGGCTTCTCCTCGATGGAAATTGCTCGTCCGTCCTTATCAAATTCAACGATACCGAAGCGCTCGGGGTCATCAACATAGTAGCCGAAAACGGTTGCGCCCTTGCCCGACTCTGCATTTGCGACAGCGGCCTTAAGGCGCTTTTTCAGTCCGTGACCCGCAAAGATATTGTCGCCGAGCACCATTGCAACACAGTCGTCACCGATAAAGTCAGCACCGATGATAAATGCCTGAGCAAGACCATCGGGCGAGGGCTGAACGGCATATTCCAGCTTTACTCCAAACTGGTGACCGTCGCCAAGAAGTTCCTTAAAGCGCGGAGTATCCTGCGGAGTTGATATAATTAAAATATCTCTGATGCCCGCCTTCATAAGAACAGACATAGGATAGTAGATCATAGGCTTGTCATAGATAGGGAGCAGTTGTTTGGATGTTACTTTTGTAAGAGGATACAGTCTTGTACCTGAACCTCCTGCCAATATTATTCCTTTCATACTTTTCCTCCATTTTTTAAAAATTCAAAAACAGCACAATAATACACTTTAATATATAATACCACCATCACCTACTAATGTCAAGGAAAACCGCCTTTTCGACACCCTATACAGCACTCCGATCTTACGCACTTTTATTAGGATTTTCAAGGCAAAATCCGTTTTTATTATCCCATTACCCAAGGATAAAATAAGCATACGCCGACGCCACACACCCATCTATCAAAAAAATGTTGTAAAACCGCGCATTTAATGATATAATTTAATTAGCAAATTTTAGGAGGGTCTAATATGAAATGTAACAGTTGCAGTTTTGAATCTGAGCAGGATTTTGCTTTTTGCCCTAATTGCTCTGCTCCCGCAGGCGAGCCCGTTTCTGTCGACGCGCCTATTCCCAACCCTATTGGAGAAAAGGTTATGGCGGCGCTCAAAGACAAGTTGTTTTTAGTACTCTGCATTCTGCTTACCGCGGCAAGTGCTCTGTCCGTTATCGGCGACAGTATTCAGGTGCTGAATATCTTGTTTACCATCTTTCTGTGGATCGCCTATTCCAAAGCGCAGAAAAACATTGTTGACACAAAGCAGCTTCGCAACGTAAGCGGCGTAGCTTACGCGCAGTACATAATTTTCAATGTTGTAAGTGTAATACTTCTTGTGTGCGGCGTTATTCTTGGCGTTGTTCTCGGCTTTTTGGGCGGCGGAGGACTTTCCAACGAGCTGCTTTCTCAGTTTGGGGAGTTTGACGTTTCTATTGCAGGCATCTTGGTTACGGCTTCGGGCTGGTTGTTTTTTATCATTTTCACCGTTATTGCTGTAGCGCTTTTCCTCATAAACCTCTTCTGCTTCCGCAAGCTGCACGGCCTTGCAAAATCGGTATACCAGAGCATAGAATCCTACACCCCGACCGTTAACTATGCCGTTGCGGCGAAAAACTGGCTCATTGTTCTGGGCGTGCTTTCAGCGGTTTCTGCCGCAACCTCGATTTCCGGTGAGAACTTCCTCCCCGCAGTTGCCGACGCCTGCGGCGCCGCCGCAACCATCCTCGCCGGCTTGCTTGTAAACAAATATCTGGTATCAGAACAATAACACCTATCTGAAACTCCAAAAAGGCTCGCCGATGGCGAGCCTTTTTTATGTTGGTTACCCTACTTGACACCCCTTAGCCTTGCGGATATACTTATATTGTATAGATTTAAGGGAAATAAATTTACAGGAGCACCAAATATGAAACCATACATTATCGGCATTGCAGGCGGCAGCGGCTCGGGCAAATCCACCTTTGCCGAGCGTTTAAAAGCCGCATTCCCCGACCACGTTTCGCTCATCAGCTGTGACAACTACTACCTTCCGCACGACGATTTGCCGCTTGAAGAGCGGGCGAATCTTAACTACGATGCCCCCGAAGCGTTGGAGTTTGACCTGATGGTGCGCCATCTTGGCGAGCTTAAGAGCGGCAGGGCGGTCAACTGCCCCGTGTACGATTTTACCCGCCATACCCGAAGCAGCTCGGTTACCGAAATTCTGCCCCGCCCGATTATTTTAATTGACGGAATCCTCATTTTCCACGACCCTGCCTTAAGAGCGTGTATGGACCTTAAAATTTACGTCGAAACCGATGCCGACGAGCGAATTTTACGCCGTGCCCGCCGCGATATGTTAGAGCGCGGGCGTGACCTTGACAGCGTTATCCATCAGTATCTGACCACCGTCAAGCCGATGCACAACACCTACGTAAATCCCACCAAGGTGTTTGCGGACATCATCTTAAACGGCGGCAAAAACGAGCAGGCATTCCTCTTGGTCAAAGCCCAGATCGAAAAGCTTCTAAGCCGCAACAACTAAAAGCCCTTGGCAAAATTAAAAAACTCTGATACCCAAACAGGTATCAGAGTTTTTTGGTTGCGGAGGAAGGACAGATGCCAACACCCCTTTGTGCTTAGCCAAAAAATCATCGGGCTGTCGCTGTTCCTCGATTTTTTGGAGCACTGCAGGGAGTTGTTGCGTGCTTCCGGCGTGCTGTTCGACATTTTTGATTCGGATATTTTTAGTACTTGCGCTCTAAATAAAGTACAGCCAACTATCCTTGAATTTTAGTTCCGATCCCCCAGACATCTATTTTATAGCTGATTTTAAAAGCACTTCCTGCGAGAAAGAGGGTATTCTACCCAATCCGTCAGGTCCCACATTCAGCAGATAGTTTATGCCCATGCCGTTAAGATTTTCACGTCGGGAAATAACATCCTCGGCAGTGATCCAATTCTGGTCATAATACTTAAAAGACCAAGAGCTGTTAAGCGTGCCTGCCGTTTCGTATAGGCCGTGGGGCGAATACTTAAATCCGTGAATGTCATTGAGGTCGCCACCGAACGCTTTTGGGAGGTCCTTTGGCAACTCGGTAGGGTATTCATTATCGCCCAACGACACATAATCGTAAGCCCCGTTGCCTATGCGCGAATTTATAAGGCAGTTTGGCTGCAGGGTTTTAACAAGTCTGTTAAGCTCAAGGCTCTGCTCTTTACTGATAGTGTGAGGAACATCAAACCAGATAAGGCAAAGGTCGCCGTAATTTTTAAGCAGTTCTTCAACCTGCGGCATAATTTTCTCTTTAAAGCAGATGAAGAAATTTTTATTTGCTCTATCGGGATAGTCCCAATTATTATCCCACGAAACACCTGCGCAGCTTTTTAAATTATCATAACCGCCGCCGTGTGGGTGGTGCCAATCAAGTTCTTGCGAATAATAAAGTCCAAACTTAAGTCCGTATTTATAGCATGCCTCGGCAAGCTCGCCAACAACATCTCGACCAAAAGGCGTAGCATCTACAACGTTAAATTTATCTAAAGCGGAGCATCTACTTATTAACACCCAACTTCCGCTTTACCGCATCAGCGACGAACTTGGCTTTTATGATCAGTTTTATTTTTCTCGCCGTTTTAAAGAAAAATATGCAGTCTCTCCTCTTAAATACCGAAAGATGCACCAACCCGTCAGATAACATTTTTCATTGATTGCGGTAGGAAGGACAGATGCCAACGCCCCTTTGTGCTTAGCCAAAAAATCATCGGGCTTGCGCTGTTCCTCGATTTTTTGGAGCACGGCAGCTCCTTATTGCTCGCTTCATCACCCGCAGGGTGCGGTCGATTTTTCAGCAAGTTATTTGCCCAAAGGCTCATAACCCTGCGGTAGTAGTCCAAAAGCTCTCTTACATAACAAAATAAAAACAGACATCCGTTTGGATGTCTGTTTTTCATTGGTTGCGGAGGAAGGACTTGAACCAACGACCTTCGGGTTATGAGCCCGACGAGCTACCAACTGCTCTACTCCGCGATATTTGCCTTTCGGTATAGTTTATTATACTACCAAAAAGTGAGTTTGTCAATAGCTTTGAGGAGTGTTTTTGAAAAATCTGATTATTTCTATTATACTCAAAAAATTTGTTGCTATTCCTAGTAGCAGACATTGAATTTAATTTCGTAGGGGCGCGTCGCCGAGCGCTCGCGGCGCGAGATGAAGCGAGGCACAAGCGGGTGCCGCGGTCGAAATCTTTGATTTCGGGCACCGCAAACGGACATCCGTTGTGCGCTGATTATCGGTTCGGTAACCTCCCTCGGACAGTCCGGACAAGTGAAGCTCCAAATCTTTGATTTGGCAAGCTGAACTTATGCAGTAGCGAAGCGGAGCAGGCCTGTCCCTACAATATATAACAATCGTGAAACGACGCCGTAGGCTCACGGGCTTTTTTGTTTTTGGTGCGGCTACTTCTTATAGTCTGAGGGGAGCTTGCCGATGTGCTTTTTGAAGGTCTTGCTGAAAAACGATAGATTGTCAAAACCGCAGAGAGTGGCGGTTTGAACAACAGAATTTCCGTCGGACAGGCACTCGATAGCCTTGATGCAGCGGTAGCTGTTTAAGTACTCCACAATGGTCTGCCCCGTAAGCCGCTTAAACTCCCTGCACAAAGCAAATTTGTCAAACAAAACCGCCTTGGCAATCTCGTCCAAGGTGATTTTTCGGCCGTAATTGTCGCGGATATAGCAAATCGCCGATTTCACGGTCTGATACTTTTTTGCGTTGGCTTCGGGCACCGCTTGATGCAGGGCGTGATGCTCGGCGAGCTCGATCAATATCCTTAGCACAAGCTCATTTAGCTTTGCAACGCGGCAGGATGTCGCGTAGTTTAAATAGACTTCTGTCAGCTCGCCGAAAAGCCCCACAAGCTTGCCGCTTTTAATAAAAGGCTCAAAATACAGGCGGCTGGGGTCCATCCCCACCTGCCTGCAGAAATCGGTGCTGACTATAAGGCAGCTATAGGTAAGACTTGTGTCGGTGCCGGTGTAGTGAATAACGTTCGAGTTGACCACCACAATATCGTTTTTATTAAAGGGCAGCTTTTGGCCATCCAGAATCACGGTGCCGCTACCGTCTGTGCAAAGCTGGATCTCTAAGTTATCGTGCCAGTTGTTCTCGTTTCCGCAGTCAAAATAGCTCCTTTTTAAGTCCAGATTGAGCACAAAAGGCAATCCGTCGGTAAGCGGTTTGTATTCCTCGTGGCGTGTGCTTTGCATTTTATTCACCTCAAAACGCAAGATAGTGTTAATTATATCCAATATAGAGCCTTGAATTTAAATTTATTTACCAATATAATGATTATACAACAACATTCCAGAAATTTCAACAGGGAGATAGTATGGTTATAATCTCACAGATCTTAGGCTTGGGCGCAATGCTTTCGCTCTTTCTCATCTACCAGCAGAAAAGCCGCAAAAAGATGCTTTTTGCAAAGCTTTCTGCCGACGTTTGCTGGGTGGCTCATTACCTATGCCTCGGCGGCATTGCGGGAATGATCCCCAACGCAGTTGGCATATTCAGGGAGCTGATCTTCATAAACCGCAAGGACAAAAGGTGGGCGGCAAGCCGGCTCTGGCCGATCTTGTTCATTTTAATAAACTGGGCACTCGGCGCACGCACCTTTCACTCGCTTTTTAACATACTGCCGATTGCGGCCTCGACCTTTGTTACCATTTCATTATGGATAGACAACCCGCGGCTTACAAAAATAATTTCCCTGCCTGTATCGCTTGCATTTATGACCTACAATTTTTACATAGGCTCGTATGTCGGCGTTATTAACGAGGCCATTGCAATAATTTCAATTATATTATCATTTGCTAAAGAAAGGAAAGCTGATATGAAAAACAAAATCTTTTCAAGCGACTGCGCAGTCGCAAAAGAGCTTAAAATAACCGAGGGCGCTCCCATTGCAGATGTTGCAAGAACAATTACCGCTGACGTTTCCGCCGAGGCGGTGCAGAAAGGCGACGCCTTTGCAAAAGAGATTGCAGACCGCTTCGTTTCGGACTTTGAGAAGCCGGGCGACAAGATGGCACACGTTTCGACCTTTATTGTGATTGGCGACACAGTTTACATGACCTACTACGCCAACACAAAGGAGCCGTCCGAGGACCCCAAAAATCAGACTGCACGCCTTGTCTACGCCCCTAAGGATGACATAGACAACAAGACCTTTATCGACCTGCAGACGACGGGTGACATTGTCGGCGGCAAGGTCATTGATATGGTTTACGACACCATTCTGATGCAGAAGGACGACGACACCATCTATATAATGTGGACGGCGCGAACAGAGGAAAATTACTACCGCTTTTACTGCCCCTTTACCCTTTCTACCAAGACACTCGGCGAGGTCGGGGTTAACAGATTTAAGGTAGGCGACACCGTAAACGACTTTTCGATAAGCGGAATAAAGAGCGCACTTGCCCAAAACGACATTCCCTGCAAGAAGATGTATTCCGACATCGGCATTATGCAGAAATTATCCAGCCGAGTTGAAAACGGCGAGAGATATTACTACTCTGGCACCTACAGCGGCGATTTTACCGCCGTGATCAAAAGCAAGGATCTTATCACCTGGGAGTATGTTTCTCAGCCCGACTTTATCAACGATTCCAAGTGGGAAAATGCCACCTATGTGCTTGGCGACAAGGTTTACTATTTTGTCCGCCAGCAAGACACCAACAAGCGCGGCTTTTTAACTGTATACAACCTGCTGACAAACAGCTGGGAAAAGGCGGTCGAGATCGAGGACTGCCAGTCGCGAGGAGATTTTATTCTTTACAACGGCGGGCTTTATCTTTTCCACGCCCCCATTGACAGAGAGCACATCGGCATTGTAAAAATCGACACCGAGGATATTGCAAAGAGCGAGGTGGTGCTTCAGGCGAATATGCAGTCAAGCTGTTTCTACCCCTTTGTGCAGTATTTTGACGCCGGCGAGCTTGCAATGTCCTACACCGTTGAAAGAAAGCACATAAGGCTCGCAAGCTTTGATTTGAGCAAATATCTGTAAGCCACGATCTGATTTAAACCACAACTTAAAACTCCGATGCCGAGGGGCATCGGAGTTTTTTTGCAGAGCTTTAGCGTTAATTTGTAGGGGCGTGTTGCCGAAGCGCTCGCAGAGCGAGATGAAGCGAGGCATAAACGGGTGCAGCGGTCGAAAATTTGAGCAAAAAGCGAAAAATTTTCGGGCACCGCAAACGGACAGGCGTCAGACGAACGATCCGTGATCATTTTCGGCAGGCACCCTATGGGCCGTCGAGGGCGCCGGCCCATACAATGTATAACAGGAGCAAAACAAAGTCATAAAAGCGCAGGATTTTTTATATGCGGCTTGCCTTGCCTTTTTTATGTTTTGGCGGTATAATGAAAACAGGAACAAATTGAATTTATAAATTTGCGGAAACGGGGTTAAAAAATATGTCCAAATTATATTTTAAGTACGGCGCGATGGCGTCGTCCAAAACAGCAAATGCCCTTATGACTCGCTTTAACTATGAAGAAAAAGGCAACCGCGTCTGGCTAATAAAGCCCGACCTTGATAACAGAGATGATTACGTAGACGAGAACGGCGTTAAGGTTACGGTTGTAAAATCACGAATCGGTCTATCAGCCGTTGCCGACGTTGTGGCTCGTGATGAGAACATCCTTGAGCGCTTTAACCGCATCAGAGAGTCGGCGCCCATCGGCGCTATAATCTGCGACGAGTGCCAGTTTTTAACCGCGGCGCAGGTCGACCAGATGAAATACATTGCAGAGTTTTTGGACACCCCCGTCCTCTGCTTTGGGCTGCGCTCAGACTTTCAGACCAAGCTCTTTGAGGGCTCGATGCGACTTTTTGAGATTGCCGACAGCATTACCGAGATTAAATCGGTCTGCAAGTGCGGCAAAAAGGCAATCGTCAACGCCCGAATTGACGGCGAAGGCAAGATAATCGTCGAGGGCGCCCAGATAGAGATCGGCGGCAACGACAAGTACGAAAGTATGTGCTGGGGCTGCTGGCAGCAGCGCATTAAGGAGCAGTCAAAATGACCTTTTTTGAAATAACACAAGAGGACAGGGAGCTTATAAAAATCGCCCTTGACTGCCTTGAGAAGAACTTTGACGACGGGGTTTACAATCACACCGTCGGCGCGGCTCTGCGCACCAAGGGCGGCAAGGTCTACAGCGGCGTAAATTGCGACGGCATACACGGCTCCTGCGCCGAATACATCGTTATGGGAGCGGCAATTTCGGCAGGCGAGCGGGAATTTGACACCATCGTTGCCGTTCACGAAAAGGCGCCTAACGGCCTTGTGGCGCCCTGTGGCAACTGCCGCCAGATGCTTTTAGAGTACTGCCCCGACATAAAGGTCATCTTAAACGACGACAGCGACAATATGATAAAGGTAGGCATAAAAGACCTGCTCCCGTTTGCTTGGAAGAGGGTAGTTGTGTAGTAACAGAGGTGGTAAAATGTCCTGCAAATACATAAGTGAGATTATTTTTGACAACGGCTTAGACAAGCGCTCATATCTGTGTGATCTGCCCGTTGTAAAATACTTATTGGAAAAAGGCAGGCTCAGTCTTTCCTCAAGCGTTACCTTTTTTGTAGGCGAGAACGGAACAGGAAAATCAACCCTGCTTGAAGCGATTGCGGTGGCCTACGGCTTTAACGCCGAGGGCGGAACAAAGAACTTTAATTTTTCAACCAACAAAACACATTCGGAATTGTGGGAACATTTAACCTTGATTAAAAGAGATTACGCCAAAGACGGCTTTTTCCTGCGTTCCGAAAGTCTTTACAACGTTGCAACCAACATTGAGGAACTTGACAAAATTTCTGCCGCTTCTCCCTCAATCTCAGACAGCTACGGCGGCATTTCCCTGCACGACCAGTCGCACGGCGAAAGTTTTTTGTCTATTGTGCAAAATCGGTTTGGCGGCAGAGGCATTTATATTCTCGACGAGCCTGAAGCAGCGCTTTCGCCTATGCGACTGCTCACCCTGATGGCAGAAATCGACTCGCTTGTAAAAAAGGACTCTCAATTTATTATCGCAACCCACTCCCCCATTCTGATGACATTTCCCGATGCTGAAATTCTTGAATTTTCGCAGAACGGAATTAAAAGTGTAAGCTACAAGGACACCGAGCATTATCAGATAACGCGACGGTTTTTGGAAAACCCAGAAAAAATGTTGCGATATTTGTTAGAAGAATACAGCTAATTACAAAAAAGGAGCGTACCCTATGGTGCGCTCCTTTTTATGATCAATATTAAAACTATGGCGGCGGGTTGCCGCTTTTTAACTGTTGACTGGGGAGCGAAAAAAGGGTATAATTTAATTAAGTATAAATTCTTATATGCGAGGTAAGATTATGGACATTAAAAAGATACTTTCATACGTTGACCACACCCTGCTTTCCCAGAGTGCGACCTGGGATGAGATACGCGCAGTTTTAGATGACGGAATAAAATATTCCTGCGCCTCCTGCTGCATCCCCGCAGGATACGTAAAAGAGGCAAAGGACTACGTTGGCGATAAGCTTGCTATCTGCACAGTTATCGGCTTTCCCAACGGATACAGCACTACCGCTACAAAGTGCTTTGAGACCGCTGACGCTGTTAAAAACGGCGCCGACGAAATTGATATGGTTATCAACATCGGCTGGCTCAAGGACAAGAGATACGACCTGCTTTTAAATGAGATAAAAGCAATCAAAGAGGCCTGCAACGGCAAAATCCTCAAGGTTATCATCGAAACCTGCCTCTTAACAGACGAGGAAAAGGTTAAGATGTGCGAAATCGTGTCTAATTCGGGCGCAGACTTTATCAAGACCTCGACGGGCTTTTCTACCGCAGGAGCAACCAGACACGACGTTGAAATTTTCAGGGATAACGTTGCCGACCACCTTAAAATTAAGGCAGCTGGCGGAATTTCCTCGCTTGAGGACGCTGAGGACTTTATCGCGCTTGGCGCAACAAGGCTTGGCACCAGCAGAATCGTAAAAATAGTAAAAGCTATGGAGAAAGGTGAAGAAAATGACAAACAAGACACCTCATATTGATTTAAAAAATGACCTCGGTTTCGGCAAAACGATCTTAATGCCCGGCGACCCTTTAAGAGCAAAATACATCGCTGACAACTTTTTAACCGACGCGGTTTTGGTAAACGGCGTTCGCGGCGTTAACGGCTACACAGGCTACTACAAGGGCGTTAAGGTTTCGGTTATGGCGAGCGGAATGGGTATGCCCTCGATCGGCATCTATTCCTACGAGCTTTACAAATATTTCGGCGTTCAGAACATTATCAGAGTCGGCTCTGCGGGAGCTATCAACGAAAAGGTAAAGGTACGTGACATCGTTGTCGGAATGGGCGCCTGCACAAACTCCAACTTCCCCAACCAGTACGGCATGAACGGAACAGTTGCCCCCATTTGCGACTTCTCGATGCTCGACACCGCAAACAAGGTTGCCACCAAAAATGGTCTTAACGTTCACATCGGAAACCTCTATTCCTCCGACACCTTCTATGACGACAGCACCCCCTCGTCGGCTTGGGGCAAGGTGGGTTGTCTTGCAGTTGAAATGGAGGCGGCAGCGCTTTACTGCACCGCTATGCGCCTTGGTATGCGTGCACTTGCAATCTGCACAATTTCCGACATTCTTTACCCGCCATTTACTGCGCTTGACGCCAACGAGCGCCAAGTAAGCTTTACTCAGATGATGGAGCTTGCCCTCGACTGCGCTGTAGAATACGAAAATCTGCCCCACCTTGAGCCCAAGGAATAAGGAGGCCTATTTATGCAGTACCACATTCATTTAACCGAGGAGCAGGGCGCAAGGTACGCCATAATCCCCGGCGACCCCGGCAGAGTTCCTAAAATTGCGGCCTATCTTGACGACGCAAAGCAGGTTGGCCAAAACCGTGAGTACAACTCCTATTTAGGCTATCTTGACGGCGAAAAGGTGCTTGTTGTTTCGACCGGAATCGGCGGCCCCTCCTGCGCTATATGCGTTGAGGAACTTGCCAAAATTGGTGTCGACACCTTTATCAGAGTGGGAACCTGCGGCGGTATGCAGCCAGAAGTTGAGCCGGGCGACGTTATTATCGGCTCGGGCGCCATCCGTCAAGACGGAACCAGCCGCGAGTATCTGCCCATCGAGTTCCCCGCCGTTGCTGATTTTAAGGTAACGCAGGCGCTCTACAATGCCGCAGAGAAGCTTGGCTACAGAAACCACGTTGGCGTTGTTCAAGCAAAGGACAGCTTTTACGGACAGCACTCGCCCGAAAGCATGCCCATCGCCCCCGAGCTTTTATACAAATGGGAGGCTTGGAAGCGCGGCGGTTGCCTCGCATCCGAGATGGAGGGTGCGGCTCGGCGCTTGCGAACAGGTGCAGTCTTTCACTGCGTCTGGAACCAAGAGGTTGCCAAGAGCGGTATGCCCAAAGAGCGAAAAGAGGACACCTCCTGTGCCATAAAGACGGCTATCGAGGCGATTCGCCTGCTGATAGCCGAGGACAAGAAATAGAGGAAAAATTATGTTTGAAGCAGTATTAGACTGTATAAAAAAATACGATACGATAATCATCCACCGACACAGCCGCCCCGACGGCGACGCTATGGGAAGTCAGTTGGGGCTTAAAAACCTTATCCTCGACAATTTCGAGGGCAAAAAGGTTTTTGTCGTTGGCGACAAATCAAAATATCTTGAATTTATGAAGGATAGCGAGATGGACGAGATCGGCGACGAGGTCTATAAGAACGCTCTCGCCATACTGCTTGACTCGGCGACCCCTGCCCTTATCTGCGACGAGCGTTACAAGCTGGCTGAGAAAACCGCAAGGATCGACCACCACATCTACTGCGAGACCTTTACCGACGTTGAGGTTGTTGATACAAGCTTTGAGAGCTGCGCCGCTATGGTTGCCGCACTCGCACTTGAGGGCGGCCTTAAAATCGGCTCGCTTGCCGCAACCTCACTCTTTACGGGAATGGTTACCGACTCGGGCCGTTTTCGCTACGACAGCACCACGGCGCAGACCTTTCGCATAGCGGCAGCGCTCATGGAGTCGGAAATTGACACAAACGAGCTTTACAGAAACCTTTATGCAGACGACATTGAGTCAAAAAAGCTAAAGGCGCAGTACACCCTTAAAATTAACTTTACCAAAAACCGCGTGGCCTACATTTACACCACCCACGAGGAGCTTGAAAAAAGCGGTGCCGACATTTTCTCGATATCTCGTGGAATGGTTGGCACAATGGCAGACCTTAAGGGCGTTGACATCTGGGTCAACTTTACCGAGAGCGACGAGGGCGTTTTGTGCGAGCTGCGCTCAAGCCGCTTTAACATTAACCCCATCGCCGTAAAATACGGCGGCGGCGGGCATCAGAAAGCGAGCGGAGCCTGTGTAAAAACTCGCGACGAGGCTATGGCAATGCTCGCGGATTTAGATGCGATGCAAGGAGAGGCAAATGAACAGAACAGTTAAACAACAAATTCTGAACAAAATAAAAGAGTACGATAGGATTATGCTGTTTCGCCACATCAGAAACGACGGCGACTGCGTTGGCTCGACCAAGGGCTTAAAGCGCATTTTAGAGCTCACCTTCCCTAAGAAAGAGATATATCTTATTGACTCTGATAGCTCTGAATATCTCAGATTTTTAGGCCCAGAGGACGACGAGGTTTGTGACGAGATTTACAAAAGCGCACTTGGAATAGTTATCGACACAGCTTCTGAGGCCCGCATTTCCAACAAGAAGTACGCGCTTTGCAAGGAGCTTATAAAGATAGATCACCACATTCCCCTTGAAAATTACGGCGATATAATGTGGGTTGAGGAGGAGCGCTCCTCTGCCTGCGAGATGATTGCCGATTTTTACATCACCTTTAAGGACGAGCTTAAAATCGACAGCGAGGCGGCAACCTATATCTACGCAGGAATGGTTACCGACTCGGGCCGCTTTAAGTACGAGGGCGTTAACGGCGACACAATGAGATGCGCCGCGGCGCTTCTTGACGTCGGGGTAAACACAGAGAGGCTTTACGCAAATCTGTACCTTGAGGAGTTTAATTACTTTAAATTCAAGGCGCACATTTACGAGAATATGCGCATTTCCGAAAACGGCGTTGCCTACATTTACGTTGACAAGGCTATGCAGGAAAAATTCAGTCTCAGCTTAGAGGATGCGAGCGCCTGCGTTGGCAGTCTTGACGGCATCAGAGGCGCACTTTGCTGGATGGCGTTTATCGAAAACGGCGACGAGCAGGGCTCTATCAGAGTTCGCCTGCGCTCGCGCTTTGTTAAGGTAAACCCTATCGCCGAAAAATATAACGGCGGCGGGCACGCCTGCGCCTGCGGTGCGACGGTTTACAGCTGGGATGAGGCCGAGGCGCTTATCAGCGATGCTGATGCGCTTGTAAAGGAATACAAAGAAACGCACGAGGATTGGTTATGAGAATTTTAATTACAAACGACGACAGCGTCAGCGCTGAGCAGCTTTTGCCGCTCATTCGCTGGTGCCGAAAGCTCGGCGAGGTGACAACAGTCGTTCCCAAATACGAACAGAGCGCCAAGAGCCACGGCATTGAAATTCATGCTCCCTTTGCAGTTGAAAAGATTTGGCTCGACGAGGAGACCGAGGTTTACACCGTTGACTCCACCCCCGCTGATTGCGTTCGCTATGCAGTTCTCGGCATGGAGCTTGAATTTGACCTTATCATTTCGGGCATAAACCGCGGCTTTAATATGGGCACCGACATTCTCTATTCGGGAACTGTTGCGGCGGTGCGCGAGGCGGCAATTTTAGGCGTTCCCGCTATTGCCCTGTCTACAAGTCCTGAATATTACGGCGGCGCAGTAAACCATCTTGACGAGGTTTTTGATTATATCAGAGAGCGAAAGCTGCTCGAGATGCACAGTACATACAACATCAACATCCCCGAAAACCACAAGGGGATCCGCATAACCCGACAGGGTGGCTCGTATTATTCCGATACCTTTGATGATATGGGCGACGGAACATTTAAGGCACACGGAAAATGCGTTTACGAGGCAAGAAACAACCCAACCCTCGACACCGAAAGCGTTATGACAGGCTACATTTCCATTATGCCGCTGACCATTGATATGACGGCACAGGAGATTTACAACAAGCTCAAATAATTTCGGTGATAAAAATGGGGATTTACAATCGAAAAATCACAAGATTAAAGAATTACGACTATAATACACCGGGTTACTATTTCATCACGGTTTGCACAAAGAACAAACAGAAAATCCTATGCGATATTGTAGGGACCGGCGTCAGACGAACGGTCCACAAACCGTACTTTTTAAATACGGCGATATTGCAAAAAGCATATTGAGATAATTAAAGATTTTTACCCGTATGTAAAAATTGAAAAATATGTAATTATGCCAAACCACATACATTTTTTGATAAGAGCTCTGGAAGCCAAGAGGAATGGACCGTCGGGGACGTAGCGAAGCGCCAAACGGTAGTGAATGACAGTCCTGCGGACTGTCAGAGCCGTGAGGTGACCGAGCCGCAGCGAGAACGGTCACTACAAATTCCTATATAGCAAGGCTTATGTCTACATTTAAAAGGTTTTACAATAAAGAAATTGGTGAAAACATTTGGCAAAGCCGTTCCAACGACCACATTATTCGTAACGAGCGCGATCATCTGAAAATTTGGAACTACATTGACACAAACCCTGCCAAATGGAGCGCGGACTGTTTTTACGTTCCGTGAATTTAAAACGTAGGGAATGGATTTATCCATTCTGTATTTGCGGCACGAAAAAGGCGCGCCCTACAATTTGAACACAAATATAAAAAGGACTTGGAGAATTTCTCCAAGTCCTTTTTTCTGACTAACTGCTAAAGCAAAAGAGCACCCCGAGGGGTGCTCTTTTTATATGTGCATTAACTGCACAAGAAATCGCAAATCTGATTATGCACGAACCTTCTTGGTAACTACTACTGCAGCGCCTGCAAGAGCAATAATTGCGAGGAGCACATAAACGCTTATTGCATCACCGGTTTCGGGAGCGTCGACATTTCCGTCGTTGCCAGTGCCGTTGCCTGCTGCATTGTCATCACCGGTTGTTCCGCCTGTGGTGTTGTCACCGCCGGTTGCTCCGCCTGTGGTATTGTCACCGCCGGTTGCTCCGCCTGTGGTGTTGTCGCCGCCGGTTGCTCCGCCAGTGGTATCATCATTACCGTCATCGGTTGCAGGAGCAGTCTTAAAGGTACCGTTCTTGACCTGAGCGGTGCCGTTGTACTGACCAATAACACCGTAAATTGTGATCTCATCACCTACTGCGGGCTTAACCTCCATAGCGTCGAAGCGATTGCCGTCCTCGTCGTATGTGCCGTAGAGAGTAAGGATATTGCCATCTGCGTCAGTGATCTTCATGTTGCCGTACTGCTCGTTGTAGATCTCAACGATAGTACCGGTTACATAGTACTTATTAGTGGTGTAGATATCGTGCTTCTTAGAAAGACCGAGGTCGATAGCTTGTTTAACAGTTAAAACGCTATCTGCCTTAGGATCGGTGTCCTCAACTGCGCCACCATCACCTGCAACGAGGTTCTGGAGCCAGCCGCTCTTGATCTGAACGGTAGTGTTGTACTTACCAACTACACCGTAAACGGTGATGGTATCGCCAACCTTAGGCTGAGGATCAAGGGTCTCAAACAGACCTTCGCCGTCCTTGGTGTATACGCCGTATACATAAATCTCATTACCGGCATCGTCAGTAATGTAGAGGTTGCCGTACTTGGTGCTTGCAATAGCAGTAATCTTACCGGTTACAAAATATTTGTCCTCGGTGTACTGGCCTGCTTCTTTGCCCTCGCCAAGAGCGATAGCCTGCTCAATGGTGAGTGTGTTTGTAGCATCGGGAGTAGGAATAACCACTGCTCCGGAGCTTGTGTTGTCGCTCGAAGTGTTGTCAGAGCTGGTGTTGTCACTTGAAGTGTTGTCGTTGTCATTGTTGACATCGCCAACTAAAACGATTGTGATAGAATCCCAATAGTTTGTTTTGCTGTAGTCGTGCTCATACTTAAAGAATGTGTAGGTCTGAGCATCGGGAGTAACGGTGTACTCTTTTACGCCAGCCTGTGTTGATAATTTGGTTGTATAGGTGTAGCTATCTACTGCGTTACCGAAGGAGATAATTTCTGCATCCGTATTATCATATGAATTTTTGGTACTAGAGAAGGTGAACTTAATTTCTTTAATGGTTCCGCCAAATGCGGTGGTGTTCCAAAGGAGAGATGTTCCTTTTTCAGGATTGTCTCTTACCTGAATACCATTGCCATAGTTACCTAACTGTATCCATTCAAAGCCTACTCCACCAACGGTGTTTGTGCCGGCTGTGTAGTTCTGGTTTTCAAGACCCAAAGAATCAACAGTGAGAACGATCTCGCTTGTTGCGGGTGTGCTGGGAGTTGAACTTGTGTCGCTTGATGTGTCGCTCGAAACATCGCTCGAAACATCGCTGGAAACGTCACTGGAAACATTGCTGGAAACGTCGCTCGAAACGTCGCTCGAAACGTCGCTCGAAACGTCGCTCGAAACGTCGCTCGAAACGTCGCTCGAAACGTCGCTCGAAACTTCAGAACTTGTGTTGCTAGATGTGTCTGAGCTGGTTGTATCCTTAACAACTGCAGAAATCAAAGAGCCTGCAGGGAACTGAACATTCTCATAAAACTTAGCTAACTGTCCTGTAATTGTAATGGTGTCGCCAACCGCAAGGGTCTTAACA
>JAFTYW010000029.1 GCA_017461245.1 Oscillospiraceae bacterium
CGAGTTTGAGTTTGGTTATATGGTTTATTTCTACGAAAAGGCTTGCGCAATTTCGGGTTATATGCTGGGCATCAACCCCTTTAACCAGCCCGGAGTTGAGGCTTATAAAAAGAATATGTTTGCCCTTCTCGGTAAACCCGGCTATGAGGACAGACAGGCTGAGCTTTTAGAAAAGCTTAAATAAGTTAATTTGCTCTCGTGCGAGAGCGTTAAATAAAATTAGCAGGAGGACGAAACAACATGATCAAACTTATTGTAGGAAACAAAGGAACCGGCAAAACCAAAAAACTCATCGAACTGGTTCACGATGCTGTTAAGGACTCAAAGGGAAATGTTATATGCGTTGAAAAGGGCGCAACCTTGACCTATGATATCAAGCCTCAGGTCAGACTTATTGATGCTGAAGCCTATGATATTCAGGGATACGATATGTGTTATGCATTCCTTGCAGGTTTATTCGCAGGAAATTATGATATTACCGAAGTTTTTGTTGACTCGATTCTTAAGATCGGCGGAAGAGATCTGGAGGCTCTCGGAGCATTCCTTGAGAAGATCGACAAAATTTCTGCTGACACAGAGTGTGTGTTCACAGTTTCCGCAGACGCCGCTGAACTTCCCGCAAGCGTCGCAAAATATCAGACAGTCGCTCACTAAAAAACTAAAAACTCCCGACTATGTGTCGGGAGTTTTTTTGTTTATTTTAATATGACCTGCCATTCGCTTATAAGGCGGTCGAGCGAATAAGCGGCGTTTGCAGGGCTTGTTGAGGGCAAAACCGTCGCCTCAATGCCAAGCTTATCCTTTAAATATTTGTTGTAGTATTTTTCGGCGGTCTTGCCGTTTACAAAAATCTTATCGATCTTGGCCTGTTTTAAAACTGCGCCAATGTCGTTTGGAACAACGTTTTTGATGCTTGAGTCACTGCTGCCTTCTATGTCGCACTGCCCGATAACGTCCCAAAGTGCAAGGCGGTTTTTGAGTATCAGCTCCCGCTTTTCCTCTACAGTCTGCGGGACAGGGGAGCCTAAAACCGCCGATAAAACAAGCCAAAATCTGTTCTGCGGATGCCCGTAGAAAAACTGCGCCTGCCTCGATTTGACTGACGGGAAGCTCCCGAGTATAAGAATTTTGCTCTCACCACTGTAAAGCGGCCCGAAATTGTGCTTTTCCATTTTGTCTTTTCCTTGTCTTATGCGGTTTTCTCGCATTCCTTGAATAATTTATATATCGCGGCGCTGTAGCGCTCGGTGTCAATGAGATAACTCAGTCCGTGCTCGGCGTCCTTTGCTAAAATCAGATCTTTTGATGAGGTGCAGGCGTCGTATGCCGCTTGAGTCATAGTATGGGGAACAAGGCTGTCGCTCGTTCCGTGCGCAAATAAAATTGGGAGCTTGTTTTTGTTCATTGCGGCGGTCGTGCTGTTCTCATTTAAGGAAAAGCCTGCAAAAACCCTGCAGTATAGATCAACGCTCGCGATAAGCAGCCGCGGCTCTCTTTTGAATATCCTGCAGGCGACACAGCTTACTATGTCATAAGGCGAGGTAAATGAACAGTCGGCAATAATTCCTTTGACATTTTCGGGCAGATCCAAGCCGCTTGCCATAAGAACGGTGGTGCCTCCCATCGAAACGCCGTCAAGATAAACGGGATGCTCCTTTCCCATCCTCTCGCAGAGCCAGTTTGCCCACGCTTTGCAGTCGCGGCACTCGCGAACTCCAAAGGTGATGTATTTTCCCTCGCTCTTTCCGTGAGAGCGCTGGTCGATAAGCAAAAGGTTGCCGCACTTTAAAAGCTCCTCGGTAGCTAAGCCGAAATCGTGTGCAGGGCTTCCGTGGTAGCCGTGAACGCAGATGATGGTGCGGTTAGGGCAATCGCCCTTTAAAAAGTAGCCGTGCAGGGTAAGAGCGTCGTCACTTCTGATGCAAATCTCGCTTTTTTGCCGCCTTTCCAGCGTCTCTTGCCCTTTTTTGATCTTATCAGCATAAGGCCCGAGGGCACTTGCCGCTCCGCTTGAAATAATTCTGGAAATAAGCCTGCCGTTTCTTGAGCAGGCGATGTGAAAAAACAGGGCTCCGAAAACAAGCAGAATAATAAGAGTTAAGAGAATAAGAGCGCCTAAAAAAATCAAGACCGTTTGCACCTTAAAAACATCTCCGTTTGTAGTTTACAATCATTTTGCCCCGAAAATTTAAAATGATTATAAACAAATTTATTTTAGCAAAAAAACACAGATTTTTCAATATAAGCATAACTTTTTTGTTGTTTTTTAAATTTGGTTTCAAAACAATGTGAAAAGATATTAAAAAAGGTCGGATTTTTTCAAAAAAAGACAAAAAAGTAAAGAAAATACTATTTACAATTTGAAACAAAAATGTTATTCTATTATATGTGGCATTGCGCCCCGAGGAAGCTTGGGCGTAGGCTGAATTACAATGTTTTATTTAATCTTTAAGGAGGATATAAAATGGCAAGAAAAATGAAAACCATGGACGGTAATAACGCCGCTGCTCACGTTTCTTATGCGTTTACTGAAGTAGCTGGTATTTATCCTATTACCCCGTCCAGCCCGATGGC
>JAFTYW010000030.1 GCA_017461245.1 Oscillospiraceae bacterium
CTTGGTGGGTGACTGCCCGGGAAGATAGGTCGCGCCGCATTTGAAGATTTTCTCATTTTCTGCTTGCACCATTAGCTCAGTTGGTAGAGCACCTGACTCTTAATCAGGGTGTCCTGGGTTCGAGTCCCCGATGGTGCACCATATGGCCCGGTGGTCAAGCGGTTAAGACTCCGGCCTCTCACGCCGGCAACGGGGGTTCGATTCCCCCACGGGTCACCAGACGCCAACATCGATCGGCAAAGCAATGCAGCGTCGGTCGATTTATATATACGCCTACTTAGCTCAGTCGGTAGAGCCCGCGGCTGTTAACCGCGTTGTCGTAGGTTCGAGTCCTACAGTAGGCGCCAAAAATAAAGACACACCGTATGGTGTGTCTTTGTTTTTTTGCATCTAACCGCAGATTTTCGGCTCTATCACACGGCTTAACAGCCGCCGCGACTGTTAACTGGCTCAAAGGCCGCCGCTGCCTGCGGCAGATAAAGGCGGAATTTGAGCACGGCCGATACCCGATTTTTTAAGGCGCCTTTCGGTGCCGCCAAAAAATCGTTGGTATTAACGAGAAAAGATCGTAGGTTCGAGCAATAAAGATAATATAAGAAAAAGCCGTGAATATCACGGCTTATTTTTGTATAGTTGGGTTATTTGTTCTTTCGAGTAGGTAATCAACAGAAACATTAAAGTAATCTGCAATTTTTATGAGTTCATCTATCCCTGGCTGTCTTTCGCCTGTTTCGTAACGGCTAATGGTGTTTTGATTTGTGTTTAAATCCATTGCCATTTTGAGTTGAGAAATACCTCTTGATTTTCTGATTTCTCTTAATCTCATAAAATCACCTCTTGACATTATTATCCCATATTGGTATAATAAAAATATCCCGATTTGGTATAAAGGAGGAAAGAAATGTCTACGTTGATTATCGTAATATGTTGTATAGTTCTTTCTTTTATAATGTTTTTAAGAGATTCAAAATAGTTTGGAGGAAAAAATATGGATTTTGCAACTGGTTTGGGAGTGGTGTTGGGTGTGATGATAGCGTTAGCAATTATCAAAAAACTTGAAAATAATAAAAAACAATGAGTTTACTCGGTTTTTAGGTATATTTCATTTGTGTCATTAAGTTCAAAAAACTCACAAAAAAAGCACTCTATAAGAACACTTCTTATAAGGATATTTATATTAAATCTGGCCTTTTAATTTGCCTCCCTCTGACGAGGGAGGTGGATTTTGCCGTAGGCAAAATACGGAGGGAGAGATTTCATCTTTTATTTTCTCTCCCCCAGTCATTTTTTAGCAAAAATGACAGCCCCCAGCTAACTGCATAAGTTCGGCTTGCCAAATCAAAGATTTGGAGCCTCACTTATCGTCAGAGGGGCCTAAAAGACATCTTTATAAGAAACAGCGTTACTGAGTGCTTTTTTGTGCTTTTTTACATGTACGATTAAATCTCTGTCAAAGGTTAACAGCCGCCGTAGTTTAGACGATACCCCAAAACCGTCAACGAAAGTCGGTGGTTTTTATTACCCTCTATAAATACTATTCAACCTTGCGCTTTAAAATGGTACATAGAACATTGAGGGTTACGGTGATAACTGGTTTATTGTGTTTCAAGCGGCCATTTAAACTGCGACTTGGGGCATATTGATCTATCAGATTATATGCTGAAATGGTTTTCTCTTTTAGTTTTTATATAAAGGCTCATACGAAATCATAGTTTCACCTCTATTTAATAATAAAATACACTCTTTTTAAAATATTTGACAAAACTAGTACTCTATAAAATTAGTACGTAATTATTAAGATCGGCAAGTTTTTATAAAAGATTGTAAATTTTTCAAAAGTGTGATAAACTAAAGTGACAATGATATTAGGTTATGCTTTTTCAGTATATAACTTAAAGCCATACATATATTTGGGAGGAAAATAAAATGACAAAAAGAATTTTTACATTACTATTACTACTTTGCGTGTTGGTATTTACTACAGCTTGCGATAAAAACAGTTCCGAGTTGTCTTATGGCGAGTCTGATGATATATTGACCGAGGCACAAGTACGCAAAATTATAAAAGAAGAAATACAATTGAATGAAAATTCCAAAGAGCAAGAGACTGAATCCCAAACAAGCCAGGTCGAAAAAGAGGAATCTGAAAATGAACAGATCCAATCGCAAATAAACAAGCCAAACACAGACACTGAATCCAAAAATGCGCTTACCGAAGCAGATATAAGAAAGATAATTAAAGAGGAAATAAGCTCAAAAGCTGAAACCAAGGATGTATTGACTGAGGCTGATATACGAAAAATAATTAAAGAGGAAATAAGTTCAAAAGCTGAAACTAAGGATGTGTTAACTGAGGCACAAATACGAAAGATAGTTAATGAGGAACTGAGTTCACAAGAGGTAAAATTTGTTCCTGGGAAAGAGCTTATATGTCCTCAAGGCAAATCTTTTAAAATGTATGGTCAATTTTATCATCATAGTGTCGGTACTAGTAGTGGCTCTGTCACTAGGAAAGAAACTCGTGAAAATTTTGTTGTTGAAATCACCTCTTTTAAAGCAAAAATGCTGAAAGAGGCAGATATTAATAATCCCGAGGATTACTGTCTTAAACGCACATATTTTCCTTATTTGTATCAGGTCGAAGTGAAAGGAAAAATTGATCCTAAATACGCTAAACACACCACTACCTTAGACATACGTTTTCCACAAGATGGATCTTTGACTTTCTATGACAATGATAATATAGGCAATATTATCACAGTTAACGATGACGGAAGCTTCTCTTTTACTACGAGGCTCGGTTATTGTAGTATTCAAGATACAATTATGATTACTCAAATTTATTCGTATTAAAAGCGGCACTTTTAACCAACTTTTTGATTTATTTTAGATTTAACTTGATGACTTCCCGTTAACAGCCGTCCAAGACAGAATATGGTTTTGTATCTTTGTGAGATCAACAGTTTAAATTATCAAAACTGCTCGACTTTAGCCGAGCAGTTTTTGCTTTTTGTCGGGATAAAAAGGATGAGATTTTAAAGCTTGCGGGGGACGATTGCCGAAATGTGTCGCAGAAGTTTGTCGAATTTTTCGACAAAATTCGACAAAATATGACGAGGGTGAAACAATTTCTGCGGTGTATAACGGCAGAAAATTTGGGCAGATATACAAAGTTTGACAAAAAAGTACAATATTTATTGAAAACAGAGCGGCGGAGTGCTAAAATGTTAAAAGAACATCTTGTTAGGAGCAGAATAAAATGACAGAAAATTTAAAGGTCCTTATAACAGAAGACCCGCGCGACACAATACAGGTTTCTAAAAAGATTCTGAGCGAGAAAGGTTATAGGGTCGAAGTCTGTGCAAGGGACGGTAGGGCAGTAATCGAGGCGGCAAAGCAGAGCCTGCCCGACGTTGTTATAATTGATATGTATATGCCCTCCTTTGATGCTCCTGTAGTTTGCAAGACCATAAGAAATCAGAACATTGCCAAAAAGCCTGCAGTTATTGTAACTGCAAATTACGATAGCGGCTTTATGGAAAAAGAGGCATACGAGGCGGGTGCTGCCTGCATTTTGATAAAGCCTTTTGACTACGATGTTCTGTGCGATAGAATTGCAAAGCTCTGCTCTGAAAAATTAGAAATTATCCGCGCAAGCGAGAGAAAGGAACTAAGTGACCTTGATTTAGAGGTAATGGTTACTGAAATTATGCACCATATAGGAGTTCCCGCTCACGTAAAGGGTTATCAGTATCTGAGGACCGCGATCATTCTGTCAATTAAGGACAGAGATATAATAAATCACGTAACCAAGGAGCTTTATCCTTCCGTTGCAAAGAAGCACAACTCAACTGCAACAAGGGTTGAAAGATCGATAAGACACGCCATTGAGTCTGCGTGGGACAGAGGCGATGTCGATGTCTTAAACGCTTACTTTGGTTACACCATACACACTCAAAAGGGCAAGCCGACAAACAGTGAGTTTATCGCAATGATATCTGATAAGATCAGCCTTAAAATTAAAGCTATGTAAAAAAAGCGCTGCCCACTCGGGCAGCGCTTTTAATTTGGGGAGTTTTTGCTCTTGCTACTGAGAGAATGTTGTGCTAAAATCTTTAAAGGTGATGTTTATGAAGAAGATAAAAATAACAGATGTTAGGGCGCTCCCCGGCGACAGCGCATTTCTGATCGACGACGGAAAGACCGCCATTTTGTACGACTCAGGCTTTGCCTTTACAGGTGAGCAGGTTGCCGAGAAGATAGGCAAGCTGCTCGGCAAGAGGAGTCTTGACTATATTTTCCTTACCCATTCGCATTACGACCATGCCTTAGGCTCGGCTTATGCCTTAAAGCGATGGCCTGAGGCGCAGGTGGTTGCAGGACAGTATGCTGCCAAAATCTTTGCCAAGGACTCGGCAAAGGCTGTTATGCGTGAGCTTGATAAAAAGTTTGCCTTAAGGTGCGGTGTGGAGGACTATGAGGACCTTATAGATAACCTCAGAGTAGACATTCCCGTGTCTGACGGTGACAAGGTGATGGCAGGTGACCTTGAATTTACTGTCATAAATCTGCCGGGGCACACCAAATGCTCAGTGGGGTATTACTGCGAGGCGCATAAGCTGCTCTTGAGCACTGAAACTATCGGAGTTTATGACGGCAAGGGCGGTGTGGTGCCATCGTATCTTGTTGGTTATCAGATGGCGCTTGACTCTATAAGCAGAGTGGAAAAGCTCGATGTGGAAAGTGTTTTGATTCCGCATTATGGCCTGCTTGATAAGGAACAGACTGCGGCATATCTCAAAGAGGCAAAAAAGAGCGCAGTACAAACAGCTGAGGAAATTGTTAGAATGCTTAAGAGCGGCAGATCAAAGTCTGAAATCATAGAAGCCTTTAAGCAAAAATTTTACCACGGATATATTAAGATAATCTATCCCGTTGATGCTATGGAGCTTAACACCGGCATCACCGTAGATCTCATTGAAAGAGAGCTTGTTTCTGTATAAACAAAGATCCACTCGCTGAGCGGGTGGATCTTTATTCGTCCTCTGTAAAAATTATTATATCCTCAACTCTGCACTTCAGAATAGCGCATAAATCATTAAGCGTTACGGTGCTGATTGGTTTGTTGTGCTTAAGACGGTCAAGCAAACTGCGGCTTATGCCGTATTGATTTATAAGCTTGTAGGTTGAAATGTTCTTTTCTTTTAACGTTTTATATAAAGGCTCATACGAAATCATATTTTCACCTCTATTTAATAATAAAATATACTCTTTTTCTTGACAATGCTCGACAAAACGAGTATAATCTTAATATGCTCGATAAATAGAGCATATATTTTATGTTTAGGAGGACAATATGAAAAAGTTGAGTTATTTTGTTGTAGCAAGCGTTTTATGCTTTGCTATCTTTTGCGGCTGCAATAGCGGTTATGAAAATTTGGAAAATCAGAATAATAATGATTATTATTCTGAGTATGCTTCCGAATTTGAGGATTATTCTTCAGAGGAATATGACGAAACAAGTTCAAGAGTACAGACCAGCTCCAGAGTACAGACCAGCTCCAGAGTACAGACTAGTTCCAGGGTGCAGACGAGTTCTAATATGCAGACAAGCTCTAAAGTACAGACGAGTTTTAATGTGCAGACAAGCTCTAGGGTGGAGACAAGTTCTAAAACACAGGTTAGTTCTAAGATAAATAGTGTTGTTTCAAAGACAGAGTGCAGTCATTCCTGGAGTGGCGCAACCTGCACCACGCCTAAGACCTGTACAAAATGTGGAAAAACCGAGGGAGGAACAGCATCGCATTCGTGGAAAGAGGCAACCTGCACAACTGCAAAAGTATGTAACAACTGCGGGACAAAGAGCGGTGATGCTCTTGGACATAGCTATTCAAATGGTAAATGCACCCGCTGCTCTGCAAGCGATCCTAACTATTCGAAGAAATACGGACAGGGAGAAACCTGGACTGTAAATAATAAGTTTGCAATTACCATTACCTCTGTAACAGAACACTATATGTGTAGTGATGGTTACGATGAAGGACATAATGAATTAAATACTGATTTAGCCGTTATTATAAATTACGAGGTAAAAAATCTTGGTGTCAGTGATAAGTTAAAAGTATGGAAATATGACTTTGAGGTGTATGATGACAGCGGCGAACAAGGGGACGAGTCAATCTTTGAAATTTGGTGCGACCATGGAAAAGAAGCAGGAAATGTTTTAAACGGCGGCAAGGGAACAGCATCTCTTCCTATTGCTATTGCTAACTCTACCGACAGTGTTACCATTCTTATTGAGGTTGATGATGAAAAGGCAACCTTTGTTGTTCCTGTAAGTGAGGCACCTGAAGAACCAGAAGAAGATAAGCTTGAGGGCTGCACAATCAACCTGGATGCAACTCTGCCTGCAACATATTCCTATTATAGCGGAAAAACCATTCAGAGCTCCTGCTCTGTAACGGCGGTGGATTTTGAGGTTTCGGGTGATGACCTTAAGATATATTTCACAGGAAGAAAGACCTATGACTCACGCGGCTCGGGACAGAGTGATAGCTGTAAAATCAGCTGGAAGCTTTATGACGATACCAATACCGTAATCGCAAGCGGAACTGCATATACATTGTCTGTTGCATTTGGAGAGGGCTTTAATAAGGCGACAAGTACCGCATACAATTGTATTAAACCCGGAGGAACATATACCCTTAAATTGTTAAATACCAACTGATATATTTTAAGCAAAAAACACAGTCAACCTGCAAGTCGGGTTGACTGTGTTTTAGTTTAAATAGATAAGTCAAAAATTTCATAATTTGTTAAGATAAAAATCAAAATCACTTGAAAAATGCGAGCAAAAGGTGTATAGTAATGGATAAAAGAAGGTGATGTCTTGAAGGCTGATTTGATCGGCGCGGCGATAACGCTTGCGCTGGGAGTTTTAATTGCGGTGGGAAACTATTTTCTTTCCGCCTATATGCTTAAAAAGCGCCCCGAGGCTTACGCTTCGACGACGGTTTTGAGACAGATGATTCAGGTTTTGTATCTGGTTGCGGTTTTACTTATCGGAGAGAAAACTCCAGCGGATGTTATTTACCTTTTGATAGGCGCTGCAGTCGGCATAACGGTGCCGATGTTTTATTTTACCGGCAAGCTGGTAAAACTAAATGATGCTTTGAATAAACAAAGAAAAAAGGACGGTGAAAGCGATGGGTGAAAAATCAGA
>JAFTYW010000006.1 GCA_017461245.1 Oscillospiraceae bacterium
CTCTGCATAAGTTCTTTTCTTATAAGGCTTGCATCCATTGTTTTTCCTCCTTTTGTACCCTATCTATGACAAATATATTAACAGTTTGTATAAAATATTCCGCTTTATTGACTTTTGCAGAATTTGGTATAAAATATAATATAGAAAGCTATTTTCAGGAGGTGCTGCATTTTGGACTTTAAAAAGATCCTACTTGTTATAAACCCAAAAGCAGGACTAACTCAACAGAGGTACAATATTTTTGACATAATCGAATCCTTTTGCGAGCGCGACTGCATTACCACCACCCTTACAACACTTAAAGAGGGTGACGCGGTGCGTCTTGTTGAAAAAAATGCCGCCGAGCACGAAATGGTGGTCTGCAGCGGCGGCGACGGAACTCTTAACGAAACTGTTACCGCCCTTTTAAAAAGCGGCGTTAACATTCCCATTGGATACATTCCCTCGGGCAGCACAAACGATATGGCGCGCACCCTGGCAATCCCCAGAAAGAACAAAAAGGCCGCCGAGCTTATTATGGAAGGCGAGCCCAAGCCGTTTGACGTTGGTCTTTTCGGCAAGGATAAATATTTTTGCTACACCGCCTCCTTCGGCGCTTTTACAAAGATCTCATATTCAACTCCCCGCAAGCTTAAAAACGTTTTCGGACATTTTGCATACGTTATGACGGGCGTTGCAAAGGCATACGAGGAGCTTATCCCGAGGTACGTAAAAGTTGAGGCGGACGGGTTTGAGTGCGAGGGCGAGTTTTTGCTCGGCGGAGTTTTCAACTCCCGCTCGGTTGCAGGCCTTATCAAGCTTGACAAGAGCGACATTGTTCTTGACGACGGGCTTTTTGAGCTTATCTTAATTCGCAAGCCCAAGAATACCGACGCGCTTTACAAAACGTTAAACGAGCTAAGCCGCCAGCGCTTTACTGACGAGCATGTTATTTTCAGACGCGTAAGAAATGCGAAATTCACCTTTGATGCGCCTACCCCCTGGTCGCTTGACGGCGAGTTTGGCGGAGATATAAACGAGGTTGAGGTTAAAAATTTAAAGCATGCCGTTTCAATATTCGGAAAAAAGAACTAAAAAGGTTTAATGTGAATTTATATGCTTGAAGTTGGAAAAATTAAAATAGATTCCGCTATTCTCGCCCCAATGGCTGGCTTTACCGACAGTGCTTTTAGGCTCCTATGCAGAAAGCACGGCGCAGGGCTTGTTGTTACAGAGATGGTTTCGGCAAAGGCGCTCTGCTTTAAGGACAAAAAGACGGCCGAGCTGCTTCGCTACTGCGAGGACGAGAGGCCGCTTGCCATTCAGCTTTTCGGCTCTGAGCCTGACTGTATGGCAGAGGCGGCAAAGCTTTTGATGCCTTACAAGCCCGATATTATCGACGTAAATATGGGCTGTCCCGTTCCCAAAATTGCGGGCAACGGCTGCGGCAGCTCGCTACTGAAAAACCACAAGCTTGCGGGGCAGATAGTTTCAGCGCTTGTAAAGGCGGTAGATGTTCCCATAAGCGTTAAGATGCGCATCGGCTGGGATAAAGAGAGCATCTGCGCCGCGGAGTTTGCACGTGTTTTAGAGGACAACGGTGCGGCTTTCATAACCGTTCACGGCAGGACCCGCGACCAGTATTACCAGCCGCCTACTAATCTTGATGCTATTGCGGCGGTGTCAAGGGCAGTCAATATCCCCGTTGTTGCAAACGGCGATGTAGCAAGCGCCCAGGACGCGCGCAAAATGAAAGCACACACGGGCTGCGACCTTGTTATGATAGGCAGAGCGGCGCTCGGAAATCCCTTTATTTTTAATGAGCTTAAATGCGCCGAAAACGGCGAGAGCTATACACCGCCCACCTTTTACAAGAGGATGGACGTGGTAAAAGAGCTTTGCCGCCTCGAGTGTGAAAACAAGGGCGAAAGACTTGCAATGCTTGAGCTTCGCCGTCATCTACCCTTTTTCTTTAAAGGAATAAGAGGCGCGGCAGACATAAGGCGGCGCTGCTGCGCGGTCAGCACCAAAGACGAGCTTGATGAAATTATAATAGATGTTACAGCTCTTTATGAAGAGAGCAAGGAGGGTTAAAAGGTGAAATTTCAGAAAAACAACAGGTATTTCACTATTGCACTTTACGCCTTTGGCGTTATTGCGGCTTCGATTGCATTTATCTTTATTCTGCTATATCCAGGCAAGCTTTTGGGCGGAATTTCAAGGATGATCTCGATCTTAACTCCGCTTATTATCGGTTTTATTCTTGCATTTATCCTAAACCCGCTTTTAAAGCTGCTTGAGAAAAAGGCGTTTAAAAAGATCTTAAACAAGCCAAACCAGTTTAAGAGTAAGCGTGCGCTTTCGATGGTTTGCACCTATCTGATCTTCCTCGGAATCATAACCTTATTTATTGTTCTGATAATTCCTTCAATTGCCCAGAGCGTTACAGACCTCGCAAACAACATTCAAGGCTACTACAACTCTGGCATCGCGCTTATAACCGAGCTTCTTATAAAATTCAATGTTTCTGACGAACTTGTTAATTACTTTAACGACCTCGGTAGTGACATTATAAACCTTGTTCTTGAGCTTCTCAAAAATCTTTCGAGCTATATGCCCAAGATTTTTGACGTTGCGATGACTGCGACCTCGTTTATCAAAAACATTGTTGTAGGCTTTGCATTTTCTATCTATATGCTGGCATCAAAGGAGATCTTCAAGCGCCAGACAAAGATCATCTTAAGCCTTATAGTAAAGCCTGCCACACAGGCACGAATTATAAGGGTGGCACACCTTTCGCACGAGACCTTCAGCCGTTATCTTTCTGGTTATCTGCTTGACTCCACCGTTGTTGGAATAGTTTGCTACATTGTTATGCTCATCTTCGGCTGGCCCTATCCTGCTCTTATCAGCGTTATTATTGCAATCACCAATATGATTCCTTTCTTTGGTCCCTTCATCGGAGCTATCCCGAGCGCGCTTCTGATTCTGCTGGTAAATCCTTGGGAGGCGCTGTTCTTTGTAATATTCATAGTGATCCTGCAGCAGATCGACGGAAACTTTATCTGCCCCAAGGTTTTGGGACAGCGGGTAGGACTGAGCTCTTTCTGGGTTATGGTCGCAATCGTTGTGGGCGGCTCGGTGTTCGGAGTGCTGGGACTTATCCTAAGCGTTCCCACACTCGCCGTTGTTTACACCCTTGCAAAGAGCTTTGTCAGCCGCAAGCTTAGAGAAAAAGCGGCAGCCGAGGCACAAAATCAAGAAATAACCGAAGAATAATTATATTAAAGCAGAGATGGCGTTGTCATCTCTGCTTTGTTTAATAATATATGTTTGGTGATAAAAATGGATTTACCCAAAAGAAAACCTACACGATTAAAAGATTATGATTACAGCAGCGAGGGCGCTTATTTTATAACGATATGTGCCCATAACAAGCAATGTATATTTTCAAGCGTTGTAGGGGCGATTCACGAATCGCCCGAAAGTGTATTAAACGAAAACGGCAAAGTCGTAGACGACATTATTAAAAAATTAAATGACAGATTCGATATAATTATTGACAAATATGTAATTATGCCCAATCACATTCATTTGATAGTTGTAATAGACGAGAACCCGCGGGCGATTCGTGAATCGCCCCTACAAAAACGGTCGCTTATATCAAAAGCGATGGGTTATCTAAAAATGAATGCTTCAAAGCAGATTCACAAAACAATCCACAACCAAAAAGTGTGGCAACGCTCATTTCACGACCACGTTATCCGTGACGAGCGTGATTACCTTAAAATATGGAACTACATTGACTCAAACCCTGCAAAATGGAATGAGGACTGTTTCTTTATTTAAACGTAAAAAACGGCGGTCATTTGACCGCCGTTTTTTTGTTTTTCTTTTTTGGTTTCTCAAAATAATCAACGTATGCTTCTTCTGCCGCTATCTGTGCCTCAACAAGCACCTGCCTTGCTCCAAAATAATACCCCTTATCAATACTCTCTATCGCCCTTGTTACCTGTCTGAACATAATCAAATACGGCTCTTTGTATTCGCTCATCTTTATCACCTCGTTTATATTGTATCACTATCGTAATACATTTGCAATATTTAATTAATAAATAATTATGTAATACAATATAATTACATGATGAATTACGGAGTGATAACTATGGCATTTAAAATTCCGCACGTTCCGCCAACAACAAACAAATCAATTCGTTTTCCTGATGACGTTGTTGCGGCGGTTGAAAAGGCAATTACGGGCAAGGACTGCACCTTTTCGGCTTTTGTCGTTGCCGCTGTTCGCGCCGCGCTTGAAGACCTTGATAAATCAGACAAATAAAAAACGGCGGTCAAATGACCGCCGTTTTTGTTTTGGATATTATTTTAATTTAATTCGTCCTCTCCTAAGGTGAGAAGCTCCTTCATCATTGCCTTTTTGTCATCGGGAACGCGATACTGTATCACATAAGCATCGTACGTATCTGTAAATCTCGTTAAGATCATATCGCCGTTTTCCAGTTCCTCTATTCTGTAGGCAAGGCTTTGGAATATCATTTTTTCGTCGCATTTATAAATGCTTGCGGAGTCTGTCCAGACAACATATTCCTCGTCATAGTCAGGACTCAATTCATTTCCGCCGTAGATAATTTCATCTATGGCATTAAGATACCTTTCCTTTAAAAGCTCGTAGCCCGTTTCAAGCGTCCATTCATCTTCTATCTCTATACAGTAGTCACTGATGTATGGGTACTTTATAAGATCCTCAACGTAATCATAAACATCCTCGCGAGCATAGTAGGAACTATACTCCATTTCAAGCATGGTTTTATTATGATTATAGTACATATCCTCTCCAAACATCTTAGAGAGCAGAACGGGAACGTCCTTTGCGGTTACCCTTCCCCATCCGCTTGTGTTAAGCTCAAGCTCCTCGGGAAGCTCACTGAGAATATCAAGCTGCATATATACCTGCCCGCCCCAGATGATCTCACCGTTTTCGCCGTAAAAGGCCTGCTCCTGTCGCATTTCCTTTATAGCACTGCAGGAGCATAGAACAAGGCAAGAAACGGCGACTAATACAAGGGCAGAAATTCTCTTTATGTACGCCTTCATTTTTTCACCCTCTTATTCAAGATTTAACTTTTTGCTCATTATAAATCGGTTTACAAAGAAGTATACTGTGCCGACCGCCGCAAACAGAACAGCGCTGCCGATAAACAAAAGATGCAGAAGCCATTTGATATTAGCTTCTATAAATTCAGCTATTGCCGCAAAATCAAGAGAGAGCGCCGCTATGTTCCAAGCGACCATAAATATTCCGCTTATAATCTGCGAGGCAAAGTAGAATATAAAATACACTCCCACCGCGCCTAAAACTCTGTTCTTTTTAAAAAGCTGACCTATTGAAATGCAGGTGTAATAAAACAGAACGCTTTCACAAAAGGATATTACAAGCATTACGAATATCTCAATGGCATAAAACCAGACGTTTATTCCTGCAATTTCGACAAGCTTTTTAAAGAGATAGCCTGCCGCCTTTAAGATCTCTACGCCGAGCTCTCCTGCCGTTGCGATAGCAAACGACACTACAGTAGTCACAAGAGTAAGGCCTATAAGCGCTACCGCCGTCGCAAGCTTTACAAGGATATGCTGAGTAGCCGTTACCGGCAGGGTAAAGCTAAGATAACCTTCGGCTGTGTAGAGATTTTTGTAAAAGCGTATCACCGCCATTATAAAAACCGCCGCAAAGCAGGCTATTATGGTAGCAACATAGGTTATAGTTGAAAGCGAGATAGCTATGTCATATATAAACTCAAGGCCTTCTATTTTGATTTCAAAAAACTGGACGAGCCTTGTAAACAACGCGACCGAAAGCAGAACTATGTTGAACGGAATAAGTGTTTTTAAGTATGCGGTAAATTCGTATTTAAAAAGCTTCTTTACCATTTGAACGCCTCCCTAAACAGAGAATCAATGCTATTTCCCGTTTCACTTCTTATCTCGTCTGCCGATTTGTGCAGAATAAGACTTCCCTGCCGAATGAAAATAACATCGTCGAGCACCTCTTCGATATCTGAAATGAGGTGGGTCGAGATAATTACCGATGCCTCGGGATTGTAGTTGTTTATAATGGTTGAAATGATATAATCCCTCGTTGCAGGGTCAACTCCCGCAATGGGCTCGTCAAGAACATACAGCATAGCGTTTCGGCTCATAACCAGAATGAGCGAAACCTTTTCCTTGTTGCCCTTTGAAAGTGTTTTGAGCTTTCTCTTTCTGTCAACGCCGAGGCGCTCGAGCATATTAAAGGCAAGCTCTTTTCTGAAGTCTAAGTAAAAGTCGGCAAACATCTCGACTATCTGCTCGACCCTCATCCAGTTGTTTAGGAAAATGTTATCGGGAAGATAGGCAACTATCTTTTTAGTTTCAACGCCGGGCTTATTGCCGCAGATCTCAATAGTTCCGCTATCTTGAACCAAAAGCCCATTTATCATTTTTATAAGGGTTGTTTTTCCGCTTCCGTTAGGCCCCAAAAGGCCGACTATTTTACCGCTTTCAATCGAAAGGGTAAGATTATTTACCGCAACAAGATTTCCAAACTTTTTGGTAAGCGAATTGCATCTTAAGATCTCACTCACGCATCCCACTCCTCTACATATTTTTTTATCTCATCAAGGGAAAATCCAAACGACTGCATTTCATTTATATATGCTGCAGTTTTGATTTTTACCATTGCGCCGACTATTCCCTTAGCGGTTTCGACATTATCTGAGGCAAACCAGCCTGACCCTCTGACCGAATAGATAAGCCCCGTTTGCTCCATCTCTGCAAAGGCTTTCTGCACGGTGTTGGGATTGACCCCCGCCGAGAGCGCGACCTCTCTGACAGAGCTGAGTTTATCGTGCGCCTTGAAGTCACCGCGTGCTAGTTTCACACATATCTGCTCCTTGATCTGCGGGCAGATCGGCCTGTTTTTGTCAAGCTTCCACTGCATTTTTGCACCTCTTTCTAAAAAACTGTATTACCGTACTAACACAATAATACAATATTATGTAAATTTTGTCAATATTATATTGTAGGGACCGGCGTCCCCGACGGTCCAAAGGTTTCTTACTGAACACGACCACGGACCGTCGGGAACGCCGGTCCCTACAAATTAAATAAAAGTCTATTATAACAATACATATATCGTTAAACAAAAAACGAAAGTTAAGGGCGATTTACAAATCGCCCTTTTGCTTTTGGTAGCGCATATATTCGTAGGTGCTGTTTTTACTGCGCTCTATCATTTGCTCACGCACCTTTTTACAAAGGTTTTCTGCTCTTTTTCGAGCATTTTCGCCCTCTGCTTCAAACGGGCCATCTATAAAAATGGTCACCTTGGGCTTTTTAAATAATCGGCTTTTCTGAAACGTGGCGGTCATTGAATAGACAGGCTTGTTAAATCTAATGGGGAACTTAAAGGCGCCCTCGGTAAAGGGGCGAATTTCTGTGCAGTACTCCCAAAGGTGCGCCTCGGGGTAAATTACAACTGGGTGGCCGCTACTGACCCGCTCCCCTACCGCCTCAGTAAACCCTCTAAACTGGCGGGCGCTGTCGGGAATTGGGAGCGCGCCGAGATAAACAAGTATCTTACCTATTATTTTAAGCGCCATATTCTGCGTGCTGACAACTGTGTAGATGCGCTTGGGGAACGCCGCAAGGGCGGGGTTGAAAACGTCGCCTATCGGCATTGTGTGGTTGCCGTAGAGAAAAAAGCCGCCCTTTTGCCGCCTTAGCTTTTTTGCGCCCTTGAATTTTACGTGTAGGAAAAGGCGACAATAAACGCTCGAAAAAACAAACGCCAGCGCGTAGATCGTGCAGGAAAGAAACCGTGAAACAAGGTCCTTTCTCACCCATTTGTAGCTTTCGGGCAAAGTATATGGCTTGTTTTCAAAGAAATCGTCGTCGTAGCTTTTAAAGTAGCGCACCTTTTGTTTACTGTTCATTTAAGTTACCTACCCATCCTGCAATATCGTGCTTCTCAAAACGGTAGTCGAGCTTTTTGCCGTAAGCCTTTTCGTAAGCCGCCTTTTTTAGCTCGTAATCGCGCTGACACATCTGAATGCTGTTTTGCTTTACTGTTTTGTTCTTATCGGGATAAAGAGTACCTAAGATATGCAGGGTGTACTTGATCTTGTTAAAATTGCCGCTATCCCTTTTGCCTAAGTCAGTCATCTCTACAAAGCAGCAGACTAGCGGCACGCCCGCCTTTGCCGCATAGTAATAGGCGCCTCTCTTTAAGGGGCGGGGCTTTCTGTAATTAAACCACATTTCCTGCTCGGGATAAATGAGAAGCACCTCGCCGCTTGCAAAAAGCTCTGAGAGCACCGAGGAAAAGCCGTAATTCATATAGTGAAGCTCGTCTGAGAGGGGAATAACGTCGGCATAATTCATCAAAAAGCCGATCACACCCGGCATTGCAAGGTTTGTTATCTGACTGACGATATTGAGCCTTTTTCTGCCAAGCTTTCTTGTAAGATGCCGAATTACTGTGTTTTCGATAGGGCTGAAGTGGTTGCTTGTAATTATGGCGGCGCCGAGATTTTTTGGGAGGTTTTCCATTCCCTTGATCTCAGTCTTGCGGTTTATTGCCGCCGTAAGCATGTTAGCTATCTGGCGCGCCACAAACGACTTAAATTTAAAAGAGGTGGTCTTTCGCTTTGCCAAAAAGGCGTCTGTGATGGCGCGTTGCTGCTCGGCGGTGAGCACGGGATCATTTAGCTCGACCTTGCTATGAAAATTCCCGCTCTCTGCCGCAGCGGCAATATTTTTTATTACCGCCTCTCTGTTTTCTCCGATGATCATAAACGAATTTTCACTCCGCTTTCAAAAAGCTTTTTAAAGGTAATTTCATTTTTAGGCATATCGTTTCCTCTTTGCACCAAAAGGCCAAGGCACTCGCTGTCCTTTTTCTTTTGCTCGTCGCTGTAGGCCTCTTTATATGCCTTTATCTCGTCTATATAGCCGCAGTTTTGGGCATACTGCCAAAACTCCTTACTATACTGCACGCCGTCATAGCACCACGGCTTTGAAAAGAGGTTGTAATGAATAAGCTTGGGGTCTTTGAGCGGCTCGGCGCTCTGGTTTGGCATGGTGTCCCACTCCTGCCCCAGATACAGAATTTTTCCGTTACAGATGGCGTTCAGGTAATCCTGGTCAGGCGCAATGCAGTCAAAATGATAGGTGTTAAGCAGGTTTAAAAAGTGGCTTTCGAGGTTTTGCTCGCGCATTTTCTTAAGGTTCATCAAAAGCACGCCCGAATTTATGTATTCCTCTTTTTTAACGCCGACGGCGTTCTCCATATAGTTTACAAGCTCGGGAACGTCAGCAACCGAGAGGTCTGTGCAGGCGCCCATAAGATTGTCTTTAAGGTCGGTGTCAAAAAGCTCGGCAAGGTCGCCGCAGACGATAACGTCGCTGTCGATATAGATTCCCTTGTCGTACTCGGGGACCATTGCGGGGATAAACAGTCTGAAATAAATGGTAAGGGTAAAGTAATCGCAGCGAAGGCGGTTGGACATTCTGTCGGTTATGCTGTCAAGGCCGCTTTTCATTTCTACAAAATCTATGGAAAAATTTTCGCTTGCAAGAGCCGAGAGCCTTTTTATATTCTCCTCGCTCAAGTCCTGATAGAGCACAACAGCTCTATATTTTCTGTTTTTATTGCAGTTTTTCTGCGCCGAATAAAGCGCCGCCGCAAGAAACGGGGCGTAAGAATTATCTATGCTGAAAAAAACGGGGATCTCATTCTGGGTCTTCATACTAAAGTCTCCTTTTTTGTTTGCTTGCTTTTGAGTCTTTGCCACTCACTTATCAGCGGGTCATATTCATATATTTTTAGCACGCTGTGCAGTCTCTCGCTATCCCAAGGCTTTACGCTGACCGAATGAAAGTACGGGAAAAAGCGAAAGCTTGTTGTAAAGTGCTGAAAGACGGTATTGTCGTGCTTCTTTCTCTGTTCGTTAAATCTGCGGGGCAGAATTTTTTTGCTTTTTGCAAGTTTATTTATTGCTGACTGGTCTGGCATAAACATTTTTTTGTTTTTACAGCGCTCTCTGCATTTTTCAAAAAGCCTGCTCTCGCGAATCTTTTTGAGATTTAAAAGCAAAACGCCCGAATTTAAATAATCGGCTGAAAACAGGCGGTTTCTGAAAAACCATTTGCCGTAATAATCGAGCGCGCCGACAAGCTCCCAGCCGCTTATATCCTGCTCGTAAAAATCTGTGCAGTCCTTTCGGCAGAGCACGTCGTTATCAAGGTAAAGAATTTTGTCGGGGAGCTCGGGCAAAAGATCGGCATAGAGCCGCAGCATACAGCAGGGAGTAAACCTTGTTTCGATATTCGCTTTGGGAAGATCACTGTTAAAAAGCTCTGTAATGTCAAAAAGGCTTACCTTGTTCGGCTCCCCAAGAGCACCCTCTAAAAAATCTGCGAAATCGAGCCCCAGCGCCTCATAGCTTTTGCTCTGTGTTTTTACCGAAGCCGTCAGAATATAGATATTAAGCGGCTGAGTTGTGTTTTTTGCAATAGAAAGGCTTGATAGCAAAACGCCGTCTGCGATATTTTTGTCACCGCAATATAGAATGTTCATATTCTCACCTAAAGCACATAGAAAATGATACAGATATACTGCATTACGCTGCCCGCCACCACAAAGAGATGGAAGACACTATGCATATATCTATGACGTCTGCCTAGGCCGTAAAGAACGGCACCGACGGTATAGGAAATGCCGCCCGCAAGAAGCCACAAGAGTCCCGCAGGGTGCAGCGCCTGGATGGTGACCTTTGCGGCAAAGACTATACACCAGCCCATTCCGATATAGCATATCATTGAAAGCTTGGCGTACTTTTTTAGATCTATCGCGGTAAACACCGCTGCCATAGCCGCACAGCCCCAAACAATACCGAAAATAGTCCACGCCCAAGCGGGTGAAACGAGTCTTATTGAGCAGAATAAGATCGGGGTGTATGTTCCGCCGATAAGAAAGTAAATTGTGCAATGGTCGATGACCTGCATAACCTTTTTGCCCATATTGTTATTAAGGGCGTGGTAGACGCTCGACACGCTGTAAAGCAGCACCAGCGCCGCGCCGTAAATTGCGCTGCCGACAACGCCCCAGGCGTTGCCTTTGAAAGCCGAGACCAGCACGCAGGAAATAAGCGCAATTATTCCAAATGCGCCGCCGACTATATGCGAAACGAAATTGAATATCTCCTCGCCTCTTGTGTAGTCAGGCAGCACCCTGTCACGAAGTTTTGTTCTTGTCATTTTTTCGCCTCCGAAATTTTATGCTTTTATTATATGCCTTGTGAAGTCCTACCTCAACCTACCTCTCGCGCGGCGCGATATACTGCTGATTTTGCTGCGAGTAGAGTTGAAAATCGTCTCTCTACCTACAGTAGAAACGACAATTTTCGCCTTTTTTACCCTAAACTATTGACTTATAGAGCGCTTTGGTATATAATATAAATCGTTCACTTTGTGAACTAATTTTATATGGAGAAGAATTATGGCAGAGAAAAGCACAGAATACAATTTACTGACGGCTTGGGTAAAGCTATCGGGAATACTGAAAAATAACAGAATAACAAAAGGACTTTTATACAACGAGGCGACTGTTATGCTGCTTTTATACAGCTGCTACACAGAAGACGGCGTTGGTCTTATTTCGATAAAGGAGATCATAGCACAAACGGGAATGTTAAAGTCCCTTGTAAACCGGACAATAAATTCCCTTGAGAAAAAGGGGCTGCTTGTGCGGCAGGCGGGCGAAAAAGACAAACGCACCCTTTATGTTAGGTGCGTTGAGGAAAAGCTGGATGTGTTTTTGCAGGTCCACGCCTCGTCACTCGGCGTTGCAAAGGGGATACTCGATATTATCGGTCCCGAGGATGCCGAAACCTTTATAAGAATAGTTGAAAAGTTAGACAAAGCAGGCTATAAACTTTAAGAGAAACGGAGAAAAACCATGATTAAAATTCTTGTTGACTCTGCATCAGATCTAGCGGCAGAGAAAAGCACTTACGATTATTTTATGCCCATCAAGGTTAACATCGGCGGTAAGGAGTACCGCGACGGAGTTGACCTCGATGCAGACACCTTTTATAACCTTCTTGTAAAAAGCGAGGAGTTTCCCCACACCTCTCAGCCCTCACCGCAGGATTTTGTTGAGATCTTCGAGAAGGTAAAAGAAAACGGCGACGAGCTTATCTACATTTCCCTTTCCTCTGCCTTGAGCGGAACTTATCAAGGCGCAGTTCTTGCAAAAACAATGGTAGATTACGACGGCATTTATATAGTCGATTCCAAAACCGCGAGCCACGGAATTTCGGTTATAGTTAAGTATGCCGCAAGGCTCATTTCCGAGGGGCTTGAGGCCAAAGAAATTGCCGAAAAGTGCCAAAATCTTGTCAGCCGTGTTAAAATTTTTGCGGGCGTTGACACCCTTGAATACCTCTACCGCGGCGGCAGGCTCAGCCGCACTGCCGCCACAGTCGGCAAAATTGCAGACATAAAGCCTATAGTTACCATCGCCGAGGACGGTTCGGTTGCCGCAATCGGCAAATGCCTCGGAAAAGGCAGAGCCATGCAGTTTATTCTTGACAAGGTTTCAAAGTTTGAACTCGACAGCGATTTTGAGATATATTCCCTCTACACCTGCGGCGAAGAAAACTGCGCCGCTTTAGAGGGCAAGCTTGAGCAAAACGGTTATGGTGTGAGCAAAAGACTTCAGGTCGGCTCTACCATTGGCGCCCACGTAGGACCGGGGGTATACGGCGTAATTATTGTTACAAAATAACCTTTTTGTGCTTAATTTTCCTAAAAGACTTGTCTTTTTGATTTGTTTCGTTTATAATGAAGAATAGATTGATTAAGCATTTACTACCATAATTATAGACGGAGGAAATTTTTATGAAGCCGCTGAACATCGAAAATGTTAAAAACGATATTTTCCCCAAATTTGTAACCAAAGGCGTTGTAACCGACCTCTGCCGTTACGGTAACGGACATATTAACGATACATTCCTTGTAACCACCGATTTCGAGGGTGTTATCCGCAGATTTATTCTGCAGAGAGTTAACAAGGAGATCTTCAAAAAGCCCGACGAGGTTATTGAAAACATCGTTAATGTTACCGACTTTTTCAGACAAAAGCTGCGCGAAAGCGGTGGAGATTACAAGCGCGGTTGTATAACTGTTATCAAGACTCTTGACGGTGACGGTTACTATGTAGACGCCGAGGGCGACTTCTGGAGAATGTATATCTTTATTGAGGATTCTCTGGCGCTTGACCTTCCCGAAAGCAAAGAGGATTTCTACGAGAGCGCCCGTGCATTCGGCGGATTTCAGAGAATGCTCAGCGAGTTCCCTGCAGAAACTCTGCACGAAACTATCATAAACTTCCACAACACCCCTGTAAGATACCAGAACTTCCTTAAGGCTATAGAGGAAAACCGTTCGGGCAGGCTCCAAAATGTTTCCGAGGAAATCAAATTTGTTAAAGACCGTGAGGAGTTTACCCACGTTCTGACAGACGCTCTTGAGAAGGGCGACCTTCCCTTGAGAGTTACCCACAACGACACCAAGATGAACAACGTTCTTCTTGATGCTGCCACAAGAAAGCAGCTTTGCGTTGTTGACCTTGACACCATTATGCCCGGTCTTGCCGCTTACGATTTCGGCGATTCCATTCGTTTTGGTGCTTCTACCGCTGCCGAGGACGAAAAGGATCTTGACAAGGTTCACTTTGACATTGAGCTTTTCGAGGTTTACGTTAAAGGCTTCCTTGAGGGCTGCGGCGGTCAGCTTACCGCAAATGAGATCGAGATGCTGCCCGAGGGCGCAAAGATGATGACTCTTGAGTGCGGTATGCGATTCCTCTCCGACTATCTTGACGGCGATACATATTTCCGCACCCACTATCCCGACCACAATCTTGACCGTTGCCACACCCAGTTTAAGCTGGTCTCAGAAATGGAACAGAAATGGGACGAGATGAAGAAGATCGTAAGAGCCTACAAATAAGCGTATATAAAGCGAAAACCGCTCCGAATTCGGAGCGGTTTTTTTATTTAAATCTTTCATTAAGGCTTGCTTTGACAAGTTTTTTACCTGAGCGCAAGGTCAGGCGGCAGGCCTTACGAAAAGGAATATGCTTTTCGTAGCTTAAATCGGGGCGACTATCCTTGATATTCGGGAAGGCGCCGTAATAAACCGCAAAGGCTGACAAAAGTTGCCTTAAATCATCGACCGAATAAAATTTATCTGCGCGCACCTTAGGGTAGACTGCGGAAATTATCTGTGCGGCAAATTCGGCGCAGGTAAAGGAGTTTTTAATAGGAAAGCGCAGAGAAATCGGAGCGAGAGCTGCAGAAAAAAGATTGTAGCAATACTTGTGCCCCTCTTTTTCCATCTCTTCAAATTTTTGGCTGAGCTCGCAGTACTGCTCCTCGCTTATCGGCAGAGCGCAGACAAAGATCTCGGCGGTTTTTCCTTTATAGCGGTATCTTGCAGGCGTTTCGCAGACAAAGCCGCCGTATAGCGGGGCGCTTTTATAATGCCTTGCAAAAGAATACATCTTGCCAAGGCTCTTATCAAGCGAAAGCGAAACGTGGTTATATCTTTCTCCCGTTGCAGTTCTGATTATTGTACCCATTTTAAGCGGGGTTGCCGAAAAGACAACAAAAAGCCTTTTGCCCATACGCTCGCCTCCTTTTACATGTTAATAAACACCGTTAACTATCGGCTCCCTCTGACGAGGGAGGCTGATTGGGTCTTCTCTTTAAAATTATTTTATCACATTTTATTATTCATTGCAACAAGCGGAGATTTGACCTTTTATATCAAAAATGATATAATCAATATATAAACTACTTTTGAGGTGGACAAATGAATGTTCTACATATGAAATACGCCGTTGAGATTGCAAAGGCAGGCTCGATAAACAAGGCTTCGGAGGTGCTTTTGATTGCGCAACCGAACCTAAGCCGCTCGATAAAGGAGCTTGAGGCTGACCTCGGCATCACTATTTTTGACAGAACGGCACACGGAGTGCACGTTACGGCAGACGGCGAAAAATTTATCGGTTACGCCGAGAGAATACTCAATCAGATCGATCACGTTGAAGAGATTTTTAAATCAGACAACGCGGTAAAGCGCAAGTTTTCAATTTCTGTTCCCCGCACAAGCTATATTTCTGACGCTTTTACCGAGTTTACTAAAAAAATCGGCAGCGAGGCCGTTGAGCTTTTCTATAAAGAAACAAACTCCTCGCGCGCAATCAACAACATTCTTCACGCCGACTACAACTTAGGAATTATCCGCTATGCCGAAAACTACGACAAATATTTTGAACAGATGCTGGAGGAAAAAGGCTTTGTAGGTGAGCTTGTTACAAAGTTTAACTACGTTATTACCACAAGCCGCCATAGTCCGCTCGCATCTCTTAAAAAGATACGATTTCGCGACCTGCAGCCATACATTGAGGTTGCTCACGCCGACCCCTACGTTCCCTCGCTATCGCTTGCTCAGGTTAAAAAAGAGGAGCTGCCCGACAACACTACAAGGCGAATTCTCGTTTTTGAGAGAGCCAGCCAGTTTGAAGTGCTTTCAGAAAATCACGAAACATTTATGTGGGTCTCTCCCGCTCCGGACAAGCTTTTAAAGCGCTACGATCTGGTGCAAAAGGAGTGCGATGAGAACAAAAAGATTTACAAGGACGTTTTGATCTACCGCAAGGACTACAAGCTCTCCGAGCTTGACCGCCTTTTCATAAGCGAGCTTTCCAAATCCAAAAAGGAATACTTTTAAGCAGAACATTTTATAAAAAACAAAAAGGCTCCCTTGTGCAAAGGGAGCTGGATTTTGCGAAGCAAAAGACTGAGGGATTGCTACTGTTTATACAATCCTCCCGTCAGCCTACGGCTGCCACCCTCCTTTACACAAGGAGGGCTTTTTTCTTTCAAGATTTCCCCCGTTTTTATATTCTATGCATCATAACCAATGTATATTAAAATAATTACACATCAGTTTTCGTGTAAAATCAACACTCCATTTATAATATGTGTATAATTATATAGTAATAATTTTGTAAAACACACGACAATATTATAATAAAGGAGCTGTAATAATGGCAATACTCAAAAAACTATATAACGGGCATATTAATGTTGTAGAAAAAGCAATAAAGAAAGGCAGCGAATATGACAGGCTTAACGAGCTTTCCTCAGAGATTGAAGATAGGCTTATCGAAACCATAAGTAAACAGGAAAAACAGCTTTACGAAAAGATTATTGAACTGAGATTTAACCAAGAGGACATTTTGCTTGAAGAGACCTTTACCGAGGGGGTTCGTATTGGCGCATTGATTATGCTTGAAGTACTCTCTGAGCCAAAAAGTCAGTTTGAGCCGATATATAAAAGCGAGTCATAACCACCGGACGAGCCTATAGGCTCATCGAATTATCTTTCGATTGCATAACCAGCCCCGCCACCGCAAATGCGGTTGTATGCTTACCCAAGGCCCCCTCTGACGAGGGGGCTGGCTTTTGCGAAGCAAAAGATTGGGGGAGAGAATATTTCCCTTCTATTTTCTCTCCCTCCGGGCAAAATCAAAGATTTTGCCCACCTCCCTCGTCAGAGGGAGGCTTTCCGCCGCGGCGGGACTACGCATAGCTAAAGCTTTTTGGAACTACCAGCACACCTGGTAGTATTCTAATACAAACAAAAAAGGTCAGATTCATAATGAATCTGACCTTTTAGTTATAGAAAACTATTACGTTTTATCTATGCCTCTTTTTTGTTTGTGATGAGCTTGATAACAAACAGGGTTGCTACTGTAAGTACCACCGCGATAGCAAGCGAAATAACAACGTTCTGAACAAATGCCGCAATAATAAAGGACACGAAGGAAATTGCCGCAACTGTTATTGCGTAAGGCATCTGGGTCGAAACGTGGTTAATATGGTCGCATCTTGCGCCTGCAGAGGACATAATGGTTGTGTCCGAAATGGGCGAGCAGTGGTCGCCGCAGACAGAACCTGCAAGACAGGCAGACATCGACATAACGCCGAGAGGATCGCCAACGGGGAATATTGCAAGAACGATGGGGATAAGTATACCGAAGGTTCCCCAAGAGGTGCCTGTTGCAAAGGAAATTCCGCAGGCAACAAGGAAAATGATTGCAGGAAGGAAGGTGCTCAGTCCCTCTGCGTTTGCGAGAGCGGCCTTAACAAAGGTCTCGGCCTCAAGAAGTCCCGTCATATTCTTAAGGCTTGTTGCCATTGTAAGAATAAGAATAGCGGGAACCATTGCAATAAAGCCCTTGGGAATGCACTCCATAGCCTCTTTAAAGGAAACAAGGCGGCGTGCCATAAAGTAAATTATAGTTACGATAAGAGCAATAAGTCCTCCCCAAGGAAGACCTACGGTTGCATCGGTGTTTGAGAAAGCGTCAATAAAGTTGCTTCCATCAAAAATACCGCCGACGTAAACAAGTGCGAAAACGCAGATGCCGATAAGTACAACAATAGGAACTATAAGGTCAATAACCCTGCCCTTGTTTGTTGCGGGAACGTCTTCATCAGAATCGGTTTCAGTTCCCGAGGTAAAGAGGTCTCCCTTAAGAGCGTTTGCCTCGTGCAGCTTCATCGGGCCGTAATCAAACTTCATAAGTGTGATTGCGATGATGAAAACAAAGGTAAGGAGCGAATAGAAGTTGTAAGGAATAGCCTGACAGAAAAGTGCAATACCACTCTGTCCCTCGGGAGCGTAAGAGGAAACTGCTGCTGCCCAGGAGGAAATGGGGGCTATCATACAAACGGGAGCTGCGGTAGCATCAATAAGATAGGAAAGCTTTGCTCTTGAAATCTTTGCCTTATCTGTTACGGGGCGCATAACTGCACCAACGGTGAGGCAGTTAAAATAGTCGTCAATAAAGATGAGCACGCCGAGAATAAAGGTTGCAATAGCTGCGCCCACTCTGCCCTTGATGTGCTTTGCTGCCCAGTTACCGAAAGCCTGCGAAGCGCCTGCTTTGTTAAACATAGCAACGATAACGCCGAGGAGCACAAGGAAGATAAATATACCTGCGCTGCCCGAAACGGCTGAAATAAGTCCGTCCGAGGTAACGGCGTCAATGGTTTTGATGGGATTGAAGTTTGTTGCCAAAAGTCCGCCTGCTAAGATACCAATAAAGAGTGAGGAATAAACCTCCTTGGTGAGCAGCGCAAGACCGATAGCGATTACCGGGGGAAAGAGCGACCAAAGGGTACCAACGGGGCTTGTGATAGGGCCTGTAAAGGCGCAAAGCACACCAAAGCCTATAACAAAAGCGACTATCAGCACCTTAGAGATGATTTTTTTTGCCTGCATAGGTAATTCTCCTTTCAAAATAAAAACTGTGAACCCACTTTTTGCGAGTTCACAGCTAAATTTACAATTTGTTTTCCGATAGCTCTCCGCAAAAGCGACAGTCTTGCAGATGTTGTCTGCAAAACCAACCTGAATCTCAAACGGGATTTTGACTGTTCAGATTTCGGCGGTGTTCCCTTTCCTCTGCAGACATTTCCCACATTCTGCAGGCTACTTATGAAAACCGCGCCTCTATCGTTCGGCAGGGCCGAACAAATATTTAATTGTATACCGAAATATTAACATACGGGAGATTTTTTGTCAACATTTTTTGACATTTTGCGCTAGTCGAGTTTAAGCACTGCCATAAACGCCTCCTGCGGCACCTCTACGCTGCCTAATTGGCGCATTCTCTTTTTACCCTCTTTCTGCTTTTCAAGCAGCTTCTTTTTACGGGTAATGTCACCGCCGTAGCACTTAGCAAGAACGTCCTTTCTGAGCGCTCTTACAGTTTCTCTTGCGATAACTTTACCGCCGATGGCCGCCTGAATGGGAACCTCAAAAAGCTGGCGGGGAATGTGATCCTTAAGCTTTTCTGCCATCTTTCGAGCTCTTGTGTAGGCGCTGTCGGCATGGACTATAAAGGAAAGGGCATCAACTGTTTCGCCGTTTAAGAGTATATCGAGCTTGACGAGCTTAGAGGCTCTGTACTCGAGCATCTCATAGTCAAACGAGGCGTAGCCGCGGGTTCTTGACTTTAAGACGTCAAAAAAGTCGTAAATAATTTCGTTTAGCGGCAGCTCGTAGTGGAGCTCGGCACGGTTTGCGTCAAGATACTTCATGTCCTTGAAAACGCCGCGACGCTCCTGGCAAAGCTCCATAATAGCGCCGATAAACTCGGTCGGCGAATAGACACTTGCCTTGACTATCGGCTCTGCCGCAGTTAATATCTGAGCAGGGTCGGGGTAGTTTGTGGGGTTGTCTATCATAACAGTCTCGCCACTTGTCATTGTAAGCTTATAAACAACGCTCGGCGCAGTTGTTACAAGGTCAAGATTAAACTCTCGCTCGAGTCTCTCCTGGAAAATCTCCATATGCAAAAGGCCTAAAAAGCCGCATCGGAAGCCGAAGCCTAAAGCAAGCGAGGTTTCGGGCTCAAAGGTAAAGGATGCGTCGTTAAGTTGGAGCTTCTCTAAAGCATCCCTAAGGTCGCCGTACTTAGCCCCGTCGGCGGGGTAAACGCCCGAGAATACCATCGGATTCACCTTTTTATAGCCGGGGAGAGCCGCTTTGGCGGGGTTATCGTAATGGGTAACGGTATCACCGACGCGGGTGTCGCGAACGTTCTTAATGCTTGCAGTGAGGTAACCTACCTCGCCTGCTCGCACGCCGTCCTTACTTGGAACAAGGTCGTTTGCGCCCATATAGCCGCACTCAACCACCTCAAAGTCTGCTCCGGTTGCCATCATCTTGATATGGTCGCCCGCCTTTAAAGTTCCGTTTACAACACGCAGGTAAACGATAACTCCCTTATAGCTATCATAGACCGAGTCAAATATAAGCGCTTCAAGAGGTGCGTTCTCATCGCCCTTAGGGGCGGGAACACCTGCAACTATCTGCTCCAAGACCTGCTCGACATTAAGCCCCTCTTTTGCAGAGATACGGGGAGCGCTCATAGCCTCAATGCCGATAACGTCCTCAACCTCTCTCGCGACTCGCTCGGGGTCGGCAGACTGCAGGTCTATCTTATTTATTACGGGCAAGATCTCAAGGTCGTGCTCCAGCGCAAGATAGGTGTTGGCCAGAGTCTGCGCCTCGATGCCCTGCGACGCGTCAACAACGAGTAGCGCACCCTCGCAGGCGGCAAGAGAGCGGGAGACCTCGTAGTTAAAGTCAACGTGTCCCGGAGTGTCGATAAGATTTAAGACGTAATTCTCACCGTCGTTTGCCTTATAGTCAAGGCGAACGGCACGGGCCTTAATGGTTATTCCGCGTTCCTTTTCGATATCCATATTATCAAGAAGCTGCTCACTCATATCGCGCTGACTGACGGCGCTTGTAAGCTCTAAGAGCCTATCAGCAAGGGTAGACTTACCGTGATCAATATGAGCAATTATGCTGAAATTTCTGATTTTATCCTTATAGCCAGACAAAAAATCACCTCAAAATGTAACTTATAAAAAGTATAACATTTTTCCGCGCAATTAGCAACATTTTTTATTTAATCTTGCAGTTTTTATATATTTATGGTAAAATAGATCATACGGCTTTGGAGGTGCAGACTTATGGCGGATTTTTTCTTAAATTTAGGCGAGAAAATTGAAAACTTTTTTGCCACAGACACAGCGGCGATCTTAGGCGCAGTGTTTGTTGCCGCAACCACTGTTTTCGTTTTGCTTTTGCTGCAACAATTTGAAAAGAAATAAGACCTCTTTTTCGCTCCTTTTTAGGAGCGATCTTTTATTTTTGATTACTTAAAAATTACAATAGGTTACACAAAGATTACAGTTTTACGTTTTTTGGTTACAATTTGGTACAAGCGTTGCATTTTTATTTTTTTGGGCATAAAATTAAGGTGGAAATTTAAATGCGAGGTGAAATGTATGCCGCAGAAAAAGGTTAAAAAAGCTCCGTTTGTGCTATTGTCGGTTTTGGTGATGGCCGTTTTGGTGGCCGCACTATCGTTATGGTCTGTTTTCGGTCACGCGATGCGCTCGCTTACAGACGCGGCAGATATTTCTCTTTCGCAGATCGAATACATCACATTAAGATACCAAGGCGAGAGCGGCACTTCTCAGGTCAAGAAAATTACAGAGGCGGGCGAAATTAAAGGCATTTACGCCGAGCTTTCTAACACCAAGGTTTCAAAGCGCGTCAGCTTTGGGCTTGATGCCTATAATAGCAAAAACAGCATTTCGGTAAAGCTCAAGAGCGGCGAGGTTGTTGCGATAAGCTCAACAAACCGTTTTGAAGAGCATAACCACGGTCCTCTTTCAGCATTTTTTGTTTGCTACTATGATGTTGTAAGCCCCGCCGAGTTTGAGGAGACCGTTAGTCATTACGCCGCATAATATTATATGAAAGCAGTTCCCATCAAAACGGGGACTGCTTTTTATATGAAAATCTTACTTTTCGCTCATGCCGCGAGGGCACTTGTTTTATTTTGAATCCTTTTACCAATCTAAATCCCCTCGCCACGCTGACGCGCGGCCCTCTCCCCTTTAGGCAAGGGGCGCTATTGAACTTTTTTTATTTTTGTGATACAATTAAGCTGCATTTTTTTAAAAGGCGCTGAGTAAATGAGTTTGTGTAATATCTGCCCGAGAAATTGCTCTGCCGACAGAATTACTTTCGGCGGCTTTTGCAGATCGGGAAACAACATAAAAATAGCGAGGGCCGCTCTACACCTTTGGGAAGAACCTGTTATAAGCGGCGATAGAGGCGCGGGAACGGTCTTCTTCTCGGGGTGCAATCTCGGTTGTGTCTACTGCCAGAATGACAAGATAAGCCGCGGCGGATTTGGCAAAGAGGTTTCTATAAGCGAGCTCAGAGCCATTTTTGAAAATCTTATTGAAAGCGGTGCGCACAACATAGAGCTTGTAACACCGACACATTTTATCCCGCAGATAAAAGAGGCACTTTATCCTAAATTGCCTGTGCCTGTTATCTACAACTGCGGCGGCTACGAAAAGGCTGAGTCCTTAAAAGAGCTTGAAGGACTTATTGATATTTATATGCCCGATATGAAATACAGCATCGCTTCTGTTGCAGAGCGCTACAGCCATGCGTCCGACTATCCCGAGGTGAATATTACCGCAATAAAAGAGATGTATCAGCAGGTCGGAGACTACGAGTTTGACCAAAACGGACTGCTTAAAAAAGGCGTTTTGGTGCGGCACCTAATACTTCCAAACAACCTTATAAACACAAAGGGAGTTATCCGCTCCTTTGCCCAGCTTTTAGGCGAGGGCAGAAAGATGCTCTTTAGCCTTATGGCGCAGTACACGCCTTGCGGCGATTTGGACGCTTATCCCGAAATAAACAGGCGCATTACCGAGCGGGAGCTTATCTCGGCAAAAAAGGCGCTGAGCCGCTATCCTGAAATACAGGGCTTTACGCAGGAACTTAGTTCTGCCGAGAGCGGTTTTATCCCCGACTTTGACCTAAGCGGGATAAAATAAAAAAGCGGAGGAAAGCTCCTCCGCCTTAAGACTTAATAACCTCTATGATCTTCAAGCGACTCATCGTAATAGACCCAGTCGCGCACCTGCAGCTCTCGATAATCATCGGCAGTATCACGAACGTAAACCTTTTCGATGCCTGCGTTTATGATAAGGCGCTTGCACATTGAGCAGGGAACGGTGTTAGGCACAACCTCGCCTGTTTTAGCATCGCGGCAGGCAAGGAAAAGTGTACTTCCGAGCATAGCGTTTCTCGAGGCGCTGATGATGGCGTTAGCCTCGGCGTGAACCGAGCGGCAAAGCTCGTATCTCTCTCCGCTGGGGATCGAAAGCTCCTCGCGGATGCAGTGACCCATATCGCTGCAATTTTTTCTACCTCTGGGGGCTCCGACATATCCGGTGGAAATGATCTCGTCATTTTTAACTATAATGGCTCCGAATTTGCGGCGCAGGCAGGTTCCTCTCTCAAGAACTGCTTCTGCGATATCAAGATAGTAATTTACCTTATCTCTTCTCATAATTCCCCTCCGCTGATTTTGTTAATTCTATTTTACTTTATATTTCGACTTTATGCAACAGTAATTTTTCATTTAACATATTTTTCTTAAAAGGGAGATAAAAATGCAGTTATCAGACATTAGCTACATAAAATCGCTTTTATCAAAGCACGGTTTTAAGTTTTCAAAGGAGCTGGGACAGAACTTTATTGTCGACGGCTCAGTCTGTCCCAAAATGGCAGAGCTTGCGCTGGGAACTGACAAAGATTTCGGCGTTATTGAGATCGGCCCCGGCATTGGGGTGCTGACAAGGGAGCTTTCGCGCTGTGCTAAAAAGGTTGTTGCGATAGAGCTCGACAAGAGGCTCATCCCTATCCTAAAGGAAACCCTCTCTGACTGCGACAACACAGAAGTTATACACGGCGACGCTATGAAGCTTGACCTTCACGCGCTTATAAAGGAAAAGTTTGAGGGAATGCGCGTAGCAGTTTGCGCAAACCTGCCCTACTACATAACCTCTCCTATCATAATGGGGCTTTTAGAGGAAAAGCTGCCGCTTGACAACATCACCGTTATGGTGCAAAAGGAGGCGGCAGAGCGCCTTTGCGCCGCCCCTGGTGACAGAGAGTGCGGTGCTGTTTCGGCGGCGGTGAGCTTCTACTCTAAACCTGAAATTCTGTTTGGTGTTGGCAGAGACAGCTTTCTGCCGCCGCCAAAGGTGGACTCGGCGGTCATCTCGCTTAAAATTTTGGACAAGCCGCCGATCTCTCCTAAAAACGATGCATTTTTCTTTAAATGCGTAAAGGCGGCGTTTGCCCAGCGGCGCAAGACCGTTGCAAACTCGGTTTCAGCCACCCTGCATCTTGAAAAAGCAAAGGTCACAGAAATTCTTGAGTCGGTCGGTATTTCTCCCCTCGCGCGAGCTGAGGCTCTTACACTAAAAGAGCTTTCGGATTTATCTGATTCGCTTTACTCCATTTTGAATTAGCAATATCTATAGATATTTTTTTGTAAAAATTTATATTATGTCGCTTTTTCTGTATAGACAGAATTTATTTTATGTGTTAGAATATATATAGTTGTATTGATCAGTACACAAAAAACAGAATATACCAAAGAAACGGAGTTAAAAAACATGAATCTGCACGGCAAGGATATTAAGATTTTTGCAGCCAATTCCATTCCCGATGTTGCATCACAGATCGCATCAAGGCTGGGTCTCCCTTTAGGAAAATCTACTGTAACCAAATTTTCCGACGGTGAGATCTCGGTTTCCATTCAGGAATCCGTTCGTGGATCGGACGTTTTCGTTGTTCAGTCTACCTGCAGCCCTGTTAACGACAACCTTATGGAGCTTCTCATTATGCTCGACGCATTTAAGAGAGCTTCCGCAGGTCGAGTAACCGCGGTTATCCCCTATTTCGGATATGCAAGACAGGACAGAAAATCTAAGGCCCGCGATCCCATTTCGGCAAAGCTTGTAGCTGACCTTGTTACCGCAGCAGGCGCTGACAGAGTTCTTACAATGGATCTGCACGCTCCCCAGATTCAAGGCTTCTTCAACATCCCTGTTGACAACCTTTTAGGTGTTCCCATTTTAGCTCCGTTCTTCTGCAACAAATTTAAAAACTGCAAAGAGGAATTCGTTGTAGTTTCCCCCGACCTTGGTTCTGTTACCAGAGCAAGAAACTTTGCAGCTCGCTTTGAGGCTCCCCTTGCCATTGTTGACAAGCGCCGCCAGAAAGCAAATGTTTCCGAGGTTATGAACATCATCGGTGACGTTAAAGACAAGAGAGTTATCCTTGTTGACGATATGATCGACACCGCAGGAACACTCTGCAACGCTGCAAAGGCAATCGTTGAGGTTGGCGGTGCAAAAGAGGTTTATGCCTGTGCTACCCACGGTGTTCTTTCGGGTCCTGCGATTGACAGGATAAACGAAAGCCCCATCAAAGAGCTCTTTATTCTCGACACCATCGCTCTTGACGAATCGAAAAAGCTCGACAAAATTACAGTTGTTCCCGTTGCTCCCGTTTTTGCTGAGGCGATCGAACGCATCTACGAGGACAAGCCTGTTTCTCCCCTCTTTGGTTAATTAAAAACTTTTTTGTATGCCCAAGCATTTTGCGGTTTGCTGAATGTTTGGGCATATTTAAGATTACAATGTTTTCGGAGTGTGAAAAGAGTGTTTTTTAAAAAGAAGGCTTCGGGTCCCATTAGTGCTATGATAGTCGGGCTGGGAAATCCCGGTGCAAAGTACACTACAACAAGGCACAATGTCGGTTTCTGCGCCATTGACCATATTGCAAACAAGCTCGGGGTAAATGCCGACAAACTCAAATTCCAGGGGCTTTATTGCCGCGCAAAAATGGCAGGCGAGGAGGTTATTCTCCTAAAGCCGCAGACCTTTATGAATGACAGCGGAAAGAGCGTTTCGCAGTTTGCATCTTTTTTCAAAATCCCTGCCGAAAACATTATCGTTATTTTTGACGACGTTCTCCTTGACGTTGGTAAGCTCAGAATTAGGCGAAAAGGCTCGCACGGCGGGCACAACGGCATTAAAAGCATTGTTTCCTGCCTTGGAAGCGAGAATTTCCCGAGGGTTAAAATAGGCGTCGGCAAAAAACCGCACCCAGACTACGACCTCGCTGACTGGGTGCTTTCTCCACTGCCTTTAAAGGATAGAGAAATTATTTCTGAAAATATGGACAGCGTTTACGACGCTGTTTGCGATATAATACTGGGCGACTGCGAAAAGGCGATGGGAAAGTATAACTGACCTTTTTCGACGCGCAAAAATGCTAAAATTAGTTTAAAAGAAAGGCGGTGGGTGCTATGAATTTTTTAAACGGACTGCTTAGCGGCAGTGCGGCTTTTTCTGCGCTCACCGACGCTTTAAGAAAAGGCAACACCCCGATATCCTTAAGCGGCGCTTCTGACATTCACAAGGCTCACATAGTTTCCGCCGCGGCGGACACCCTCGGCGGCAAAAACCTGCTTGTTTGCCGAAACGAGAGCATAGGTAGGCAGCTCTGCCGAGATATAAATGCTTTTTCGGGGCGGGAGACCGCCGTTTTTTATCCCGAAAGGGACCTCTGCTTTTCCCTTTCGCAGACCTCATCGAGAGAATACGAGCAGGAGCGCCTTTCGGCACTTTTTAAAATACTGACGGGCGCGGCCTCTGTTTTGGTTTCGCCCGTTTCGGCGGCTTTGCAGTTTTCTGTTAAGCCCGAAACACTTAAAAAGAGCTGCTTTACCCTTAAAAGCGGCGACATTGTTTCGATAGACTCACTTACTGCCTCGCTGGTTTCGGGCGGCTACGTTCGCAGAAATCAAGTGGACGGCGTTGGTCAGTTTTCTGTGCGCGGCGGCATTATTGATGTGTTCTGCCCGTCGCACAAAAAGCCTGTCAGAATCGAGCTTTGGGACGATGAGATCGACAGCATCTCCCCCTTTGACCTAGACACTCAGCGGCGCGAGGAGAGCATACCCTCTGTTACCGTTACCCCATCGAGAGAGGCACTTTTTTCTATCGAGGATTTAAAAGAAAGACTTGGCTCGGTGCTAAAAAAATGTGCCGACACTCCAAGCGGCAAAACCTTAGCTTCTGACCTTGCGCTTTTAGAAAGCGGCGAGGATACCTGCCTTGATAAATATCTTGCCCTTGCTTCAGAAAAGGGCAGTATTTTCGACTTTATTGACTCTGCCGTTTTCGTTTCAGAAATGAGCGATTTAGTCGAGGCGGCAAAGGGATTTAACGAGCGCTTGCAGCTGCAGGTCAGCGACCTTGTTTCCTCGGGCGAGCTTATTTCGCTTAAGGGCAGCTGGGTCATCTCAGAGGGCGAGTTTATAGACAAAATAGCGGCTTCCTCCTGCGTTCTTATGGACACCTTTGCAAGAAACTTTCCGCTTATTCAGCCCAAGAAGTTTATTACGGTGAGGGCCTCGCAGTCGGGCTTGTTTTCGCAAAAGCCTTCTTCTCTCTCGGGCCAGCTCTCTCGCCAGCTTGCTGACGGATTTATTGCCGTTATCGCAGTTCCCACAGAGCATCTTGCGGGCGTTTTGTGCTCCGACCTAAAAAAAGAGGGGCTTTCGGTCGTAACCGTTTCGGCGCTTTCAGAGGCCGAGCTTGTAGGCGGCACAGTCTATGTCACCGCCGCGTCCTTCTCGGCCTGCTTTGAGTACCCCGACGAGAAGGTTACCTTTATAAGCTTTGCGGGCGAAAAAACATCAGCGCAGGCAAAGAAAAAGAAGAGCAAGGCGGTTTTTGATCTTTCGTCTGTAAGTATTGGCGACTACGTTGTTCACTCGGCGCACGGAATCGGCATCTACAAAGGGATCCAAAAGCTGACCGTGCAGGGTGTTATAAAGGATTACATCAAAATTCAGTACGGCGGCAGCGACGTGCTTTACGTTCCCGTTACCCAGCTTGATATGGTTGCCAAGTACATCGGCGCATCGGCCGACGACACCCTAAAGCTTTCGCGCCTTAATTCTGTAAGCTGGGCAAATACCAAGAGAAAGGTTTCTCGTGCTGTTCGAGATATGGCCGAGGAATTAACTGCGCTTTACGCCAAGAGAATGCAAGCTAAAGGCTTTGCCTTTTCAGAGGACACCGACTGGCAGCACGATTTTGAGGCGCGTTTTCCTTACACCGAAACGCCCGACCAGATAAGATGCATTGAGGAGATCAAGAGGGATATGCAGTCGCAGACTCCGATGGATCGTGTGCTTTGCGGCGACGTTGGTTTTGGAAAGACTGAGGTTGCCTTGCGTGCCGCTATGAAATGCGTTATGGACTCAAAGCAGTGCGCCATTTTGGTTCCGACCACAATCTTAGCGTGGCAGCATTACAAAACGGCGCTTGCCCGTTTTGACAGCTTTCCTATAAACATTGCTTTACTTTCGGGTTTCCGCTCTACTCGCGAGCAGCAGGAGATACTTAAAAAGCTTAAAAAGGGCGAAATTGACATTGTTATCGGCACACACCGACTTGTGCAGAAAGACATCGAGTTTAAAAACCTCGGCCTTGCAATCATTGACGAGGAGCAGCGGTTTGGCGTTAAGCACAAGGAAAAATTCAAGGAGCTTTATGCAGGGGTCGATATGCTGACCCTTTCTGCAACTCCCATTCCCCGAACTCTCAATATGGCTATGTCGGGCATTCGCGACATTTCAATGATTGAAGAAGCTCCGCTTGACCGCTACCCCGTTCAGACCTTTGTTATGGAATACAACCGCCGACTGCTCCTTGACGCCATAGAGCGCGAGCTTGCGCGCGGCGGGCAGGTCTACTATCTGCACAACCGCATTGAAACCATAGATCAAAAGGCGGCGGCGCTCGCCCAGGCTATCCCAGGCGCGCGAGTTGCGGCGGCGCACGGCGCACTTTCGGCCACCGATCTTGAAAATATATGGAAAAAGCTTGTCGACCACGAGATCGACATTCTGGTTTGCACCACCATTATTGAAACAGGCGTTGACGTTGCAAACTGCAACACAATGATAATTGAGGACGCCGACAGAATGGGGCTTTCCCAGCTTTATCAGCTCAGAGGTCGAATAGGCCGCTCGTCAAGGCGAGCCTACGCCTACTTTACCTTCAGACCGGGAAAAGAGGTTTCCGAGGTTGCGGCAAAGAGGCTTTCGGCCATTCGTGACTTTACAGCCTTTGGCTCTGGCTTTCAGATCGCGCTGCGCGACCTTGAGATAAGGGGCGCGGGAAATATGCTCGGTGCACAGCAGCACGGACACATGGACGCCGTTGGCTACGATATGTACCTAAAGCTTTTAAATCAAGCTATTGCCGAGCAAAAGGGCGAGGAGATAATGCCTGAGGACAATGACTGCCTTATCGACCTACCCATTTCGGCACATATTCCAAACTCGTATATTGAGGACAATGTTCAGCGAATTGAGATATACCGACAGATCGCATCGCTTGAAAATGACGAGGACGCTATGGAGCTTGTTGACGAGCTTATCGACCGCTGGGGTGAACCACCTGTTGAGGTCAGTCTGCTCATCTCGGTAGCTCTCTTGCGCTCGGCAGCAATAAAGGCGGGAATAACCCAGATAAGCCAGAAGAGTGACTTTGTTTTGATCGAGTTTAAAGATCCCTCTCTACCCATTCTTGCGGCGGCCTGCTCAGAGTTTAGCAGGAGTGTTTTCCTTTCAAATTCCTCTATTCCCTATCTTTCGGTCAAAATTCAGAACAAAAAGGATATGGTTTCTCACCTTACGGATATAGCGCAGTTCCTATCTGAGCAAACCAAAAAGGATGTGAAAAATTGAAGCTATTTAAAAACACCGTCTTTCAGCAGGCAATAACAGTCGTCATTTCCATTGTTCTGCTTATTGTTGCAAGCCTTTTCTGCAAATACGAGCCTGCTCTTGCAACCGACAGCGAGCTTCAACACGCAGTGGTTGAGGAGGTTATCGCAACGACTGCCGAGCCAAGCGTTAACGGCAAGGAAGCAAAGACCGTTATATTCAGCGCCACCATTAAAACGGGCGAGCACAAGGACGAAAGCTACAAGATGACTCAGCTTCTTGACGAGATGTCGCCACCCGTTCCCGACCCTGTTGAGCCAGGCGACCGAATCTTAGTTGCCTACACCCAGAGCGAGCATCACGGCACAAGCGCCATAAGTGGCTGGACCTACGCAGGAGTTAATCACACCTTTGGGGTTGCTCTTTTGGTTGGCGGATTTCTTATTATGATTCTCATCATCGGCAGGGGCAAGGGTGTCAGCACAATCATTTCGCTTGTTATTACGATGATCGCAGTGCTTTGGATCTACATTCCCTCGCTGCTCTTAGGCTATAACATTTATCTTACCACCACCCTTATCTCGCTTTTTGTTATTGTTTCCTCGCTCTGCGTTCTTAACGGCTGGAACAAAAAGACGCTCTGCTCCATAGTTGGAAACGCGGGCGGCATTTTAGCCTCGGGCGTGCTTGCCTTTTTTGTAAACGGCGCCTTTGGAATTACGGGTGTTTTAAATCAAGATTACCTGTTCCTTACAATGCTTGAGGGCGGCGTTTCGATAGACCTCAAGGCACTTATTTGGGGCGGAATCTTGATCGGCTCGCTTGGCGCTATTATGGACGTTTCGATGTCGCTTGCATCGCCGATACAGGAGCTTTCGGAGCAGATGTACGAGCCGAGCTTTAAAAAGCTTGTTGTTTCGGGATTTAACATCGGCCGAGATGCTATCGGCACTATGACAAATACCCTTATTCTCGCCTACGTTGGCGGCTCAATGGCATCCATTCTGCTCTTTGCCGCATACACCAGCGACTTTGTTGTTCTCCTAAACTACGAGATGCTGCTGGTCGAGATAATTCAAGCGATCGTCGGAAGCATCGGCATACTGCTTGCAGTTCCCATCACCGTTTTCTTCTCGGCATGGATATTCCTCAAAACGCCCAAAAAGAAAACAGAAGCAGAAGTTGAAAACACCGCAGAATAAAGCAAAACGCCGCTCTTATGAGCGGCGTTTTGCTTGTTCATTAATAAAATAATCTGTAACGCACTTTATTAAGTGTTAAACCGTAGGGCACGACCTGTGTGTCGTGCCGCAAGGCAAATCACAACATAACGGAACGGCACACAGGCCGTTCCCTACATTTTTACATTTAACGAGTGAGTTTTTGTTGCATTTTAGCGATTCTACTGTCGGTAGAGTTCAAAACTTGACTCTATTTTGAAGGATTTAAGTGTAGAATTTGCGGACGCTTGTATAGAGTGATTTTTGACATCCAATGATTTATAATTATAGTAGAGAAATTTTGGAGGTTTTATGTTATGTCTTATATTATTACAACAGATTCGGGTTGCGACCTTTCGGCAGAATACATCAAAGGCTTAAACGTTCTGCCCATTTATATGAAATACAACATTGACGAAACAGAATACACCGACACAATGCAGCCCGAGGACTTAAAGGATTTCTTCGGCCGCATGGTTGAGGGAAAAATGCCCAAGACCGCGCAGATAAATCAGGTTGATTACATTGCTTTCTGGGAGCCGCTCTTAAAAGAGGGCAACGACATTCTGCACATTGCAATGTCAAGTGGAATTTCGGGAACCTACAATAACGGCAGACTTGCCGCCGAGGAGCTTTGCGAAAAGTATCCCGAGCGCAAGATAAGAGTTATCGACACCCTTATGACCTCGACAGGCAACGGACTTATGGTCATTAAGGCGGCCGAGCTGCGCGACGGCGGTGCAAGCTTTGAGGAAGTGGGCGACTGGTGCGAAAACAACCGCAGATGCCTGCACGCCGCATTTACAACCGACGATATTACCTATCTGCAGCGCGGCGGAAGAGTAAGCCGCGCGGGCCTCGTTTTGTCAAAGGCGCTTCACATTTACCCCGTTATGCACGTTAACGGCGACGGCGAGCTTAAGGTTTTTGCAAAGGCTCGTGGAACTGCAGGCGCTTGGAACACCATCATTCAGTACATTAAGGATAACGGCATAGACGTTGAAAATCAGACCGTTTACGTTTCTGACGCTGCCAACAGCGAGGGCGGCAAACAGCTTGGCGAGTTGCTTAAAAAAGAGTGTGGCTTTAAGGACGTTTTCTATTCCCGCATCGGCACCATCATCGGCGCACACACAGGTCCTCAGCTTCTCGCAGTATTTTTCCTCGGAAAAGCAAGATAACAAATATTTAGATTTAATAAAAAACACCCTATGATTGTGGTCATAGGGTGTTTTAGTTTAAACATAGTGGAATGGATAGACCCATTCCCTGCAAATCTAGTACGACTGACAGTTTTAATTGTAGGGACAGGCGTCCTCGACTGTCCGTAAAAAAACGGGCGACCAATGGTCGCCCCTACGAATTTTACGCAAAACTCATTTTGCAAGCGCTTTAAGAGTTTCTCGGATTTTTTTAAGTGCTGAAGCTGGATCTGTTTGCCCCCACACCGCCGTTTCAATCGGACAAAAGCCGTTTTTGGCTCGGTTTTGGATTTTTGGAACGAGCTTGTCATAGCAGGCCAAGATGCCGTTTTGCATTAGGATCGCTTTGGCTCTTTCTGAGAGGACAAGAGCGTAAACCTCGCGTACCCCTAAGAGCACATACAAAAATGCGGCTCCCGCTCCCACGACCTTGTCGGCGGCGCAAGCGCCTTTAAGGTTAGTGCCGCTGTCAAGAAAATCAAGAAGCGGTTTTACTCCCCGCTCGCTGCTTTCAAAAACCTCGTTTTCGCGGCAAATTACGCAGGTGCATTTGTTTTTTTCAAGAATTTCTTTTGCCTTCAGGGTTAGCTTTTCCATTTTTGTTCCTATCACTTTTCAAATGTTTCTGCAACTGTTTTGAGCGAGTCGATAACCTTTATATGCTGAGGGCAATGCTCCTCGCACTGACCGCACTCTATGCAGTCAGACGGTTTTCCCGCTCCGTTTGCAATGTTTCTAAACGTAGTCTGCAGACCGGGGAGCAGACCGAATTTGTGCTGATTGTTGTAAATGGCAAAATACTCGGGAATGGCAATCTTTTGAGGGCAATCCTCGACGCAGTACTTACAGGCGGTGCAAGGAATGGCAATTGTGCTTTTTGTAATCTCAGCCGCCTTAAAGACCGCCTTCATCTCATCATCGGAGAGTGGCTTGAAATCTTTCATATAGCCCATATTATCTTTTAGCTGCTGCAGGTTGCTCATTCCGCTAAGCACTACGATGGTGTTCTCAAGCGAGGCGGCAAAGCGGATACCCCAAGAGGCGATAGACATCTGCGGCTCACGCTCTAAAAGCACCTTTGCGGCATCTTCCGGCAGGTTTGCAAGGGCACCGCCCTTAAGCGGCTCCATAACCGCCACCCTTACCCCGTGCTTTACGCAGACCTCATAGCATTTTCTTGACTGGATGCTTTCATCGTCCCAGTCGATATAGTTTATCTGCAAAAGCACAAGTTCGGTTTCGGGATGCTCAGTCAATATCATATCGAGGGTCTCAGCGTCATCGTGAAAGGAAAAACCTATGTGTTTTATCTTGCCCTCGGCCTTTTTCCTTGCGATAAACTCAAAGGCCTTGTGCTCCTTTATCTTTCCATAGACCGATTTGCCTATCGAGTGCAGAAAATAATTGTCAAAATATTCCACTTGACAGCGCTCAAGTTGCTCGGCAAAGATCTGCTCGTACTCATCTACTTCCTTTATCTTAAAGATGGGCATTTTTGAGGTTAAAAGATATGAATCGCGCGGGTAGCGCTTTGCGACAAGCTCTCCAAAGGCCTTTTCGCTATTGCCGCCGTGATAAACATAGGCGGTGTCAAAATAGCAAAAGCCCTCTTTCATATACTCGTCTATCAAGGCGCGAGCCTTTTTCATATCTATATTTTCCCACACGCCATTTACAGTCGGCAGGCGCATAAGACCAAAACCTAATTTTTTCATACCTAAACCTCCATTTAACTTATAATTAAATTATATTATCAAACACCCTCTCTGTCAACAAAAAAGGCTTGGCGCAGAAGCGCCAAGCCTTTTATCTTTTTCTGAAAATGTATTCTGTAAAGCTATAAAAGCTCTCGCCCTTTTTTAGCAGGGTCGAGGGGAAATTTTCATGATTGGGACTGTCGGGATAGTGCTGAGTTTCAAGGCAGAAGCCCGCATTTTTGATATTAGGCACGCCACCCTTGCCCTCGGGGCTATTTAAAAACGCTCCTGTATAAAGCTGAACAGCAGGCTCGCTGGTTTTGACAAGCATCTCTATGTCGCTCTCGCGGCTGTACGCCGAGATCTTTATCTCGTCAGCCTCTCCCTCAAGGCAGAAATTGTTGTCATAATCCCTCTCAATTTTGCGAGGCTTTAAAAAATCAAACTCGGTTCCCTTTACCGAGGCTATCTCGCCTGTCGGGATAAGCTTTTCGTCTACCGGGGTGTAAAAAGGAGCCTTCATACAAAGCTCGGTTTCAAAGATATTGCCGCCCGAAAGGTTAAAATAACTGTGGTTTGTAAGGTTTATAACGGTGTCCTCGGTAGAAATGGCCTTGTACTCGATTTTAAGGGAGTTTTGCGCCGTTACGGTAAAGGTAACGGTTACATCAAGCTCGCCTGGGTAACCCTCTTCCATATCCTCAAAAATGTGGTTTAGGGAGATCGAAGGCTCGTCGCCCGCAGTTGCCGCGGTAACGGTCCAGTTTTGCTTATCAAAGCCGACATAACCGCCGTGAATGTGATTTTCGCCGTTATTTTGGGTAAGGAGAAACTCATTCTCACCGATTTTTACCCTACCACCACAAATTCGGTTTGCATATCTGCCAACCGTTGCGCCAAGGAAACCTTTATAGGATTTATAGGCCTCTAAATTATCATAGCCGAGGACTAAATCTCTGCCGTCAAAAATGATATTTGTAACGGTTGCGCCGTAATTTATCACAGACACAGCAAATCCGTTCTTATTTTCAAGGGTGTATTTTGTGATTTCGGCGCCGTAAGCGGTACCGTAAGGAGCTTCTTTAATCACTTGCTCTCCTCCTTAATGTACGGGAAAGACAGAAACAGAGCGGCGAGAGCGCCGGTCTGGATCCAGATGAGCGTTACATCGGTCAGACCGTGCAAAAGCACCGCACCCAAAACCGCAAAAGTGAGAGGCGCATATTTGCTTTTGAACGCCTTTTTAATGGGTCTTACAACAAACGCCGCAAGTGGCGCGACACCTATGATTCCAAATGACAACAGCAGGTCAATGATGAGGTTATGGCAATGAAAATTCTTTGCCCCTCCGAATTTTTCATATATCTGAACATATCCCATAAGGCCTCTGCCAAACAGGAAGTTCTCTAAGAAACCTTGTATGCCCGCCTGCCAGATGGTTGCGCGTTTTGTTATATTTTGAGCCGCACCGCTTATCCTCGGTAGTAGGAAATCGAGCTGAGGCACAAAGATAAGCGCAAGCACAGCCAAAACCACCAAAACACCAACAACAAGCAGGGTTTTGTATTTTTTTGTAAACAGCAAAAGCAGTAAAATACCAAATACAATACTGAAAAGCGCCGACTGGCTGTCTGCCTGCCAAAGACCATAGAGATTTGCAATTATTGCGATTATCAAAAGTGCTTTGTTTTGCTTGTCAGTCAAAAGGCGGTAGGCGCACAGGAGTATTACAAAGGTTATCGCCGCGCCGTAATAATTGGGGTTAAAGAAAAACGAGGGAGAGCGCATATCGTGCCTCGGGTCAGAAATAAATGTAGAGAAAAAGGCAGGGATTAGGCTCATAAATACGATAACATTGCCAATTTTGCTAAATAAACGTTCGGTTATGACTGCCCTTACATACAGAGCGAAAACAAGCATAAGGGCAAAGCCCGCAAAGCAGGCTACACCAAGCCAGTTTTTAAAGACAAACGGGGTGATTACATTCAAGACTCCAAAGGAAGCTACAAGTTTTATATCAAGCCCCGAAAAAATCATTTTACGGGTGATTTTTAGGCAAAGCGCTCTCACTACTATAAACAAAAGAACTGCTGCGCTTAAATAAAACGGGAGAAAAATGCTGGCAACAGACAATAGCACAAGGTTTTCCTCTGCGCTGTTATCTTTAACGTATCTTTGATAAAGACCTTTTAAAAACGCTGCCATATTATCCCCCTTTTCTTTTAGTTAAGTACCTCTTTTGCCCTTTTTATATCTTCAGAAATCTGAGCCTTTAGATGCTCTATGCTTTCAAATTTTCTTTCATCTCTCAAAAACTCGACAAGCTCGACCTCTATTTTTTGTCCGTAAAGCTCTAAATTTTTATCGAGAATATATGTTTCAGCTACCGCCTCGCTTATATTCTTGACAGTCGGGCAGATGCCGATATTTGTTACGGCGTTATACCTTTTACCGCCGACAAGCGCCCTTGAGGCATAAACGCCGTTCTTTATTTTTGCACTGTCAGCACTAAGCGGCTGATTTATAGTAGGATAGAGCCGTTTTGAGCCTATATGCTCGCCGCCGACCACCGCTGCCTTAAAGCTATATGCTCTGCCAAGCAGCTTTTCTGCAAGGGAAACATCACCCTTTAAAAGAGCCTCTTTAATTCGGCTGGAGCTTATATCCTCGCCCCAAAATTTTACCTTTTTTTCTACAAAAAGCTCTATTTTCTGCTGATTGCACAGCTCTTTTAAGGTTTCTACATTACCCTGGGCGCCTTTTCCAAAGCGGTAATCCTCACCGCAGAAAAGGGCACAGGCGCCGTACCTTTCCTTTAAAAGCGCCACAAACTCTCTTGGGGTAAGAGAGCAAAAATCTGAAAAATCGGGCATTATAACGTAGTCTGCTCCTATTTTTTTGAAAAGCTCGATACGCATCTCTTTGCTGTAAAGCGACCCCGCAACAGACTTTTTGCTGCCGCCTTTTTGGTCCTCAAAGGCAAAAACTGCGCTTTTTATTCTATTTTTTTCGGCATACCCCACCGCCGCCTCGATTACCTTGCGATGACCTAAATGAACGCCGTCAAAGTACCCAAGGGCAATGGCGCAGGGGGTGCCTATGTTGTTTTCAAACGAAAAAATGTCCATTTTAATCCTCAATATTAAAAAGTTTCTGACATTTAAACTCCCTTTTGGGATACTCGACCTGACCGATGCCTAAAAAAACTCCCTCATGACTATACACAGAATACCTCTGCCACTCAGCAATAACGAAAGCCGAGTCGTAAATAACTCCGCTTACCCTCTGTGGCGCAAGGCCCAAGCCGTTTTTAAAATGCTTGGACTGAGTTTCGGTAAGTGTAATAGGCGGCAGATCTGAAAAAAGCTCGTCTACGGGGCGGATGAGCGTCTCTGCCCTGCCCTCGTCGGCCGCTTTTTGAACCTCGTCGAGAGTGATGCACTCAGAAAGGTCAAAGCCCAGCGCCTGAGTTCGAACGAGCGAGGTCATAGTGGCGCCGCAACCGAGTTTTGCGCCCATATCAGCGCAAAGGGTGCGAACATAGGTTCCCTTTGAGCAGTAGACCGAGAACTTATATTCGTCCTCGTTCTCGGTTTTGCCTAGGAAATCTATTTCGTAAATTTTTATCTTGCGGCTGTCGCGAGGAACATTTATTCCCTCGCGCGCCAAATCGTAAAGCCTTACGCCGTTAATTTTAATGGCAGAATACATAGGTGGTAGCTGAATCTGCTCGCCCTTAAAGCTGAGTACAGTTTCGCGTATCTTCTCTTCATCGCGCACAGGCGTAGACTGTTCAATCTGTTTACCCCAGATATCCTGAGTGTCGGTCTCTACTCCTAACTTAAAGGTTGCAGTATACTTTTTTTCCTGCCGCTCGAGCATATCAATAGCCTTGGTTGCTCTACCTACAAAAACAGGCAGAACACCTGTAACATTAGGGTCAAGAGTTCCGCCGTGTCCTATCTTTTTAGTTTTTAGCATTCCGCGCAGTTTGGCAATAACATCAAAGGATGTAAATCCTGCGCTCTTATTTATGAGCAAAAACCCATCCCTCATATATACCTTCCTACCGTTTCAATAACTTTGCTGAGAACATCATCAGCCTCACCGTAAATGGTGCAGCCTGCGGCGCCCGCGTGACCGCCGCCGCCAAATTCACTGCAGATAACACTTGCGTCTGGGTGCTTGCCTGTTCTCATTGAAACCTTAAACTCGCCCTTTTCGCGCTCCTTGATAACAACGCCTACCTCGACCCCTTGAATCTGCCTTGTCATTGCAGGAAGGGCATCAAGGTCACTTTCCTCAGCGCCTGTCTTTTTAAGAAGCTCGTACGTTACCACGATAGCGGCGCATCTGCCGCCGTGATAAAATTCAAGATTTTGCAGTGCGATGCGCTCAATATCAAGCTGAGCCCTGCTCTTGCTCTCAAACATTGCTTGATTTACCTTGTAAACATCAATGTGCCTATCAATTGCAAGGGCGGCAATATCGTGAGCCTTTGCGGTTGTGTTTGAATACTTAAAGCAGCCGCAGTCGGTGCTAACGCCTGTATATACGCAAAGCAGAGCCTCGTTTGAAATGTCACCGTCCATCTCCAAAATAATGTCATAGACTATTTCGCAGGCGGCGGCAACCGAGCAGTTTAAGAGGGTCTTATCTGCATAGTCGGTGTTGGACTTGTGGTGGTCAATGCAAAGATCGACCTTTCCTATATACCTATCCATCCCGTTTCCAAAAAGCGAGGTGGAAGCAATATCTACCGCAACAACACACCCCGGCTCAAAATCGGTATAGGTGTAGTTTTCGTACATAAAGCTATACTTTTTGGGGATAGCCTTTTCGTTTTCCACCCGCACTCTCTTGCCGTGGGCAGTCAGAGCATAGTAGAGGGCAAAAGCGCAGCCGAGTGTGTCGCCGTCGGGATTCTGGTGAGTCAAAATCACAATGTCATCGCGCTCAAGCAGAAGCCTTGCCGCTGACTTTAAATCAGTTCTCATCATTTCCTCCGTCTGACTCTTTGTTTAATTTATGAATGATGCTGTTAATATGAGCGCTCTGCTCTATAGAGTTATCTGCAATAAAGATAACCTCGGGGGTTGCGCGAAGTTTTACCTTTGCGCCAAGCTCACGGCGAACGTAACCTGCCGCAGAGCGAAGTCCTTTAACAGACTCCTGCGTTTTTTCACTTCCCTCGAGCGCACTGACATACACCTTGACCTGCGAGAGATCACCCGCAAGGTCAAGATGCACGATGCTTAAAAGCTGGGAAACTCTGGGGTCCTTAATGCTACGAAGAATTTCGACGAGGGCATATTTTATATCCTCAGCCGACTTATCGGTTCTGTAACTTCTTCCCATTTGTTTATCCTTTCAAAATTAGTCCTGATACTCTTCGGTGATGAAGGCCTCGAAAACGTCGCCTTCCTTGATGTCGTTAAACTTCTCAAGCGAGATACCGCACTCATAGTTAGAGGCGACCTCTTTAACATCGTCCTTAAATCTCTTGAGCGAGGCAATTTCGTCCTCAGAGATAACGATACCGTCACGAACGACACGGATCTTGGAGTGTCTTGTAACCTTACCCGAGGTAACGTAGCACCCTGCGATTGTTCCAACGCTGGAAAGCTTGTAGACCTGTCTTACCTCAATTCTGCCCTGCTCAACATCGCGGAACTTGGGAGCGAGCATACCCTTCATAGCTGCCTCGATCTCCTCGATGCAGTCATAAATTACTCGGTAGGTTCTCATATCAACGCCCTTTTCCTTAGCCATATTATCAGCAAGGACGTCGGGTCGGACGTTAAATCCGACAACGATAGCATTTGAAGCATCAGCAAGCATAATATCAGACTCGCTGATGGCGCCAACGCCGCCGTGAATTACCTTAACTCTTACTTCCTCGTTGCTTATCTTTTCAAGGCTCTGGCGAACGGCCTCAACCGAGCCCTGAACGTCTGCCTTAACGATGATTGAAAGCTCCTTCATTTCGCCGTCAGCGATGTGGCTAAAGAGGTTGTCGAGTGTAACCTTCTGATATGCGGCAAACTTCTCGTCCTTTTCGGCCTGCTTTCTCTCCTCAACGAGCTGTCTTGCAAGGCGCTCGTCCTCAACGGCGTTAAATACGTCACCAGCAGAGGGAACCTCAGCAAGACCAACGATCTCAACGGGGGTAGAGGGGCCTGCGGTGTTAACCTTTTTGCCCTTATCGTCGGTCATTACGCGGACTCTACCAACGGCAGTTCCTGCGATAACGATATCACCCGAGTGAAGTGTACCGTTCTGAACGAGAACGGTTGCAACGGGGCCTCTTCCCTTGTCAAGCTTAGCTTCAACAACGATACCCTTTGCAAGTCTGTCGGGGTTAGCCTTAAGCTCCTTAACGTCTGCAGTGAGCAATACCATTTCAAGAAGCTCGTCGATACCCGTGTGATTCTTTGCAGAAATGGGCACGCAGATAATATCGCCGCCCCACTCCTCAGGAACGAGCTCGTGCTCGGTAAGCTCCTGCTTAACTCTGTCGGGGTTGGCTTCGGGTTTATCCATTTTATTGATTGCAACGATTATGCTGACACCTGCGGCTTTTGCGTGGTTGATAGCCTCAACGGTCTGAGGCATAATTCCGTCGTCTGCAGCAACAACGATGATTGCAATATCGGTAAGCTGAGCGCCGCGGGCACGCATAGCGGTAAAGGCTTCGTGTCCCGGTGTGTCGAGGAATGCGATCTCTCTGCCGTCTACGTCAACCTTGTAAGCACCGATGTGCTGGGTAATTCCGCCCGCCTCGGTGGAGGTAACGCTGGTGTTACGGATAGCGTCAAGAAGCGAGGTCTTACCGTGGTCAACGTGACCCATAACAACGACAACGGGAGGACGAAGCTTTAAGCTCTCCTCGCTATCGGTCGAATCGTCGATAAGACGTTCCTCTGTTGTAACAATGATCTCCTTTTCAACCTTTGCATTAAGCTCAATAGCTACCATTGATGCGGTATCAAAGTCGATGGTCTGGTTGTTTGTTGCCATAACGCCGAGAAGCATAAGGCGCTTGATGACCTCAGCGGCGGTAACCTTAAGGCGCATTGCAAGCTCGGAAACAACAATTTCATCGGGAATAAGGACTTTAAGCTGAACCTTTTTCTGCTGCTGGAGCTGAATACGGCGCAGTTTATCTGCCTCGGTCTCTCTCTTGGAAGAAGCGGGCTTGCCTCTCTGCTGAGACTTCTGCACAAGCTTCTGCTTTCTCTGCATATTGTCAGAGTTATAAGAGCTGCTGGGAGCTATGCGCTCATATTTTTCGTTATACTTATCAAGGTCAACGTAGTCGTTTCTGGTGTTGACCTTTTTAACCTGCTTCTGAACCTCGAGGGTCTCGGTTGAGCGGGTGCGGATAACGTTTTCAAACTTTTCCTTAGGCTTCTTATTCTTGGGTTCTTCTTTTCTCTGAGGCTTCTGCTGAGGCTTATCTTGAGGCTTGGGCTGGGGCTTTTTCTCCTCTTTGGGAACCTCGGTCTTTTTCTCTGCGGGTTTCTCTTGGGGCTTTTCAGCCTTTTTCTCTGCCTTGACCTCTGCTGGCTTCTCAGCCTTCTTCTCTACCGGCTTTTTCTCCTCTTTGGGAGCCTCTGCCTTTTTCTCGGCTGCCTTCTTAGCCTCTTTTTCAGCCTTCTTAGCTTCGCGCTTAGCACCCTCAGCAAAATAAGTGTCGAGAGTTTTTACTGCGTGAATAGTTGTAAGCTGCTCGAAAACGTAGTTAAGCTCCTCCTCGTTCAAGGTACTTCCCGTTTTCTTAGCATCGTCATACTGCTTTGCTAAAAGTGCAATAATTTCTTTACTGTCAATATTAAAATCTTTTGCAAGATCACTAAGTTTATATTTTACTACCATTAGTTGCCCTCCCTAAACTTACGAAAATTCTTTTTAACCATCTCGGCGAGGCCCTCATCGGTTACGGCTATTGTTCCCGTTTTCTTTCCGATGCTGCCGCCGAGGCTCTGCATATCATATTCGGTTTCAACAAGCTCGACCTCTAACTGACTGCAGAGGTAGCGCAGTTCCTTTTTAGTTTTCTCAGACAAGTCTTTTGCCGTGAACACCAGAACTGCCTGGCCCTTTTGCATAGCGGTTTTTATAGTTTCAAACCCGAAAACGAGCTTGCCCGCTCTTTTGCAAATGCCGAGCGACGAGAGAAAATTATCATTCATCTTTTTCCATTTCCCCCTCGAGACGCTCGTAAACCTCCTCGGGAATTTCACACTCCAAAGCCCTTGCGAGCGCACGGCTCTTTATAGCTTTTAAAAGGCAGGCCTTGTCGTTACAGAGGTAAACTCCTCTGCCCGCTTTTCTGCCGGTTATATCAAAGGAAACCTCTCCCTCGGGCGAGCGAACAACTCTGATCAGCTCGCGCTTAGGGCGCTTTTCCCTGCAGCCGCAGCAGCTGCGCATCGGCACCTTTTTAACTGCCATCTGAAATCCCTCCGATTGTTTAAGCTTTAGTTTTCTCCGTAAAATCCGCTTTCGGGACGGATATCGATCTTATATCCTGTAAGTCTTGCGGCAAGGCGAACGTTCTGTCCCTTATTTCCGATTGCAAGCGAAAGCTCGTTATCTGCAACAGTTACTCTGCAGGCCTTAACATCTTCCTCGTCGCTCTCGATTATCTCAACCTTGGTGATGTGCTTTGCGGGCGAGAGAGCCGCTGTAATAAACTCAACGGGATCCTCGCTGTACTTAACAATGTCTATCTTCTCGCCGCCGAGCTCTGCGACAACGCTGTCAATTCTGGTTGACTTTGCACCGATGCAGGCGCCAACTGCGTCAACGTTCTCGTCACGGCTGTAAACTGCCATCTTGGTTCTCGAACCTGCTTCTCTCGAGATGGACTTAATTTCAACAGTTCCGTCATATATCTCGGGAACCTCAAGCTCAAAGAGGCGCTTGACCATTCCGGGATGTGTGCGGGAGATCATGATCTTAGGCGGTCTTGAAGTCTTCTCAAGGTTACGCTTAACGTCAACAACGTAGACCCTTACGCTATCGCCTATATTAAAGGTCTCGCCGGGGAGCATCTCGGTCTGGGGGAGCATAAGTTCGCCCTTGCCCATATCGAGAGTAACCGAGCCTCTTGCCTCGTCAATGCCGACAACCTTGGCACTGATAAGCTCGTGAACCTTGCTCTGATACTCCTTGAATGTATTAAGGCGCTCTTCCTCTTTAATTCCCTGACGGAAAACGTGCTTTGCGCTCTGAGCGGCAATTCTGCCCATATCCTTGGTCTTTATCTTAATATCAACGTGGCCGCCGATCTTGGCACGCTTGCTGTAAGTAAGAGCCTCGTCGAGAGTGATCTCAGCCTTGGGGTTCTCAACTGTCTCAACAACTGCCTTGCGGATAGCAACGTTAAACTTTCTGGTTTCGGGGTTGATATCAATGATGATATTCTCGGGCTCGCCGAAATCCTTTTTTACGGCATTCTCGATTGCAACCGTAATTTTTTCAAGCAGGCTCTCAACGTTTATGCCTTTTTCCTGCTCAAGAATATTTAATGCGTCAAAAAATTCGTTATTCATTTTTCTGTTTCCTCCAAAAAATTTATTTTAGTCGTTAAGTCTTACAAATGCTGTATCTGCAAGGCGGATGTCAATATCGCCGATTTTTATGCTGCCGTCAGAAAATGCATCGAGCGTTCCCTCAATTTCTTTTCTTCCCTCGCTGTCAGGGCGGATAAGCCTAACTGTAATCTCAGCGCCCACAAAGCGCTCAAAATGCTCGGGCAGTCTCAGCTTTCTGTTAAGCCCCGGTGAGCCGACCTCTAAAAAGTAGCTCTGGTCAATGGGGTCTGCCTCGTCTATAAGCGGGTCTATCCTGCGGCTGAAGGCCTCTGCCTCGGTTATGTCAAGGTTACCCTCTTTTTTCTCGATGAGCACCTTCAAAAACCAGTCGGCGCCTTCCTTTTCAAAGGTTACGTCCCAAAGGTTAAGCCCCATTTCTTCGCAAACGGGCAAAACGATCTCACGAACCTTTTCGGCGGTATTGCCTGTAGTTTTGGCCATATTTTCCTCCTTACCGTCTGCTTTTCGCAGACAAAAACAAAAGAGCGGGGCGACCCACTCTTTAACCTTTCAAGTTATTTCCTATATAGTATACCACCGCATTTTCAAAAATGCAAGCCTTTTTTATTATATTTATATATGAAGGCAAAATTTAACAACACGCGCCAATTTTAATTTGTAGGGACCGTTCTCGCTGCGGCTCGGTCACCTCACGGCTCTGACAGTCCGCAGGACTGTCATTCACTCCCGCTCGGCGCTCCGCTCCGTCCCCGACGGTCCGCAGGGCGCTTGCCGAACATGCAAACGGACAGTCCAGGAGGCCTGTCCCTACAAATGTTCAAAAAAGTCTGCTAACACACAAAAAGCGGGGCGAATATCGCCCCGCTTTTTGCATCTGATATAATATACTATTTTTCTGTTACGAATTTTTTGATTGCGGCAAGAGTTTTATCGCTGATGACGTGCTCCATTTTGCAGGCGTCCTCATCGGCGGTCTGCTCGTCAATGCCGAGGCCTTTTAAAAACTGCATAAGAACGTTGTGCCGCTCATATATTTTCTCAGCGGTCTTTTTTCCAATTTCAGTCAAGGAAAGCGAGCTGTCCTCATTCATTACAACGTAGCCGTTCTTTTTTAAGAGCGAAACCGCACGGCTTATACTCGGCTTGGAATAGCCCATATAATCAGCAACGTCAATACTGCGCACCACCGCATTCTTTTTTGAAAGCACGTATATGGTTTCAAGATACATCTCCGAAGATTCCTGCAGGCGCATAATAAACTTCCCTTCAAATTAGTTCTATATCATTGTAACACACTTCACCGCTTTTTTCAAGTGCCACGGTTTTTTCAAAAATTTGTAAATTTTGTATTGACAAGAGAGGCGCTGTGTGCTATTATAATTCATGGAGTTAGCATAGACTAACTAATCTGAGAGATACAAACCAAGGTGATTTAAATGACTTTAAGATCCGCACAGGAAGGAAAAGAATACATAATTCAGAGAATTGATACCGACGACGAGGAGCTCAACTCCTTTCTCTTTTCTTTAGGCTGCTACAGCGGAGAGCCCATCACCGTTATTTCGCACCTTAAGGGTGGTTGCATCGTTTCTATTAAGGACGGCAGGTACAACATCGACAACGAGCTGGCAGAGGCTATAATTATCTAAGCTTTTGGCCTCTACTCAGCTTTTTATTTCGGTTTGTAGTTAGCCTCGGCTAACTTGTTTATAAAACAGTACAGACACCAAAACCAAACACAATCCAAGGGGGAAACAAAAATGAGAATTGCTTTAGCGGGCAATCCCAACAGTGGTAAGACCACAATGTACAACGCCCTTACCGGCAGCAACGAAAAGGTCGGCAACTGGGCAGGCGTTACGGTTGACAAAAAGGAACACGCCATCAAGAAAAACCTCGGCGGCGAGGGCCTTATTGCCGTTGACCTTCCCGGCGCATACTCAATGTCGCCGTTCACAAGCGAGGAAAGCATCACAAGCTCCTACGTCAAGAACGAGAATCCCGATGCTATCATCAACATTGTTGACGCAACTAACTTAAGCCGAAGCCTTTTCTTCACAACTCAGCTTTTAGAGCTCGGCATTCCCGTTGTTGTGGCGCTCAATAAGACCGACGTTAACAACAAAAAAGAAACCAAGATCGACACCGTAGCTCTTTCCGAAAAGCTCGGCTGCCCCGTTGTTGAAACCGTTTCTACCTCGGGCGCAGGTCTTAAAGAGGTTGTAAAGGCTGCCGCCGAACAGGCAGGCAAGGCTCAGGCCGCTCCATACGTTCAGGGCGACGTTGACCTCACAAGCAAAGAGGCCGTAGAGGCTGCTGACAGAGCACGCTTTGCATTTGTTAACGACATTGTTGCAAAGGTCGAGAACCGAAAGGTTTTCACAAAGGACAAAAACTTCGGAGATAAGATCGACGCTGTTTTAACAAACAAGTGGCTCGGTATTCCCATTTTCGCAGTTATAATGTTCCTCGTTTTCCAGATCTCGCAGGCTTGGGTAGGCCCCTGGATTGCCGAAGGATACGAGTTTGAAAACGGAACTACCATTCCCGGTCTTGTAACACTTATTGAAATGTTCGGCGAGTGGGTCGGCTCACTTCTCGAGGGTGCAAATCCCCTCCTCACCGCCCTGCTGGTTGACGGTGTTATCGGCGGTGTTGGCGCTGTTGTTGGCTTCCTGCCGCTCGTTATGGTTATGTACTTCCTCATCGCACTTCTTGAGGACTGCGGCTATATGGCTCGTGCATCAGTCGTGCTTGACCCCATCTTTAAGAAGGTCGGTCTTTCGGGCAAATCGGTTATCCCCTTTGTTATCGGAACAGGCTGCGCCATCCCCGGCGTTATGGCCTGCCGTACCATCAGAAACGAGCGTGAGCGCAGAGCAACCGCTATGCTCACACCCTTTATGCCCTGCGGAGCTAAATTGCCCGTTATCGGTCTTTTTGCAGGCGCTTTCTTTGAAGAGGCATCCTGGGTTGGTACTCTTATGTACTTTGCAGGAATTTTGATCATCTTCTTCGGCGCTCTGCTCATAAACAAGATCACAGGCTACAAAGCAAGAAAATCCTTCTTTATCATTGAGCTTCCTGAGTACAAGGCTCCTTCCTTCTGGAGAGCATTCAAGTCGATGTGCAGTAGGGGCTGGTCTTACATAGTCAAGGCCGCAACCATCATCCTCGTTTGCAACACCGCAGTTCAGATCATGCAGTCGTTTAGCTGGAACTTCGCTCCTGCAGAAACTGCAGATGCTTCTATCCTCGCATCCATTGCGGGACCCTTTGCTTACATTCTTGTTCCCATCGTCGGCGTTGTTTCGTGGCAGCTTGCTGCAGCAGCAGTTACCGGCTTTATCGCAAAAGAAAACGTTGTCGGAACACTCGCAGTTTGCTTTGTCGGACTTGAAAACTTGATCGACACCGAAGAGCTTGCCCTTATGGAAGGCGCAGGCGCAGAGGTTGCCTCGGTTTTCGCAATCACCAAGGTTGCCGCACTTGCCTATCTTATGTTTAACCTCTTCACACCTCCCTGCTTTGCCGCAATCGGCGCTATGAACAGCGAAATGAAGAGCGCAAAGTGGCTCTGGGGCGGCATCGGTCTCCAGCTCGGCGTTGGATTTACAGTAGGTTACTTAGTCTACACCATCGGCACACTCATCACCGCACCTGCTGCTCTTAACGTTGGCGGCGCAATCGGCGGACTTATCGCAGTTGCTGCTATGGCAGGCGTAGTAATTTACCTCTGCGTAAATTCCGACAAAAAGCTCAAGGCTGAGTACGCTTTAAGCGGTGCAAAGGCAAAAGCAAAAGAAACAGTTTCACAGTAAGGAGAATTAAAATGGCGCTAGAAGATCTCATTATAATCGGCGTAGTGGCCCTGATAGTTGCATTGGCGCTCGGCTATATTATAAAGGCCAAAAAGAGCGGCAAAAAGTGCATCGGCTGCCCCGACAGCAGCACCTGCGGCGGCGCTTGCAGCTCCTGCTCTTGCGGCTGCCAAAAAGGCTCGGCCGAAGAATAAAACTGACAAATTCGCCATTATATATACCTCAAAAAGAAAGAAACTTCAAACCTCTCGGTTTGAAGTTTCTTTTGTTATTCTTCCATTTGTTTGCCTAAAAAGGCGCTTGCGACTGTGCAAAGGCGGCTGTCTCCCTCGGTAGCGGCACCCTGCCCGTTTGAAAGCAGCAGCACAGCGCCCGAAACGTCGCCCGACGCAACGATAGGAGAGGCGACGGACGCCGCCTTGTCAACGCCTTCGATGGGGAAAAACTCCTTGCCGTCCTTAGAGGCAATGTAGTTTTTGCGGCTTTCCATAAGCTCCTCGAGCTGCGGCGAGACCCTGCGCTCCAAAAGCTCCTTTTTTGCCCCGCCCGAAACGGCGATAACGTGATCTCGGTCACAAACGACGGTGGTAAGCCCCGTCGCTTTAGAGAGCACGTCGGCATACTGCGACGCAAACGAGCCCATCTCGCCCACCGGCGAGTACTTTTTTAAGATAACCTCTCCATTCTGGTCGGTAAAAATTTCCAGCGGATCTCCCTCTCTTATCCTCATCGTGCGCCTAATCTCTTTCGGGATAACCACACGACCCAAATCGTCTCCACGTGTCAAGTATTCACCAAGACTTTTAAAAATCCTTTATTTTACAGGGTTTTTGGCACTTTTACCCTTTGTCGAAAAATGAATAGAATGAGGTATAAAAACACCAAGTCCTAAAAAAATAATAGAAACCGGA